>NZ_QVLZ01000002.1:0-338639 GCF_003435205.1 Bacteroides sp. AF32-8BH | reverse complement strand
CAGCATAGCCAAAAGAAAATATAGCAGAACTGTAAAATATAAAAGAGGTTGTGTCAAAACGTTGGCACAACCTCTTTTTTAGTTTTTTCTTTTTCTTCCTGATAGTCGTATTTTCTTCGGTTATAATTGTGTTCATCTAAAGATTTTGCTATTTTTGCAGCTTGATTATTATAATTTATCACCTTTGATAACTAAAATGCTTTCAAAATGGATACAAGTAAGATTGTTGGCGAAAAAATTAAAGCCCTCCGCGAAGATAAATCAATAAGCATAGAAGAGTTGGCACAACGTTCGGGTTTGGCTATCGAACAGGTTGAACGTATTGAGAATAACATTGATATACCTTCTCTTGCACCGCTAATTAAAATTGCGCGTGTATTGGGAGTACGTCTGGGGACTTTCCTTGACGATCAGGATGAAGTCGGACCGGTGGTTTGTCGTAAGAAAGAAGCCAAAGATGCGATAAGTTTCTCCAATAACGCGATTCATTCTCGCAAACACATGGAATACCACTCGTTGTCCAAGTCAAAGGCGGATCGTCACATGGAGCCGTTTATTATCGATGTGATGCCAACGGAAGATACCGACTTCGTGCTTTCTTCTCATGAAGGGGAAGAATTTATCATGGTTATGGAAGGTATCATGGAAATCAGCTACGGCAAGAATACCTATTTGCTGGAAGAGGGTGATAGCATTTATTATGATTCCATTGTTCCTCATCATGTACATGCTTACGAGGGGCAGGCTGCAAAAATCCTGGCAGTAGTTTACACGCCAATTTAATGAAATAGTAGGAACCAAGACTTAAGTATAATTACATGCAATTATTTGATCGTACTTTGGGGCAGTGGCTCGAGCACTGGGCTGAAGAGACTCCCGATAAGGAATATATCGTTTATTCCGACCGCAATCTCCGTTTTACCTGGAGTCAGTTGAACCGTCGTGTGGATGATATGGCGAAAGGGCTTATCGCCATTGGTGTGGAACGTGGTACCCATGTGGGTATCTGGGCGGCTAATGTTCCCGATTGGTTGACATTGTTGTATGCTTGTGCGAAGATCGGTGCGGTATATGTTACTGTAAATACGAACTATAAACAATCGGAGTTGGAGTATCTTTGCCAGAACTCGGATATGCATACGCTTTGTATCGTGAATGGCGAGAAGGACAGTGACTTTGTGCAGATGACCTATACAATGCTTCCCGAATTGAAAACCTGTGAACGCGGACATTTGAAGAGTGAACGTTTTCCGTACATGAGAAATGTAGTGTATGTAGGACAGGAGAAACATCGTGGTATGTATAATACAGCGGAGATTCTGTTATTGGGAAATAATGTGGAAGACGACTGTTTGAGCGAACTCAAAAGCAAGGTGGATTGTCACGATGTGGTGAATATGCAATATACATCGGGAACTACCGGTTTTCCGAAGGGAGTAATGCTGACACATTATAATATTGCCAATAATGGATTTCTGACTGGTGAACACATGAAGTTCACGGCGGATGATAAACTTTGCTGCTGTGTTCCGTTATTCCATTGTTTCGGAGTGGTATTGGCCACCATGAACTGTCTGACTCATGGTTGTACGCAAGTAATGGTGGAACGTTTCGATCCGCTGATTGTATTGGCTTCCATTCATAAAGAACGTTGCACGGCTCTTTATGGCGTACCGACTATGTTTATTGCCGAGTTGCATCATCCGATGTTTGATCTCTTTGATATGTCTTGTCTTCGTACAGGTATTATGGCAGGTTCTCTATGTCCTGTTGAACTGATGAAGCAAGTGGAGGAGAAAATGTATATGAAGGTGACCAGTGTGTATGGACTGACAGAGACTGCACCGGGTATGACAGCTTCTCGTATTGATGATCCGTTTGATGTACGTTGTAATACGGTAGGACGTGATTTTGAATTTACGGAAGTAAAAGTGATCGACCCGGAAACTGGTGAAGAATGTCCGGTTGGCGTACAAGGTGAGATGTGCAACCGTGGATATAACACCATGAAAGGATATTATAAAAATCCGGAAGCAACAGCAGAAGTGCTTGATGAAAACAATTTCTTGCATTCCGGTGATTTAGGTATCAAGGATGAAGATGGAAATTACCGGATTACCGGACGTATCAAAGATATGATAATCCGGGGTGGCGAGAATATTTATCCGCGCGAAATAGAGGAGTTTCTTTATAAACTTGATGGAGTGAAAGATGTTCAGGTGGCAGGTATTCCTTCTAAGAAATACGGTGAGGCGGTCGGAGCATTTATTATCTTGCAGGAAGGTGTGAAAATGCAGGAAGCTGATGTTCGTGATTTTTGTAGAAATAAGATATCCCGTTATAAGATTCCGAAATATATCTTCTTTGTGAATGAATTCCCGATGACAGGTAGTGGAAAGATTCAGAAGTTCAGATTGAAGGATCTGGGATTACAGCTTTGTAAAGAGCAGGGAATAGAAATTATCTAAGGCCTGTGATTGTTTAAGGACACACAAAGTTTTTCGATATAATAAACGATGAACGGTGAACGAACTGCATGATTGTTTGCAGAGAGTTCACCGTTCATCGTTTATATTATTGTCTTATCCGGCTTTTGTTGTAGCAGCTAAGTATTATACGCTGCTAAATGAAATCGTCACCCAGTTGCATTTGGGCATCATTCACATATTTACGGATGGCATGTTCTTCATCTTTGCGGCAGATTAAAAGAACGTTGTCTGATTCTGCTATTAGATATCCTTCCAATCCATCAATTACGGCCAGTTTTCCTTTTGGAAGTACTACCATATTATCTTTACTATTATAAATAAGCGAATGGCATTTCAGAGTAACATTGCCTTCCAGGTCTCTTTCCGATAAGTCATAAAGTGATCCCCAGGTTCCAAGGTCAGACCAGCCAAAATCTCCTAACGATACATACACGTTATCCGCTTTTTCCATAATACCGAAGTCGATGGATACATTAGGACATGCGGGGAAATTTTCTTCAATAAATGCTTTTTCCTTATCGGTGGCATAAATATCTTTTCCCGGTGCCAGTTTGGAAGCTAATTCAGGCAACAAGTCTTCACTTGCTTTGATGATTGTATTTACATTCCACATAAACAGGCCGGAATTCCAGTAAAATTCTCCGCTTTCTACGAATACTTTAGCTAATTCCAATTCAGGTTTTTCAGTGAATGTTTTTACTTTGTAGAAGTTTCCTCCTGCGGGTTCATCTATTTGTATATATCCATATCCTGTTTCCGGACGATTGGGTTTAATACCTAATGTCAGTAGCTTTTCAGAGCGTGAAACAAAATCAAGTCCTTTTTCGATAGCGGCAAGAAATTCATCCTCTTTTAATATTAAATGGTCTGAAGGTGCAACTACGATATTGGCATTTGGATTCAGTGCCCGGATATGGTAAGAAGCCCATGCTATACATGGAGCAGTATTTCGTCTTGCAGGTTCCAGCAGAATTTGGTTTTCGCTCACTTCAGGCAATTGTTCTTTCACTAAGTCTGCATACATTGCATTGGTAACGATGAAAATGTTTTCTGTTGGAATAACCTTTTGGAACCGGTCAAAAGTCTGCTGTAAAAGTGAACGACCCGTTCCGAAGAAATCCAAGAATTGTTTGGGCAATGTTTTGCGGCTAAACGGCCAGAAGCGGCTTCCGATGCCGCCACCCATAATCACGCAATAATTATCCTGGTTTGTCATGATAGTGACTCTATTTTAAAGTTTCTGCTAATGTACGGTTTATTCTCTGAATAGAGAAGTGTTTAAGATATGTTTTATTATTTTTTTCTCCTTTTTTTTGCCAAACTATTGTGGATTCAAAATAATGTCGTATCTTTGCACCGCAATTGAGAAATCAAGTATGCGCCCAGATGGCGGAATCGGTAGACGCGCTGGTCTCAAACACCAGTGGATTCACTTCCATCCCGGTTCGACCCCGGGTCTGGGTACTTAAAATAGCTGTTAATCATATGATTTTCAGCTATTTTTTATGGGTAGCCCCCCAAAAAATCTCAAGCGGAAGCCAATTCAGGCGAATGAAGTCTTGGGTAGGACACTGCAGCAAATCATTGATGTCATCAATAAATTTAGAGCAAGCCAGTCGCTATTTGTCCAGCCATTTCTTGAATGTAGCAGCTTTCTCCCGACTTATCAAAATTTCCTCCTGCGGATACCCATTCATTTCTACCTTTAATTTATAGTTGAACCAGTTGCTGACTTTCTTAATATGTCTCACTTGTATCATATGCTGACGGTTTGCACGGAAGAAAGAAGCAGGGTTCATTTCCTTTTCCAGTTGGTCCAATGTGTAAGGAATGGTAGCAGAAATGCCATCCGTCAGATAAAGGCGGGTTATGTTCTGTTGAGAGTGGATGAAACAGACGTTCTGGACTTCGATAGTGATATATTCATCTTTGCGAGACACCAAAAATCTTTCCCGATAATGAGGGGTAGGGACAGCCCCACCCAGGTATTCCAATAGCTGTTCCAGCTTTGGAGCAGTGGTCACAGGAGATGAGCGGGATATTCTTTCTGTCGCTTTTTGTATAGCCGCTTCCAATTCATCCGAGTCGATGGGTTTCAGCAAATAGTCGATACTATTGAATTTAAATGCCTGTATAGCATACTGGTCATAGGCAGTGGTGAAAATGATGGGCGAGACTATCTTTATTTGGCGGAAAATGTCGAAACTTAATCCATCCTGTAGGCGGATGTCGGAGAATATCAGATCCGGCTGCTTCCGTTGGAGGAAATCTATACTTTGGACAATACTCTTGGTGATGCCGGAAATTTCGTAATCAGGGTGCAGTGTGCGGATGTAGCGTTGCAGGCGTTCGGCACTGTGGTTTTCGTCTTCTATTATTAGAACTTTCATGGAATTTATCATTTCGTTTAAAGCGTTGAAAGGGTGACACGATAGATGTGTTCATCCTGATAGATTTCAGGGGCGGGAGCACCTGTGAGCTGATACCGCTCTTTGATATTTCGCAGCCCGATGTGGTGGGTGGAAGAGTTCGGAGTAAGAGGTTTACAGTTGTTTTCCACTACCAATTTATCCCCGTCGGAATATACACGGATGAATAGCGGTGCTTCTTCTGACACTTGATTGTGCTTGATGGCATTTTCCAGTAACATCTGCAATACAATGGGAGGGATCTGTCTCTCGCGGATAGCGTCCTGTACTTGTATTTCTACCTGTATGGCATCCTCAAAACGTATTTTGAGTAGGAAGATATAAGCCTCCAAACTGGATAATTCATCAGCAACGGATGAAAGGTTTTTATCGACATTAGCTACGATATGCCGGTAAACTTTGGAGAGACATTTGATGTAGATGGGAGCTGTGGCATCTCCCGTCTCTACTAGGTCGAGCAGGATGCTAAGATTATTGAATATAAAATGCGGGTCTATCTGCATCTTCAGTGCATCAAGACGTGATTGCTGACGTTTCAGTTGCAGATTTTTTTTCTTCTTTTGCAGAACAATGGAGATAGACATTAGAATGAGGATGACGGTAAAAGCAATGACAATAATCCAGCAATAGAAGACCCAGTACCGGTAGTATTCTGCCTCTGCGACTTCGGAGTCACGGATCGTTTTTCGAAGTTTGTCCATATTCTCAATTTGAGCGAGGTCCTTGTTATAAGCGATGCTGTCTATCTGTGCTTGATAGTGCGTCAGCCTTTCCAAGCAGTCTGATACACCATTGAGAGAACCGGTACGTATATTCAGATCAGTCAACTGGCGATAGGCTTTCAGACAGATGAAGGGGTTGTTGCTCTGACTGCTTCGGTTTAGGTAAAAACGAGCGGAATCGATTTGTTGAAGATCGGAATGTATCTTGCCGAGCAGATAGTCGACTGAGTCCTGATATAAATGCGGGATTTGCAGCGCATAGATACGAGCGGAGTCAGGCATGTGCTTGTCGGCATATTTTTCACTGAGGAGGAATAGCAACCGGGCTTGCAAGGAGCCAGAGTAACCTTTCATAGAGGCAGTTTTGAACAGAGGGATACTCTCATCACCATCATTTGTCCGGGCGTAATAGTGGGTGAGTTCAGAGTAGGCTTCGGCAATGAGAGAGGGGTTGTTTAGCTCCTTGGCCAGAGAGAGGGCGGCGAGTTTGGCCTCTTTCTCTTCTTTCATCATGTGTTTAGTGTGGTAAACCTGCCCTTTGAAGTTGTTGAGGTAGAAGTTCAGTTCGCGAAGATCGTACACATCGTTGTTGTATTGTGTACAGAGGGTGAAATATTCTACGGCTTCAAGCAGGAAATTAGAGTGACGGGCTATCTCGCCCCGGTAGTAATATATTTCAGTCAGGTGTAGTGAGTCCGCTTTATATTTGAAGTAAGGGCTGACGATGTTAAGTAGCGAATCCGGCACAAGATATTCCTGCATGCCGATGAGAGCACCGGCTTTTACTAAATCGCACATCATGTAATTCCTTTCGCTCAAGAAAGTACGGTTTATTTGTTCCACATCTGCCAGTGCTTTTCGCGGATTCACTTCAATGAGACCGTTGGCATACTCCAGGCGGCTGCGTGCAGAGCGGTTCACACGATAGAGGTAGTAAGCGGAAAAGCTTACCACAAGCAGGAATATTGCGGCTGTGAGATAAATACGTTTTCTTATCATAACGGCGTAATCAAGTCTATCTATTAGGATGGACTCTTTTCTTTGTTTGGGCAAAAGTAGTAAATAATACCAAATAGCATTACATCTTTATCACAACTTTATATTGGGAGAATAGATATTGGGCTCCGTTCATTCCGTTTCACCACTTATCTCTGCGGTTTCGTCCCCCAAAAATCCGGCTTTGATCAGAATTGCATTGCGGGAGAGGGTGCTGACACCTACTTTTGCACCGCTCTTGTGAAAACTAATCAATCACTATAATACATTGAATTTTATGAAAATGGAAACAAACAAAATGTGGCAAATCTTCATGCTGACAATACTCCTTACTCTTGCCGGATGCAAGAACGGAGGAGAATATTCGCAGTCTGTACCGGAATATGCGACGATGCAGGTAGCACCAGTCAATAAAACTCTTTCTACCCAATACCCGGCAGCTATCCAGGGTAAGCAGGATATTGCTATCTTCCCGCAGGTGACGGGAACCATCACCCGATTGTGTGTAAACGAGGGACAGGCGGTGAAACGTGGACAAGTGCTTTTCATCATCGACCAGGTTCCTTATCAGGCAGCTTTGGCCACAGCCCGGGCGAATATGGAAGCAGCCGATGCTACATTGGCTACGGCACAACTAACCTACGATAGCAAGAAAGAACTCTTCACTCAAAACGTCATTTCGGCTTATGAATTGAAAACGGCCGAGAATAATCTGTTGATGGCAAAAGCCGGACGCGCACAAGCCAAGGCGCAGGAGTTGAGTGCTGCCAATGATCTTTCCTACACCGAAGTGAAAAGTCCCTCGGATGGAGTGATCGGCACATTGCCCTATCGCGTTGGTACGCTTGTCAGTGCCGGAATGGCACAACCACTGACTACCGTATCAGACAACTCGGACATGTATGTTTACTTCTCAATGACGGAAAATCAACTCTTAGGACTCATTCGCCAATATGGTTCTAAAGAGAAGGCTTTGCAGTCGATGCCTGCCATCGAACTGGTGCTGAATGACCGGACTACCTACGAAGAAAAAGGTATTATAGCAACTATCAGCGGAGTAGTGGATGCTTCGACAGGAACCGTCAGTGTACGGGCTGCATTTCCCAACAAGAACGGACTGCTACATAGTGGAAGTTCGGGGAATGTGGTGGTTCCATCGGTCTACAAGGACGGTATCATCATTCCTCGTGCGGCAACTTACGAAGTGCAGGACAAGGTCTTTGTCTATAAGGTAGTGGATGGTAAAACGCATTCTACCCAAGTAAGTGTGGAACGTGTGGACGGTGGACAGGATTACATCGTGACGACCGGACTTGCCATAGGGGATGAAATCGTGACAGAAGGTGTCGGATTGCTACAGGATGGAATGCCGATAACAAAGAAGAAGTAACTAACTCAAAATTGAAGAAACAATGAACTTACGAATATTTATAGAACGTCCCGTGCTCTCCGCCGTCCTTTCCATTGTGATTGTAGTGGTGGGGATTATCGGGTTATTCACCCTACCCGTGGAGCAATATCCCGATATTGCCCCTCCTACCGTTCAGGTGTACACTGCATACGACGGTGCCAGTGCTGAAACGGTGCAGAAGAGTGTCATCGCTCCGTTGGAGGAAGCCATCAATGGTGTGGAAGATATGACTTATATGACTTCCAGTGCTTCCAATGCCGGTTCAGCCGAAATAACCATTTACTTTAAACAAGGTACCAATCCGGACATGGCCGCTGTCAATGTACAGAACCGTGTGTCGAAAGCTGCCGGACAACTTCCTGCGGAAGTGACCCGTGTGGGTGTCAGTGTCAACAAGCGACAGAACGGTATGCTCCAGATATTTACCTTGCATAGTCCTGATAGCTCATTAGACGAGAACTTTCTCTCGAACTATATCAATATTAATTTGAAACCTGCTATCTTGCGTATTTCCGGAGTGGGAGATGTGCAGGTGATGGGTGGTGTCTATTCCATGCGTGTATGGCTTAAACCTGACGTCATGGCGCAGTACAAACTGATTCCTTCCGATGTGACTGCCGCACTGGCCTCACAAAACATTGAAGCTGCAACAGGCTCTATTGGTGAGAATTCCAAGGAAGCTAAAGCGTATACCATGAAATACCGCGGTCGATTGATGACTCCCGAAGAATTTGGAGAGATCGTGATCCGCAGCACTAAGAATGGTGAGGTACTTCGTTTAAAAGAGATTGCCAACATCAGTCTCGGACAAGAATCGTATTCTTATCAAGGTAGTTTCAATGGTAAACCCGGTGTGTCATGTATGGTTTATCAGACTGCCGGTTCTAATGCCACAGAGATTAATCGTGAGATTGACGCTTTTCTGGCAGACGCTTCCAAACGTCTCCCCAAAGGGGCGGAAATAACCCAGCTGATGAGTACTAACGAATTTCTCTTCGCCTCTATCCATGAGGTATTGAAGACACTGATTGAAGCGATTCTGCTGGTAATCCTTGTGGTATATGTTTTCTTACAGGATATTCGTTCTACACTTATTCCGCTGGTGGGTATTTTTGTTTCTCTTATCGGAACTTTCGCTTTCATGGCGTTGGTAGGATTCAGTATCAATTTGATTACGCTTTTCGCATTAGTGCTGGTCATCGGTACAGTGGTGGATGATGCCATTATTGTGGTCGAGGCAGTGCAATCCAAGTTCGATTCCGGCTACCGTTCGCCCTATATGGCCAGTGTGGATGCAATGAAAGGACTGTCGGGTGCTATCGTTACCACTTCACTGGTGTTTATGGCGGTATTTATTCCGGTGTCTTTCATGAGTGGGACTTCGGGTACATTCTATACGCAGTTCGGTCTGACAATGGCTGTGGCGGTAGGTATTTCTACCATCAATGCATTGACACTAAGTCCTGCCCTCTGCGCCTTGATTCTGCGACCCTATACCAATGAGGACGGCACACAGAAGCAAAACTTCGCAGCCCGTTTCCGCCGTGCGTTCAACACTGCGTTCGAATCATTGTCAGAGCGGTATAAAATAAGGAGTTCTCTTCTTTATCCGTCGCAAATGGTTGACAGGCGCCTTTGTTGCCGGGACAGTCGTAATCCTTGCCTTGTTGATGAACAGCACCAAAACAGGCCTTGTGCCCGATGAAGATCAGGGACTGGTATTTGTTGCCGTATCCACTGCGCCGGGTAACTCACTCTATGCTACCGATGGCATTATGAACCGTGTAGAAGAACGTATTCAGCAAATCCCACAGGTGAAACAGGTACTCAAAGTGACCGGTTGGTCAATGGGTGGTGCGGGTAATTCTTCCGGTATTTTCTTTGTTCGCCTTACTCCGTGGGATGAACGACCGGAGGAAGAAGATCATGTGCAGGCAGTAATCGGACAGATTTATGCCCGTACCGGAGATATCAAGGATGCCACAGTTTTTGCCATGGCTCCGGGTATGATACCTGGTTATGATATGGGTAATGCGCTCGATATCCAAATGCAGGACAAGGCTGGAGGTGATCTCACAGAGTTTTTCAGCATCACTCGCCAGTTTATCGACTCGTTGAATCAGCGGCCTGAACTGGCAATGGCTTTTTCATCTTTCGAAATCAACTATCCCCAGTGGCAGGTCGATGTGGATGCTGCTAAGTGTCTGCGTGCCGGAATCATGCCTGATGAGGTACTTTCTACCTTGGGGGGATATTATGGAGGTAGCTATGTCAGTAACTTTAACCGCTTTTCGCGCGTCTATCGTGTGATGGTGCAAGCTGATCCGAATTATCGTTTGGATGAGGCTTCGCTCAACCGTCATTTTGTCCGCTTGAGCAATGGAGAGATGGCACCGTTGAGTCAGTTCGTCACACTGACCAAAGTATATGGAGCCGAGAGCCTGAACCGTTTTAATATGTATAACTCCATTGCACTCAATGCCATGCCTGCCGAAGGGTACAGTTCGGGTGAAGCCATCCGTGCCGTACAGGAAACTGCTGCCCGTGTGCTTCCCGCCAACTATGATTTCGATTTTGGCGGACTGGCGCGAGAGGAGAGCAATCAGAGTAATACCACCATCGTGATCTTTGCTATCTGCCTATTGATGGTTTATCTGCTATTGAGTGCGCTTTATGAGAGTTTCTTCGTTCCGTTTGCCGTCCTGCTTAGTGTTCCGGCCGGATTGATGGGTAGCTTCCTCTTTGCCAAATTGCTTGGATTGGAAAATAATATCTATCTGCAAACGGGACTTATCATGCTTATCGGTCTGTTGGCAAAAACAGCTATTCTTCTCACCGAATATGCTACCGAGCGCCGTCGTGCCGGTATGAGTCTGACGTCTGCTGCGCTTATTGCTGCTAAAGATCGTTTGCGTCCTATTCTTATGACAGCGCTGACTATGATTTTCGGTATGGTACCTCTGATGTTAGCATCTGGCGTAGGAGCCAACGGAAACAGTTCACTCGGTACGGGTGTGGTAGGCGGTATGCTGGTGGGTACATTGGCACTGTTATTCATTGTGCCGGCTATGTTTATTGTCTTCCAGGCAATACAGGAGAAAGTGCGACCGATTCAGTTTGATGCCACTGTTGCTGACTGGCAGATAAAAGAAGAGGTGGAGAAAGCCGATGAAGAAAGAAAACAATATTTGGAGAATAAGAAGAGATGAAAAGAAATATCATCACCCTTGCCATAACGACGCTCATGCTGAGTAGTTGCGGCATCTATACAAAATATCAACCGGCAACGACCGTCCCCGAAGATCTTTTTGGGGCGGCGGAAACGGTTTCTGATACAATTCATAATATTGCCAAGTTGAATTGGCGTCAATTGTTCGTCGATCCTCATCTGCAATCCCTCATTGAGCAGGGGTTGCGGAATAACACTGATCTACAGTCCGCTCACTGGCGAGTGGAAGAAGCCCGTGCTTCGCTTAGTTCGGCCCGCCTGGCTTATCTGCCCTCATTCGCTTTTTCACCGCAGGGCACTGTAAGTAGTTTCGATAAGGGGAAAGCTGGACAGAGCTATTCCCTGCCTATTACTTCCTCTTGGGAAATTGATATCTTCGGTCGGCTGACGAATGCCAACCGTCGTGCTAAAGCTCTTTATATTCAAAGTCAGGAATATGAACTCGCTGTTAAGACACAATTGATAGCCAATCTGGCGAATACCTATTACACACTTTTAATGCTGGATGCTCAATTGGCCATCTCCGAGGAAACAGAAGTAAAATGGAAAGAAAGTGTACGCGTTATGCAAGCTCTGAAAAATGCCGGTCAAGGTAACGAAGCAGGTTTGGCACAAACCGAAGCCACCTACTATTCCATCTGTACCACTGTTTTGGATCTAAAGGAACAAATCAGGCAGGCGGAAAACAGTCTTTGTCTGATGCTGGGAGAAACTCCGCAATTTATCCGTCGTGGCACACTGGACGGACAGGTTTTGCCACAGGATTTATCCGTAGGTATCCCTTTACAACTTCTTGCTAATCGTCCTGATGTCAGATCATCAGAATTGGCTTTAGTGCAAGCCTTTTACACGACTAATGAGGCCCGCTCTGCCTTTTATCCATCCATCACCCTCAGCGGTTCTGCCGGGTGGACAAATGGAGTAGGTGAGGTGGTTATGAATCCGGGTAAGTTGTTGCTGTCAGCTGTTGGCTCCCTTACGCAGCCCTTATTTAATAAGGGGCAGAATATGGCCCGTCTAAAAATTGCTAAAGCGCAACAGGAAGAAGCGAAGTTGTCTTTCACGCAGACCCTACTCAATGCCGGTGCTGAAGTGAACAATGCTTTGAAGCAAAATCAAACGGCCCGGGATAAATCCGATCTTTACCAGCGTCAGATCTCTTCTCTACAAACGGCTGTTACCAGCACACAGCTGCTTATGCAACATGGAAATTCCACTTATCTTGAAGTCCTCACCGCCCAGCAAACTCTACTGACAGCACAGTTGACACAGGTGAGTAACCGGTTTCAGGAGATACAAGGAATAATCAATCTGTATCAGGCACTAGGAGGAGGTAGGGAAGAGTAATGGAAATAATTGAATGACACTCATATCCGGCTGAATATTTATAATGTGGAGAAACAATAAATAATGTAAAAAAGCAGATTTTCTTTTCATCGTAGAATTAACTTTCAAGCTTTTGTGAGGTCTAACATACATTACTCACTTAATATGATATTTAGAATTATGAGAAAGCAAATTTTAAGTTTGGCAGTTGCACTATTGATTGGCTCAACTGTATGTATGGCTCAAAATCATCAGAAAGGAAAAGCTGATAGAGAGAAACGCATAGAAAAAATGGTTACCGATTTGGGACTGAATGAAAAGCAGGCCAAAGATTTTAAAGCTGCAATGGAAGAGATGAAACCTGCAAAAAATAAATCGGATGAAAAACCTTCACGAGAAGAAATGCAAAAGAAAAAGAAGGAAGTCGATGCTAAAATAAAAAGCATTCTGACCGATGAACAATATAAGAAGTATCAGGATATGCGTAAGAAGGATAACGCGAAGAAAAAGAAAAAAGCAAAATAAGTACTGTGAATTTAAGCTAAACTTATCATATGGATGATTATAAAAGATTGTCTGTTATGAGGCTATGTTTATTTCCTGTTCTTTCATAAATATTTATTTAATCTACATTTTAGTTTTCGTTCTACTAAAGTTGGATGTATGTTCTCTATTTTAAGGTGAAAACATATATTCAACTTAGGTGGAACGAATTTTTATTAGCTAATGGAGAATGTGAAGTTAAAAAGAAGCCACAAGCAAAAAAAGTTGCGGTAGTTAACATCAAAATATAAATGTATTGTTCTTTATTCCTTAATTTATAATAACCTTACTTCTGAACCACAATTTTCAACTTACAGATACGTCCGTAAAGTAATGCCACACCGTCATAAGTGAGTCCAGTTATGCCAGCTCCCGAGTAGGCTGGCCCCTGGCTTCCTACCACTCCTGTAGGAGTAGCTATTTTACATCCTCCGGCAACTAACGCATCGGTATCATTTGCGGCTTCAATGACATGAATGACACCATATTTGCCCGCCGCAGTAACAAAGGCAATATAAGAACCGTCTTTTATCTGCAAACTACAAGGATCATTCGGATATCCATCAGACGCATTGACTCTTTGCATTAACATATCGGCACCTCCTTTAGCTATACTTTCCAATACATTCAACGCCTCAAAAGTCTTGACGTCCGAAGCCGCGTTCGCCATCATCACATCAATACCAAGATCAGTAACCTTATCATCAGGTATAAGAGTAAACAACGTTTTGTTGGTAGCAACACCTGCCGGTTTGATCCAGTCATTCACATCGTAAGCTCTCCCTATCGGCCCTCCATTAATTCTTGACGCACTGACATAAGAGAAACCTCTGTTTTTAACGGCAACAAAGCTCGGATTTCTCCATATATTGATGAAAGCAAAGTCTACGCTATTTGCCTTTGAGCCATATCCTTTAATTTCCTTCAAGCTTAATACATGTTTCTGCACACCCCGTATCATTATTCCCTCTATGGAGAAAATATAAGGTTGATCCGGTTCTGTTGAATGTTCCCATTCGGGTGCCATTTCGATATCGCTGAAAACAAGCGCAACATTATTGTCAACACCCTCAAGACCTTCGATATTGATAATCTTTTCCTCTTTCAACCCCTCTATATCTTCTACCACAATCTTGATTCCATTGGTCTCTTTATTGTCTACGACAGTTTTTAGGATAAATTCCATTTCCAACGGATTGCCTGATACCGGAATAGTCGTATATTCCTTCAGGTCACCCAGTACTTTATTACACAACGTATGTTTTATAGACTTAATGCCCACAGCTGAACGAATCACTACAGACAGAGAAACCTCTTCATCGGGTACTAAAACAGGGAAATCTGATGGTTCGGTGAATATCTGGGATGGAAGTTTGGTTATCTTTTTAATAGGTATTACCTTTTGTGCCGTTTTTGTCAAAACGTCCGTTGATGTTACCAGTATCCCGGCTGCTTCACGCGTGTTGACCTTGACATTCAAGTCAAATTCAAGTGTCATATCAGTTTGCAAGGTATCTATCTTTAAACGTTGACGTTCAGTCGCGTTTATCTCTTCATATTCTCCATTCTCATCCATCTTCAACAAGGTAGCATATATGCTATGTATACCCACAGCTGAAAAACTTCTGGCAGATACAGTCACCGTCGAGTTATACTCCACCACATCTATCTCGGAAGGAGAAGTTAGTTCTACAGTAGGTGGCGGATACGCGTTGTCGTCCGAATAATCGGACTCACTATCACTACAATTTGTCAACAACAAACCCCATGGAAGGGCAAGTATCAGGATCATTATATTTTTGATATATTGCTTCATGACCGTTCATTTTTTATTTTAAAGATTCGATTTGTAATTGAAAACAATGTAAATCTCCGCTTACACTTGTTTCGGTTACCCCCCTAAAAGCCCATTTGTGTGAAGTCAGGACAAATATACAATACTCGGAGTCTCTATTTCTATTTTCCACTTCTACAAAAGAATAGGTATCAGAAGTTAAGTTAGAAGTAATTGCCGACTCAAGATTAGGCAATAACGCACGTTTAACAGTGCCTACCAGAACCGTCTGTTCGTTTACCTTTTTCTTGAAAACGTTGACAGCCGGAGCTATCAGGTCTTCACTATTTAATGATACAGAACAGAAGAGCATATCTACTCCGTTCACTGCTTTTGTTTTTGTTTCAAGATATCTGCAATCGTTTTTTACTACATATTGTGTCATTTCGGAAATAGTAGAAGGAAAAAGCACAGTACTGCCGATTATCTTTTTCTCTCCGTTACTATAGCTGACAGGTACAAACACCGGCACTTTCTTACTTTCTCTAGCAGTCTCCGTACCCGTATTTATGATTGCTGTTTGCCCATAGACAGCGTTCGTCCTGTCCAGCAATGCCACTGAATGAACAGTGTTTCTGATAGATGACGCCACCTCTTTATAACTACAAGAGCTAAATAAATTTTGCTCTGACAAGTGTGCATAAACCAATACGTTAGTTGTTCTGAACCGGTTCCATTCCGGAATATCTTCTCCCTTGTTATCCTCATCACTACATGAAACGAACAGGCAAGAGATGACACATATAAATAGCAGATATAGATAGTTTGATTTCATATTTCATTCATTTTACAAATTCAACTTCAGCAAACAAAGCCCTGTGGTCAGAAACCTCCGGATTAGATAAAACTTTAAACGATTTCACTTTCCACTTATTCTGTGGAAGTCCGAATATATAATCAATCTTGATTGTCGGCTGATCTGCCGGATAGGTGAATGTATCATCACAGATTCTCTGCCAGTTCTTCATTACCTCACAAATCACATTAGAGTCGGTCCGGGCATTAAAATCTCCCCCTAGCAGTGTCGGGGTATCTCCCGTACCAATCCGCTCATTAATCTGTTCGGCCATTGCGCTCCTTATCAGGTCTGTCGAATGATCCAAGTGAGTCGTTCCTATCCTGATTACGTCTGAAGTTCCCGGTTCCTGAATATCTACATATAATAGCGTCCGGGGTTCTTTGGCTCCGTCTATACCTTCAAAATTTTTGTTATTGATATAAACAAAAGGATATTTTGAAAGGATAGCTACTCCATATTCTCCACCACCAGTATCCATCGCTTTCCCGAATACGGAAAACAATCCCAACTCCGCAGCCAATTGAGTGGTGAAATCCTGATTTTTATTCCTTTTTGTGTTGTAATCTATCTCTTGCAACATTACAACATCCGGATTGTATTTCCTGATAAATACAGCATACTCCTTCACCGAGTAACCGGTCATTTCCCCGGACATCCGGCAATTATAGCTCATTATTTTAAGAGCCTGTGCATACGTACTTTGATACGCAAAAAAGAAAAGGCATACCCATACAATGGGCTTTAAAAGTGCTTTCATAAATTTGTTTTTGTTATTAGATTAAGTTTACTTATTCAACAGTATATGTATATTCTGATATTTTTTTAAAGCTAACCGGTGTTATGGATTGCATCACCTCCAACACATAGTTCAAATCGTTCCCTTTACAAACGAAGTCGTACGTAAACGAAGCAATCTTTTCGTTTTTAACTGTAATCTCTATATCAAAATGCCGCGAGAGTGTTGTAAGCACCTCTTTCAATGATGCATTTCTGAAAATAAGCCGGTTGCTTTTCCAACTCGAAGCATCATCGTGATATCTATCAGTTTTTATTTTTATTACATTACTCCTTTTTTCATAAACTGCAGTTTGTCCGGGAAGCATTTGCTGCATAGGCCTGCGGCTTTGCACATGCCCGATATTTATACTTCCTTCGTCGAGTGTAGTTTTGATTACCTTATCCGAAGCGTATGCTTTTACATTGAAACACGTTCCCGTCACTTGTATTTTCACATTCTCGGCAAGCACCTGAAAAGGGGATTTCTTGTTTTCTGCTATCTCAAAATAAGCCTCTCCTTCCAGCGTAACATTCCTGTTGTATTTTGCAAACTGTTCCGGATAGGTCAATTTAGAATCGGCATTTAACCACACCCGGCTACCATCAGGAAGTAATACGAGTAGCTTTTCACCCCTTACAGCACAGACCTCCCGATAAACAAGGTTTGCCTCACTACGACTTTGATAGAAATTATATCCTACACCTATCACTAGCAAAACAATTGCACAGGCCACCGTCCACTTAAAGAACAATGGCATCCTGATTCTCCTGTTCTTTCGTTTTTCTTCCCGCATCACGGCTTCCTGAATATTCTTATAAATACGATATTCATCAAAAGGAGGCAATTCTCTGTCGCCCAATTCGAGCTGTTTGCCTTCTATTATCCTCTGAATGTCGTCATCCATATATTTCCCGATGCCGTCAACTACTTCAAAGTCCTGATTTGTATGTTTCTTTTTTGATTTCATATTTCAATATCTATTAGTAATACACACTGTTACAAAAAAGTATTATACAGACTACGTTAAACCGTGTTAATTCAAAAGAACGTTCCATATCAGCAAAAAGTGATAAAACTACATCATACAATAAAGCAACAATAGGCTAAGCTCTCCCACTGTCGCGCGAATCTGCTTCAAAGATTGGCTATATTGAAATTTAATTGTATTGATCGAAAGATTAAGTTTATCGGCTATTTCCTGATTGGAGTATTTTCCCGAAACTTTCATTTCAAAAACCTTGCGGCGTTGCGGCGAAAGTTGTTCAAGAGCTTGCTGTATGATGTTCATTTGTTCTTGTTTAAGGTTTTCGTTTTGAGAATTGTCTTCCAATTCCAAAACCATTGAAAGGCAATCCTCAAGTAAATAGATATTTTTCTTTGAGTCTCTCAACGTATTGAGCAGATCGTTCTTCAACATTGTAAAAAGGTATCTGTTTATGGGTTTTGTCTCGTCGATTTCTTCTTTTTTCAGCCAGAGTTTTAAGAATAAGTTCTGCACAGCATCTTCAGCCAATTCTTTATTCAGCAAATATTTAAATGCCAAAGAAAAGGTCTGCGCTGCATACGTCTTGTATACAATACTAAATGCCAGCTGGTTCCCCTCTTTCAGAGCCTTAACCAAAGCTTGGGCTTCATCCTGTGAGTATTTCTGGGACATCTTAATCGTTTTAAATATGAAAATAAAAAGCTTATTATATCAAGTCCTTATTTTCAAATATATTAATTCTTTCTGATATAGCATGATTCGCGAACAACAAATGAAACAGACCTCTTATTTATTTCACCAGTCTTTGATATTTGCTGAATAAAAAGGTGGAGAATGATAATAATCCGTCAGTTGTTGAATGAACATCTTTTCGAGTATCCTTCCGATCAGTTGCATTTACCCAACCTTCTTCTATTTCTTTTAATTCATCTTCAAGTTGCTTCTGATCCACCTCTACACCTTCCCCGACCGCTTTGATGAATGTATTGATATACACCTCCCAGCGCTTTGCATAATAATCACTTATCAGTCCTGCCCACGAACGACTGGCATAATCGTTCAGGCTTCCACCCCAAGTAGTAATCAAGTTGCGAGCATTCTTTTCATAATAGTCTTTCAACTGGGGAGAATCTCCCATCTTCCGCGCATCATCAATCCATTTATCCAGCGAACAGTAAGGATGAAAGGCATTCAGCTTATCCAAATCATTCAATATCTCCTTCATTTTCTCGCCGCAAGCTTTCAAAGCCTGATAATCTTTAGCTTCAACCATCCTGTCAAACTCCACTTTCACATCAAGAAAGTAGTTTCCAAGCACCTGTCTGCCTACAGTAATCAAATCCAGGCGAAAAGCATCTCTCCAGTCAGAAGATGCCTCATTCAATTTTCTCCAGACCTCTAGTAGTTCAACATTGCTGTACACATTACTTGTCCGTTTTTCACTGTTCTTATTCAATGCAGGGCGATACCCGGGTAAGGTACCCAATGTGCGCGGCACCTGTACATAAATGTCATTGAATAATCGTTTCCAAGCATCGCGCACAGACTGCGACACACATCCCACATGTCTGTCAGCCAGACATTCAATCCATTTATTATCATCTACATTCAGGTTCCATGCTTTCTCAAGAATGTATTCGTAGGGAAACTGCATCACATCCAACCCTTCCAGCGTAGAGCCGATTCCTTTAAGGTTGCCTCCACCGTTAATGAGAGCATTCTCAAGTCGTGCGCCACTTTCTTTGACGTTACCTGTCAAAGTCGTGTTTCCCCCGAAATTGCCCAGATAACACCAAATATAGGGCTGATCATGAAAATGCTCTGTTCTTTTCCATAATTCAACATTTTCACAATGATAATCCAGTAATATCATTTTATTCTGTGGCACTCCTGTCAGCAAAGCCTTCATCCGCTCGGAAGTCCATTTATCTTTATCAAAATAAAACATCCACGTCATTTGCATCCATTGGGCTTTGGGATCGGCAGCCGTCAACGTAGCGTACATATCCGAAGCTATCTTCCGCAAATATTCGGGTTCGAAACTGGGCGGGTCAACCTCATTGAAAGGATCTAAACCATAAATATGATCGGTTCCGAAAAGTTTTTTTTGTTCATCAAGAAATAGCTTCTGAATTTTCGCAAACAGAGCATCGTTAGGGTTCAGAAAATTACAACGGTATGCATCAGCAAAGCCTGCCCATTTGCCTAAATGTTGAATATCAGCCTCGGGATAAATCCGTTTTAAATCGGCAGGTACATGTCCGGCGAAGGCTGGTAATACGGGCTTCATATTCAATTCACGCTCACGTGCGAGTATTTTTTTTTGCAAGCTTACCTGGTGTTCCAGCCATTCCATCGGCAACGGACCGTTCCAGCGATCTATGTTAGCCATCCGATGCCAGGGCAGATACGGCGGTCCCGTGAAGTAAGAGCGTATTTCGATGTCCGACATTCCCATTTTCGACCAAACTTTATACCACACAGCTTCCTGTCCGGTAATTGCCAAAGGCATATTTATACCATTAAGGGCCATCCAGTCAATAAAACGTTCCCATTCTTTCCATTGCCACCAAGGCATCGTGTAACCATACGTGCAGTAATTCAGGAAAAAGCGAGTATCCACTCTCGCTTCCGAAACGACCTTCTCACCAACCATCGGCAATTCTTCAGGAATTTCAACGGCTATATCCGCATACCATGACACTGTAGTGAGACAGTAATATTTCAAGTAATGGTTCAGTCCCATCGCCATTGAATTGGCATTGTTTCCGCCAATTACAATTTTATCTTTTACAGACTCTATCGTAAAGCAGTCTTTTTCTCCTTTTAACTTTTGAAACTGAAAACTCTCGATGTATGACGGAAGCAAACGTTTCAATAATGCTTCCGCAACAGCTACGTCTTTGTCTTTAGCCTGAAGAACCAACGACATAAACAGCATAACCAGACACGTGTATACACTTTTTCTTTTCATCCTGATTTATAATTTTATATAGATTTTTCTTTTTAACAAAACATATCCCAACAGCCCATTGAACAACAGGAAAAATACACCGTACATAAATGAACCGAAGTAATTTCCGAATAACGGGTTAAGCAAATTATTGAATACGGCCGTATGGATATGCCAATGCACAAGCAATCCTCCGGCTATGCAGCTAAACACATAAATTACAAGCGGATTCGCTCCAAATGCTTCGAAAAACGAAAACCACTTTTTATTCTGCTTCACATCAATGATATAGAGCAGCAATGCCAATGACAATGCCGCAATCCCACAAGTGAGCAAAACGAACGAAGGAGACCACAAACGCTTATTCAAAGGACAGGCATAGCTTAACAAATAGCCGACAAACAACAGCGTGGTACCTATAAGAAATAGATTCAGCATCCGACGTTCATTATCTTTAATGTCGATGATTATCTTTCCGCAAACAAAACCGATCATCACTTGAGACACAGCGGGAATCGTACTAAGTATCCCCTCGGGATCGACAAACTGGCGGCCCTGAAGATACATGTGGTTAGATCCTAAAATAGCCGAATCAATCATGCCGACGATATTATCCGCACTTTTCTCAAATCCGTTTCCAAATAACTGAAAAATAAAGTAGACAACCAGCAAGATAATAGCTAATGGCATAAAACGCTTATGTGGTATTGTTACGGCCAATAAGGCTGTAATACCATAACAAATCCCAAGCCGTTGCATAACTCCCATCAACCGGAGCTGACTCAAATCAAAATAGTTACCACTATCTATTGCTGTTATGAACCACTCCATAACCAGACCAATAAATATTAATAAGAGACTTCTTTTTATGATTTTCGCAATGGCCGGTCGACACTGAAAGTTATACTTACACAAAGAGATGTAGGTCGAAATACCCATCAGGAACATAAACATCGGGAATACCAGATCGGCCGGCGAAAAGCCATCCCACTTGGCGTGTGCAAAAGCGGCAAAGTTATACCCGCACTTTCCTGTATTGTTGACCAAGATCATCCCGGCAACAGTAATACCCCGAAGTACATCAAGCGAAAGTAACCGTTTGTTCGGATTCATAATATTTGATTCTTTTAATTACTTATTATATATAAAATAGTCGTTCCGGCAGCTAACACTATCCCTATAAGCGATTCATAAGGTATCAGCTTCAGACGTTCCTTAAAATTGAGTTCGCATACGCCTCCTGTCGCATGAAAGAACGAACCATGTGGCAAATGGTCAAGAACTGTAGCTCCGGAATTAATCATAGCCGCTCCCCAAACCGCAGAAATGCCTATAGCCAATATCGTTTCAGCAAACGAAGAAGAAGCCAGTGTCGCTCCGGCTGTTGTCGATGCGGTAGCCGCCGACATCAACGCGCCTGATATAGGAGCAATCAATGCATCACTAATATGAGCATGATCTAATCCTGTAAGAATCCAGTCTTTCAAAGAAGAGTTCTTTATGATACCGGCAATAGTCCCGGTTCCTATCAACAGAATAGCTACCACAGACATCTTTTGCAGTCCATATTCTATACTCGGAAGAATGTTTTTCCATTGTTTCATACAGATAGCACCACATAAGCCACCTACCGGCAAAGCTATCAAAGGATCAATATTGATTCCTGCCGCAGGACGTAATGCCAATAAAACAATCGTAACAACAGGAGCAATCAGACTGGTTCTTAACGAAGGCAGATTTCTCTCTTCCTCTTTATCCTCTGTTTGCATCATCGTTTTTTTGTTTTTTACCGATTGAGGCATCAGACGGACAATAACAAAAACAGTGAAAAACAAACCGATCACTGCCGGTAAAATATTGGCAAACATTACAGACGATAAATCCGCATTAAAATTTCCGGCTGCTATAATAGTGTTCGGGTTAGGTGATATGATATTTCCACACTTACCTCCCCCGATCATAGCTATAAGTAACACAGATGGAGACAAGTTCAGACGCTTGCCTATCGAAAGAGCCACCGGCGCAACGGTTATCACAGCCACATCAATAAATACGCCTACCGTACAAAGCAACATCGTTGCGAGTGCCAATGCCATAAATACCCGTTTTTCACCCATTTTGTTTATAATCGCATTGGAGATGACCGTGGTAGCCCCGGTTTGTATTAATATGCCTGACAAGACTCCGGCTGTCAGAATCCGCAATACCGCCGGGGTGACCTCTTTCACCCCTTCGGTCATCACCGTAACGGTCTCATTTAAAGATAGTCCTCCCAACAACCCTCCGACTATCGCTCCGATAATCAGACTGTATGTCGGAGAAAGCTTTCTTATGATTAACAGTATGGATAATGAAAGCCCGATTAATGCGCCTATCGCTGTCATTGAGTATTATTTAGTAAATTGTTTTATGATTCTCACCACCTGTCGCACCGTTCTCTCTATGTTTTCTTTCGTAAACTCCGATTGCATCGCCTCTTCAAGTGTTACCGGGAAAGGTTGAATAGGCAGTACGGCAGTAAACCCCATCCTATTAAGCGCTTCGGTGGCTTCGACCGCTCCCCCCAACGCTATCACCGGAACCTGACATTTCTCACCGACACGTAAAATTCCGTCCAACGCCTTTCCCATACCAGTCTGGCGATCCAGTTTCCCCTCTCCGGTCAGTATCAGGTCTGCCTGTCGGACGACCTCCTCGAAACGAAGCGTTTTCAATATAACTTCTATTCCGGATTGCAATTCTGCATTCAAAAACGGAAGCAAGCCGCCTCCCATTCCTCCGGCTGCTCCAGCACCGGGAAGCTGTGATATATCCATATTTGTATATTCCTTTATCACCTGTGCATAATGCCGCAACCCATTGTCCAACTCTATCACTTGCAAACTATTTGCCCCTTTTTGGGGAGCATATACATAGGCCGCACCCTCTTCTCCAAAAAATGGATTACTAACATCACAGGCGATCGTAAAATGACTTTCCTTCAATGCCGGATTTAATTGGGAAATATCTATTTGATGAACTTTTATCAGATTTTCGCCGACAGGCTCCAACTCACCGTTTCCGCTATCTAAAAAGCGTGCACCTAAAGCCTTCAGCATACCTATTCCCGCATCATTCGTAGCACTTCCGCCGATCCCGATAATGAATTCCCGACACCCGCGTTTTAATGCGTCAGCAACCATTTCTCCAACTCCATAAGTCGTAGTCTTCATGGGATTTCTCCGGCTTGAATCAATCAATGGCAGACCGCAGGCCGAGGCCATTTCGATAATAGCCATCGCACCATTGTTTACGATGCCATACGATACTTCAATTGGCTTCATGAATGGATCATGCACCTGACATGACACCGTTTGAGCATGAAGGGCAGAGCATAGAGCTTCTGTAGTCCCTTCGCCGCCATCAGCTATGGGGAAACGTATAATCTGACAGTCGGGTAATTCCTCCTGAACCGCTTTTTCGGCAGCTTTCGCTATCTCGAAAGAACCGACCGAACCTTTAAACGAGTCGAATGCCAATACAATCTTTTTCATAAAAGCTATCACTTATTTGTTTTCTCTATTAAACTCAATGCAGCCTTGACCGGGTCATCAAACGGAGTCGTACTGTTGCTCCAGGGAGATGTAATCCATTGCTCCTCCCATTCTCGGATTTTATTCCGGTCTTTTGTAAAATAGAGCTGTATACGAGGGATATAGTAGTCTTTAATCAGCCCGCTCCAGAAACGGGCAGCATAATCTTCCTGAATACCACCCCAACTTGTAATCAAGCGTTTGGCATTTGCTTCATAAGCATCTTTTTCCTGAAGAGTTGTTCCGCTATTGCGCGCAAGTTCCACCCATTCTTCTAATCGATATAAAGGATGAGAAGCCAACAGTCTGTCAACGTCCATCAACAAATCAACAGTTTGTTGCAGATTACGTTGCGCTGCGAGAACACGATTCTCCGAATCATCTTTCAAGGCCTGCTTATAAAAATTTTCAGCTTTAGCTGCTACATAATACGAAACAAACTCTATGAGGTCGTTTCTGTATAATTCAGAGTTTTTCAGTTCGTCAGCGCAACTAGCATACAAACGTATAGCCTGCAAGTAATCATCACTAAGGTCGATTTTACTGATCCGCCGTTGATCGGGTATTACGGTTTGCCAGGTAAAACGGGGGTATGAATATAAAGAACTATATGCTGTTTTCCGAAAAAGTTTCCAAGCTTCCTCCATGGCATCGGGATATCCCCCATAACGGGCCTCACAGTATATCTTCATCCAATCGTCCAGGTCGATACTATCTGATGACCATCCCATATCGGCTAACAGTTCGTAAACAACCTCATTGTTTTCGAGTCCTTCAGGGGCAGAACCGAACCCAATCAAGTTACCTTTATTTGCGGCACGTAACGCTTTGACCGAGGAACTAGCATACATGTCCAAGTCTCCTGTCATGGTGTTTTTCCCGCCAAAGTTGGGTACATAGCTGAATATCCATTTCTTTCCGTAAAATCCATCATGTACTTTCCATGTTTGTTCGGTGTTCCACACCCATTTCGGATAATCATTGCCCAAATCAATGATAATCATTTTATCATCAGGCACATTGCTTAACAAGGCTTTAAGCGATTCTTTATCCCAGAATGAATGTTGATATCCGAATGTCCATCCCTGTGTAACCCAAACGGCATCCGGGTTTCCGGCTGTAATTGATTTATAGATCGTTTCTCCATACTCGGCCAATAACTTATATTTCGCTTCTTTATCTTCCTTATCGATAGGCAGCTCCATCTCATTAAAACTATCCGAGAGATAATACGTATTTTCTCCAAACTCTTTTTCCCACTCTTCGACAAACAGTTTGCCTATCTCTTCGAAAAAAGGTGAATCCGGTGGCAATACATAGGCGTTGTACTCTTCATCAAAACCACCCCACCGCATGTGCCGGAATTGTGTGTCGGGATGTTTCTGTGCGAATGCTTCCGGCACGAAACCTGCAAACGCGGGTGCTATGGGCTGCATACCCAACTCGCGCATACGGGTCAGGATTTGATGCTGCAAAGCGATTTGGTTCTGTTGCCATGCATCAGATAAGGGACCGTCCCACTTGTTCAGATTGCCCATGCGATGCCAGGGAAGGTGTGCAGGGGCAGTGAAAAACTCACGGATTTCTTCTTTGTTCAATCCCATACGCAGCCATACCCGTTCCGCAATGGCTTCGCTGGCCACGGTAGCCAAGGGCATATTTACACCATAAAGAGCCATCCTGTCAATTTCCTTTTCCCAACGCTCCCAGTCCCAGTAAGGAGTAGTGTAGCCGAATGTACAAACATTAAGGAAATAGCGCAACTCATAAGGGGACACCTGTACATACAATTCATAATCGGGCCACGGCATCACCGACGTTATATGTTCACCGCTCCATGTTTTCATACTCTTGCAGGCCTCTTTCATGTACGTATGAAAAGCGTAACAGATAGCAACGGAGCTACTTCCCCTTAGGGTAAGCCGGCCGTCGCTTGCTATCACTTCGAATATATCTTTACCGTCGGATGGTTCGATATATTCAAAGTGGATAGACTGTGCTCTTTCCCCAATCTGACGTTCTATTAACTGTTTGGCGGGGGTGATAATATCCGTCTTAGGCTTGTGGCATGAGCAGAAAAAAAGCGTTGCTGAAATCAGTAAATACTTGATTATTGTATGTATCATAGAAAATCATAAATGTTATAAGTGAGTATCAATATTTTTTCTTCGATGCTTCTTTCACATATTCCAGTTCCGTAATAATCGGTAAATGGTCTGACAAAAGCGACTGAACAGTTTGTGTGCTAATCACACGCCATCCTTTTTGCGGGTAAGCAAACAAGTAATCAATCTTAATCACAGGTTTCCATGCCGGCATTCCAAAATCATCGTTGCTTGCAGCAAACCAGCTATCCATACCACGTATTGCCTCGGAGTAATGACGCGCGTTGAAATCACCTCCCAAAATTACAGGATATTTATAATTTTTGAAATGCCCGGTAATAAATTTTATTTGCTCCGCCCTTGTTTCTTGAGAGTTGACGTCCAGATGCGTAGAGGTAAAAACAATGGTATCATTACCCATTTCGAATAATCCCTCCAGCATGGTCCGTCTCTCATGCTCTTTGACCGGATGGGGCAGCATTATCTTTTGGACAGAAATATATGGATATTTACTTAACATCCCAATACCGTAATAACCGGTAGAATAGTCAATCGTTTTTCCGTAAAGCCCAAACATCCCTGTATGATAGGCAAGTTCGGATATAAAATCCTTCCCCTTCTGATGCGGGGTACGCTTACGGTCTGTTTTGCTATCCACTTCCTGAAGCGCCACAAAATCAGGCTTGAAGGATTTGATGTGATGAGCAAGTTCCTCTAAAGATGCCAGTTCGCCAAATCTTAAATTATAGGTCATTACCCGCACCCGTAGAGTATCTTGCGCATAGGCAACACCCAAAGTCAGGCATAAAAACAATAATAAATATTTCTTCATTGAATACATGATTTCTATTTTTAAATGATTACTTTTCCCAGCCCGGATTTTGTCCTAACAGAGGGTTCTTCTGACGCTCGGGATTAGGCACGGGCCACAAATAATGTTTCGTTGCGTCGAAGTAACGCGCGCCGCCTTCCGCGGTAGACTTTTCGTAGATAACATCACCAAACTCATCTACTCCGGTATCGGGATACGGGTTGGCACCCAAATCATTCATACAAACTTTCAGGCTGGGACCGGTGATGGCACGTCCAAAGCGAAGTTCGCCTTCACGCCAGCGCATCACATCGGCGTATCTTGTTCCTTCACCTGCCAACTCAATGCGACGTTCTCTTCTCAATTCGGTTTCGAGATCCATCCCCCATGCGCTAAGTTCGTCAAGGTTCATACGATGCATATTCACACGATCTCTAAGCCTGTTGATGGAGTAATCAATCTGTGTTTGTGTCAGTTTCTTGCCTTGTAGTTCGAAAGTGGCTTCGGCATAAATCAGCAAGATTTCGGCAAAGCGGATGACATTGAGATTCCCATGTCCACCCACACTTGAGCCGGCCAAATCAATATCGTTATACTTTTTCAGATAGAAACCTGTACGGCTATTTGCCCCCACACGGTTATTATCTTGCAATGAAGCAAAACGAGGCAGATTAAATATCTCGTTGGCCTTATCCGTATCAGGATCACCGTCATCTCCTCCCGGCCATTTGTCACCCGGAGCATATAAAGTCATCTTCATTCTAGGATCTCTGTTCTGGAAGTAATCCACATAATGCTCTTCAGGCGACTTGTATAACGATGAGGTCTGCACACCGGTCTTTTTATAATATTCCAATCCGGTTTTTGCCGGTTTACCGTCTGTACACAGATAAGCATCCACTAACGACTTCGTTGGATTGAGGCGTATATAATCTGTTGGACTGCAAGTTTCATTAGGCAGACTTTGTGTACGGATTTCAGGTACAAAAAGACTATATACGATAGCTTCGATATTTTTCGGATCATTCTCGACATCCCCTTCGTGATGAAATAGTTTTTCATATTCATACAGACCATAGGGACTGTTTTCGATGATATATTCACTCGTTTTTGCAGCCAGTTCCCATCTTTCGTTTTGCAAGGCAATACGTGCCAATATGGCTAAAGCGCCCCAGCGGTCAAGCCTTCCCAGTTTATCGCCCGTATACCTTTCTTCAGGCATGCGCTCTGCCGCCCATTTCAAATCCTCGACGAGCTGGTCAATGACTTTCTCTCTGGGAGTACGTTCGATATATGCATCTTCGGGCTGGATGACTTCTCCTACCCAAGGTACATCACCCCAAAACACCGTGAGGTAAAAGTACATAAGCGCCCGGATGGTTTTTACTTCTGCGGCATAAACGTCCTTCTTATTTTGAGCTACCTGCGCTTTATTATAGTTGTCCAGAAAATTATTGCAGCGATAAATATAGCTATACGCTCCTGTCCAATAGGTAGTGAAGGGGAAGCCGTCAGTATAAGAGTGCTTGCCTCCCGAAACCTTACTTAGTCCACTAGTAATATTCCCCCACATAACAGTTTCGGCCGTCGATTCGCTCCAATTCACGAGATAGTCTTTTTGTAAAGCTTCGTAACAGGGAGGCAAGGCATTTTTAAGCTGATCTTCATTCACCCAGAATGTTACATTGTCCGGCTCGTTAGGGTTCGTTCTATCCAGGAAATCGCTACATGAGGTAACTATACCAAATAAAGCAATGATTAAAAAGTATTTTGAGTATTTCATCTTTATAGTCGTTTAATAGGTTAGAATGTTATTGATAATCCAAAAACATAGGTTTTTACTTGCGGATAGACATCTCCGCTGGTGGTCCTCACTTCAGGGTCATAAGCCCCGAAGTAATCGGTTTTAGTAAACAAGTTATCTGCCGAAGCATATACTCTAAGACTATTAATGCCAAGAGGTGCCACCATCCGGGCAGGAAAACGATAACCTATCTGAATATTCTTCAGGCGCAAGTACGATGCATCCTCTTTCCAGTAGTCACTGAAGAGCCTGTTGTGCTCCTGCGACTGATAAAGTCTGGGATAAGAAGCATTTGGATTCATAGGCGTCCATCTGTCAAGATGCTCTTTTTTAGGGATTGAGTAGTCATTGATAAACGCATGCCGAGCCTCATCCTCAAGGTAACCGGCAACTTTGCCTACGCCTTGCAAATAGAAACTGAAATCAATGCCTTTCCATTCCAAACCACCCTTGATTGCATAGGTGTAATGGGGCTCTTTCTCGCCAAACACCACTTTGTCGTAGTCATCAATTACCCCGTCGGGAGCGCCGTCAGGCCCACTGATGTCCCGATACTTAATATCTCCGGGCTGTACAATGCCGTTTTGTGATGCAACAAGAGGAAATTTTGGTTTCTGGTACTTACCTGTAGTTGTATTCACTGATTCGAAGTCATACACTTGCGCCAGCCCATCAGTCAGATAACCATAGAAAGCACCTATCGGATCACCTACCCGACGATACGAACCGGAAGCCGTACTAGTCAGCGACTCCGGAGTTCCACCCAAATCGGTAATCTTATTACGGGCGTCCGACAGATTGAACCCGAGATTGTAATTTACATTTCCAATCTTATCACGCCATGACAGATTAAGTTCCCATCCTTTGACATCAATCTTACCAAGATTGACATAACCTACGTTACTACTGGAAACCCCGACAATAGCCGGAACATCGGGACGAACCAATGCATCAATATTTTCTTTCTTATACCAATCAAAGTCCACATTCAGTCTATTGTTCAAAAAACTAAGGTCTACCCCGAAATTAAGCATGCGGATGGTTTCCCACTTGATGTCGGGATTACCGATTTTGTTTTGCCAAAGTCCCATAACAGGTGTATTAGAAGCTCCGATAGGATAAGACTCTTCTGTTATGATAGGTGACAAGTAGGGGTAGTAATTACCGGGAATGTTTTGATTTCCCAACTCACCCCAGGAAGCACGCAGCTTACCCGAGCTCAATACCGAAGTAGCGAACTCCATGAATTTTTCACGTGAGAAGTTCCATCCTGCCGAGAATGATGGAAAATATCCCCAACGATTGCCCTTGGCAAATCTTGAAGTTCCGTCGGCACGCAGGTTAGCTTCAAACAGGTATTTACCGTCAAAAGCATAGTTGACACGACCAAAGTAAGAACGTAAAGCCCACTCGTCTTTTGTTCCGCTATTCATAAAATTAATCATTCCGGCACTAATAACGTGAATATCCTCAACCATCACATTATCACGTGTAGCACCCAATGTGCTTCTGTTTTCCCACTCTTGCGAAAATCCCATCAATGCTCCCAACTCGTGGCGCCCTATGGTTTTATTAAAGTTCAGGGTGAATTGCAACGTTTGGGTCATAACGTCGAGATGGCTTTGTGAGATATAGTCCTTGGCATCTTCATTTGCTTTCAACGGGCTACCGTCCGAGTAATAAGACAACATCTTCGGGTTAAACTCATCCACCTGGCGGGTATATATATTTGCAGAGTACTGCATACCTACGTTCAGTCCGTCTATAATTTTGAGATCTGCATTGAAAATACCATTGAGCACACGTGTTTTCCGTTCTTCCATTCCCGACTCATAAGCTACCTGCAAGGGGTTACGTACCGAACCGTACGACCAGTTCTCACTATCTACCATCCGGCCATTCTCGTCAGGAATTTGCCACATGACGGGAAGTAACGGAGACATACGCTGTGACAGGCGGAATACTCCTGATGTGCCGCTATAACCTAAGTCCTTTTTATAGAAATCGACATAGCTCATCTGTCCGGTCAGTTTCAGACGATCATACACCTCCGTGTTTACACTGATACGCGCATTGTGTCTTTTTGAACTATATCCGTCACCTACAACCAGCCCATCCTGATCCAGGAAACCATACGACATAAAAAATCCGGTTTTCTCGCTTCCACCCCGTGCACTCACATTATGCCCCGTCTGAAAAGCCCGGCTTTTGTATATTTCGTCAATCCAGTCAGTATTGGAATATTCGTTGGGATACAGTCCCGAATCATATTTATCGAAAGCCTCTTGTGTATAGGGCTTGGAAAATCCGGCAGCACTCATGGCTTCGTTGGAGAGTTCCATGTATTCCCTTCCGTTAACAAGTTCGGGCAATGCTGTGGGAGTCTGGAATCCAGCATATCCGTTATATTGGAATACTACACGCTCTTTCTTTTCTCCCTTTTTAGTCGTTACAAGAATAACACCGTTAGCGGCACGTGCTCCATAAATGGCCGATGAGGCGGCATCTTTCAGTACGGATACGCTTTCGATGTCCGAAGGATTCAATAAGTTGATGTCTCCCCCGGCTACTCCATCAATCAAGATCAAAGGTGCTGTACTACTGTTAATAGTTCCCGTACCACGAATGTTGATGCTGGGCACAGCACCCGGCTGCCCCGAAGAAGAAACGATACTAACTCCAGGTAACAATCCTTGCAGCCCCGTAGTTACGTTAGTTATAGGCCTGTTCTCAATAGCCTCCGCTTTAACCATAGATACGGCACCTGTTACATTCACTTTCTTTTGCACGCCATAGCCTACAACTACTACATCTTCCAGGCTGACAGCATTCTCTTTCATCACTACGTTTACTGTCGCTGCTTTCGCTATAACGCTTTCTTCACGGTAGCCGACGTATGAGTACCGAAGTGTACTTCCATAGGGTACCTTGATGGAATACTGACCATTGATATCGGTGATTGTACCCGTAGTCGATCCCTTTACCGATACGGTGGCTCCGATGATCGGTTCCGTATTCTCGTCAGTAACTTTACCTTTCACATACAGTTCCTTCTTCTCTCCTTGCGAATCAACAGGTTCAGTTTTATTTTGATATTCTTTATTATAAAATAAAATACTGTCATCCAGGAAACGGAACCCAATGTTAGTCCCTTTTAGCAAAAGAGTTAGCGCTTTGTTTACCTCTGTGTCTTTTACCTCCAATGACACTTTCCTACTCGTATCCACAAATTCTTTACTATAGGCTACATTCATCGATGCCTTCTCTGCTATCTGACTGATAGCTTCTTTAAGAGGAAGCTCTTTGATACTAACCGATATTTTTTGCTGTTGTGCATAAACAAAAGCAGTGACAAATATGCACATTAGGGTTACAATACACCTTCTGCCGGTGGATGAAAAAGGAGAATCTTTTTCCATAATATTAGTCTTTAAAGTTAATAGTTCAATATCTATTAGCTAATACACAAGAGATATTAAAAAGTATTACGGCAAATAAGTTAATGAATATTAATTCGGGAAATATAGGAGAACTTGCCGGAAATCAATCCATACTTGATAAAAAAGAAAGAAAACACTTCAAAGGTATCGTTTTTAAAAGAAAATATAAAGGGGCAGATAGTATTTTCTCATTTAATACATAAATTAGTGTCTTTACCTGAAATAATTAATACCTTTGAGTGCACGAATTAATTCATTTGACTATAGTGTTTCTTTCGATAGACTATAGTCAAATAAAAGAAGTACTATAGTCAACATTTTAAATGACTATAGTCAAACGAATAAAATCATGTAGCCGGAGACAATATTTACTGAATAACTAAAAACAAAATAAGACATGAGTGTTTATTACGATCTTTATGCCAGTGGCAACCCACAAAAAAAGGATGAGCAGCAACCACTTCACGCACGAGTGATTCCATCAGGAACTCTTGATGCTAAGAAGTTTATAGAATTAGTATCTAAAAGCAACGGCTTCAGTCAGGCCACCATTGAAGGATGCCTGCAAGCAATTACCGATGAGTTACAACATTGGTTGAAACAAGGCTGGATTGTGGAAGTCGGAGAATTAGGTTATTTCTCCTTATCGCTGAAATGCGACCGCCCGGTAATGGAGAAGAAAGAAATCCGCTCTCCTTCCATCCACCTGAATAAAGTAAACCTGCGCATCAACAAAAAATTCCGTGAGAACATGGAGCCATTACCGTTGGAACGCATGGAATCACCTTACCGAAGCAATGGCAATCCCGATGAAGACAAATGCCTTAGCATCCTTATGCAACATCTGGATGAACAAGGTTGCATCACTTGTGTCGATTTCACGAGACTAGCCGGCATAAGCCGATACAAGGCAACTATACTGTTAAATACCTATTTAGAAGAGGGAATTATACGAAAATATGGTGGAGGTAAGACGGTGGTATATTTAAAGAAATAGAAAAACAAAGAAAATAGGATAGTCTGTTCCAATATGAAAGTTCTTCAAGTATTTACACCCTTCATGAAATCAGATGATAGTTCACTGGAGTATCATAGCCTATGGCAAAACAAGGACGTGTTTCCGACTGAATACCAAGATAACGAAAACACTTGTAGACAAAGTTGTCACTAACGGTGGCTCGAAGCTCATTACGTATGAAAGCTACCACCCAACGGTATCCATGGGTAGAATGTTCCGAGTGCATCTGCTCAACGAACTCCACCATCGTTTCCCTATTAAGGTCACGCGTAGAGGGATCACGACGCTTCCATTTATAGTAACCTGCACGGCTTACGCCCATCATGGCGCAAATATCCGTTATTGCAAAATCTCTTGACAGCATGTCGACTATTTTGAATTCTTCGTTTTTAAACAAACATACTCCGTTTGCCCAACCTCGTTCGTCCGCACCGCATAATTTTTTTTAGACGTTCATTCTCTATACACAAGCGTAAGATTTCTCGTTTATAGAATTCCTCCGTGCGGTCAATACCCTCAGGAAGTACATCCTTTATCTCTGCGTCAGCACGTACCAAAGCTTCAAGACCGCCCTCATCGTACTGTTTGAGCCATTTTCTGAAGACTGTGTCGGAGATGTCGTTAACTGTACAGCACTTCAACGGATTCTGCAAGAAATATCTGGGCGATATGCCGGGCAACCTGTGGAAAGCGATGGATGAACGAAAGAAAAAGAAAAAACGGATAAAAGGAACGTGAGTTCGTGACGCTCCGGTGAAAGCGGAAACGGACGGGGTGATCGTCGTCTACAGTCAAGGGATTGCAGATATACTGCTAGATAACGGGCTGGCGGTGAGAAGGTACGTCCCAACTGTTTTGAGGCACTGTATCATATACCAATACCGGGCCTTGAGGTCTTTTGCCTTTTGCATCAGAATAACATTGTGTGACCAGCTTAGTTGTTTAACCGACAATGTCATGAAAACTAACTGCAAATGCAAAACAGGTTGTTGCGTATTTGTAAGTTGTTGACTATATTCATTATAGAACTGAACTATCACCTGACAGTTTCTTACGGAGAAGCCTTTGATAAGAGGCGTTCTGTCTTTGGTGGCGAGTTCGGTAACCTGTTTGTCGGCAAGTTGTTTGTCGCCCTTGTCGCGGAAGACGGTAAGCCTACAATCCACGTTGCTACATTTGGTACCTTCGGGTAGAAAAATACTTTTTCTTGAGTAATAAATAAAGCAGCAGCCTACTCTCCTAATTTTATTCCATTGTTAGTTATACTTTTTAATTCTCTCTCCAGTTACAGTACAGCTTCCTTAACAATGTTTGCTGCTTGTGACTCAATACACGGTCTAAAGTTCCCTGAATACCGCTATCTTTATCATATATAGCATCATCTTGCAAATATGATGTTAATCCCTCAATCAGAACTATCGGTACAACATATTCTCTAACTACTTCGTCATTATTAAGTTCCACGACCAACATCTGATTCACTTTATTGAGAGCTTCAACAGCTACAGGATTAATATCTTCTAAAAATACAGCAGACGAATTATTCCGGAATAATATAGTAAAGTTTGAATTATCGCAAATAAAACATGGTTTTCTAGGTCTTCCATTCCGGGATCTGATTAAAAGACATAGTTCTCCTGCGGCATTTTGCAATATATTAAATTCGTTCTCGGCCACATTATCTTCACAATTAACATTTCTTGGATCAGCTCTATTGTTTCTACTATTCTGCAAGACACTTTTTAAAAATTCAATATCAAAATCACCTAAATCTTCTCTCAACAATTTATAAGCTCTTTCTTTATCCAGTTCCTTTTGAAGCCGGGGAATATTATTCAACACACTTTCTTTTAAAATATCGAATGATAGAGCTGGCTCTGGGATTCCATCAATATGATGTTTCTTATTAATATAGTAAGTAAGTTCCGGAGACATCTTTACTTCCTCTATCCTAAAAGGAATGATAACTTTCTCCTGGTTGAAAGCTATATCTATTTCACTTTCTACATGGGAAGAGCAGTTAGAATAACTCGAAAAGATAAAAAGCACGATCTGTGATTCGGTTATCGCTTCAATTATTTCCCGTGCATATGACTTACCACCATATACATTCCTGGGAGCAATCCAACAAGTTAGACCGGCTGCTTCTAACATGGCACATACATCAAATGCAACCCCACTGTCTTTACTGGAATAAGATATAAAAACGTCGTATTTCATAATGTCTATATGTTAATAATATCAGGATAATTAACTCTTAACTAATAATGATAAAGTGCCAGGTAACTATTTTTCCAATTTTAATGAGAAAATGCTCTGGGCTATTTCTGCCAAGACGCTATCGGGAACTATAGTCCGGTCCACTTCCTCTAATTTCTCATTCAATAATCGGAAATCATGAACCTCCTCATACTCATCAAAACGATCTCCCATTTTTTCCTTCATTATTTCAACTACTAAAGCACTCGCCCGTTGTGATACACATAATTCTTCAAAAGCTTTCAAATATGCCAGTGAATCGTTCTTCTCCATTATTTCAAGGGTGTCTATCTTAGCACTATAATCACCATGAGAATTAGTTCCTGTCGCTTCTATATATAGATATTTCTTATCTTTATCAGTATTAGAAGAAACACCGATACAACAGGAAAAAATGACCATTGATATAGCACTTACTATAATAATCTTTCTCATATTATTAAATTTCGGGGGGGTAACCTCGTGTTAGTTCTGTTTTATTGTTGCTAAAGGTAAGCATTATTCTTTTATAATGAACTATTCAGGTGAGATATTTATTCAATAACACTAACCGATGGAAAATAGGATGGTTTAGGGTGGTGCATTGACGAAGCCAAGACCATACTCTGCTTACCTATCACACGATTCCAATTTTCAATCAATGCTGTTGCAGAATAATGAAAAATGAACCGCAGCCCTAACCTATCATTGATCTTATATTAAGCCTTTTAGAAAAAACAAGCAAAAAGTATCTATTTATAGATGCGGCTGCGATGATGTAAATATTAAGAAACGTATAAGCAGCTATATAACAGTCTATTGTCTCAATATTAATTATTTTATTAACGCACTTCTTCAAAATCGCTTGCACAGCAAATTCCGATACCATATCTTTGCAACGTGATCACAAAATAATAACTAGATTTACTAACGATTAAAACTATTAAAAATTATGGCACTGAAATATGTAGTCAAGAAAACAACCTTTGGCTTTGATAAGGAAAAAGCTGAAAAATATGTAGCAAGACCATTCAACGTGGTTACTGTTGATTTTAAAATGCTATGTGACCAGGTAACAAAAGTAGGGTTCGTTCCACGCGGTACTGTAAAATCAGTACTCGACGGATTGATAGATTCGCTGATAACCTATATGGAAATCGGGGCTTCGGTAAGCCTTGGAGAATTCGGAACATTTCGTCCTTCATTCGGATGCAAAAGTCAGGATGATGAAAAAGAAGTGACTACGGATACTTTAAAGAACCGTAAAATAATTTTCACTCCAGGTAGCATGTTTAAAGGCATGATAAAGTCAGTAAGCATCCAGAAATTGGATAGTTCTAAAAGCAACAATTCCGGCACACCTGACAATGGAAATGGAGGCAGTGGAGAAGGTGGAAACGAAGGTGGTGGTGAAGCACCGGATCCGGCAGCATAAGAAACCGCATCAATGATTAATATTTAAAGACAAATCCGGCTTAAGCTCATTTAAGCCGGATTTGTTAATTTCTCAAATAACTTGTTTTTCTCACAGAAATTCCCGATTATTGCAACCTAATACTAATCGAAAGGGCTTCATGAAAAGAGTCGATTCCGTTATTTCCTTAATATATTCACTATCGAAATCTGAAAAGAAACACTTCTCTTTGCAAGTCGTCAAAGATAAGGAGGAGAAAGACTATCTGGTTATTTATGATATTATCACAAAGAGCAAACAGCCCAATGGAAATGCAGTGAAAGAAGAATTTTATAAGCGCAGACCTAAAGGTTCTTTCGAAGTATCCATTCAATATTTATATGAGAAACTGGTAGATACGCTACTCACATTAAGAAAGAAGAAAGACATCTACTATGATTTGCTAAACGATCTATGCAAAGCCCGTATGCTTTATGAACGCTCTCTGTTCGAAGAGTGTTTCGAGATTTTATCCAATACAATAGAGCAAGCACAATTTTATGAGAATAACGAAATTCTGACGATTGCCCTGAAACAGGAACTGGAATATCTGCTACGGCTGAATTTCCCTAACATGACAGAACAGGAACTCTTTCACAAGCATTTTATTCAGAATGAATCTTTAAAGAAAATCCGAAAGATAACGGAGCAATCCTCACTACACAATTTACTGAAATATCGTCTCTCTCATATCGGGGCGATACGGACTTCAAAACAGAAACAGGATATGAATGACCTCATGGTCAACGAACTTTATATAGCCGCTTCTTCAGATGCGGAGGGGAATTTTGAATTGACACGAAACCATAAACTTTTCCAAGCAAACTATTTAATGGGAGCGGGAGATTACAGAGCCGCCCTAAACTCATACAAGGAACTGAATTCTTTGTTTGAACAGAACCAACAGTTTTGGTCGAATCCACCCATTTATTATTTGTCAGTGCTCGAAGGAGTGCTCGGAAGTTTACGTTCAGTGGGCAACTACAACGAAATGCCGTACTTCCTGGAAAAATTAAAAAGACTGATAGCTGAAGATTCTTCTCTTGAATTTAAAGTAAATGCCACCTGCCTGCTCTTTCAGTACGAACTGTTCCCTTATTTGGACAAAGGAGATTTCTTAGACTGTACAGAGATCATGAATCGTTACCAGGAGACGCTCTACGACAAAGAAGCCTGGCTAAGTCCTATACGCAAAAGTGAACTATTACTTTATACAACGATTGTGCATATTGGTAATCAGAACTATAAAGCAGCCAAAAAATATATAAGTAACGCCATTGTCGACCATAATATTAAATACCTCCCACTGATGAGAACCATTCGTCTGGTTCGCCTCATCGCTTATTACGAAACACAAGAATACGAACTGATCCGGCACGAATCACGTTCCATTACCCGAAGTCTTTCTTCACCGAAAGAACAGACATTTAAGACTGAACGAATTATTCTATGGTTCCTGAATAAAAGGAACCTCCCTATCCTGCGCAAAGATCGGGAAGCCTTTTGGGAAAAGCTATCTCCGGAAATCCAGGAGCTATATAATGATAAATACGAGAACCAGCTTTTACGCATCTTTGATTTCACAGCATGGATGGAATCGAAAATCCGGAAAGAAAAGCTTTCCGAGGTGTTGAGAATACACACAAATGCTAAAGAACCCTAAAAAGGAAGGTTGTTGCATCCTTTCCCTATCATAAAAAAGCATCTTTCAAGTTCACTTTTTCTATTTGTAATTATATAAACATACTTTATATATTCATTCTATACATCCTTATTATCAAGGAGAATTAGCTTCATTATGTTATCTTTGAATTTATATAAATCAATTATTAATGTAGAAAACGATGCATTATTATTCCTTTCATTTGCATTATCCTAATTTTAAATACCATGGAAACTATATCTATTCATAAACCCAAAGTAGTAGTAATTGGAAGTTGCAACACCGACATGGTTGTAAAAGCCAACAGACTACCGGTACCGGGAGAAACCGTTCTGGGCGGAACATTTTATATGAATCCCGGCGGCAAGGGAGCCAATCAAGCAATTGCGGCATCCCGATTAGGAGCCGAGGTCACTTTCATTTCCAAAATCGGGTATGACTTGTTCGGTTTACAGGCATTGGAAATATATAAATCGGAAAAAATTAATACAGAATTTATCTTCACTGATCAGAAAAGTCCATCAGGAGTGGCACTTATCTCTGTCGATTCTTTCGGAGAAAACAGTATTATTGTTGCACCGGGTGCAAGCCGTTCCCTTTCCATTGAAGATATCAACAAAGCCGAAGAAAAAATCAAGGAAGCTGATATTATACTCATGCAGCTTGAAGTTCCAATAGAAACTGCAGAGTTTGCAGCTACTATCGCCAATAAGTACAACAAAAAGGTAATACTCAATCCTGCGCCTGCATCTACCTTGAGTGATACATTTCTTAGAAACATACACACCATACTTCCTAACCGAATTGAAGCCGAAATGTTGTCCGGAATTAAAGTCATAGATATAGAAAGCGCCCACCGGGCCGCCAAAACAATAGGAGATAAAGGCATAGAAAATGTCGTCATCACATTAGGTAAAGATGGTGCCTATGTAAAGGAGAAAGATAAATATGCAATGATTCCTGCCAAACAAGTAGAGACTATCGACACTACCGGAGCTGGAGATGTATTCTGCGGTGCATTTAGTGTTTGTCTATCCGAAAAGCATTCACTGACAGAAGCTGTCGAGTTTGCCAACGCAGCGGCAGCAATTGCCGTTACCCGTATCGGTGCACAGAGTGCTATTCCTTATAAAATGGAAGTTACTTTATAAAAAAATAAAAGACCTAGGTTAAATATAAATCTGATTCACATGAAAGTAGTAGTTATTGGAAGCTCAAACATCGACATGGTTGCTCAAGTCAACCATTTACCGGCACCCGGCGAAACTGTCGGTGATGCCTCTTTTATGCAATCTCTTGGAGGAAAAGGTGCAAACCAGGCCGTGGCTGCAGCACGGCTGGGAGGTTCGGTCACCTTTGTCACTTCCCTTGGGAATGATATGTATGCCGATATACTCAAAAAGAATTTTGAAAAAGAGGGAATCACTACGGATTATATTATCAATGACACCCAGCATCCTACAGGAACAGCATTAATCTTCGTAGCAGATAGTGGAGAAAATTGTATAGCCGTAGCCCCGGGGGCAAACTATTCTTTATCTCCCGAATCAATCAATCATTTTTCCAAAGTAATTGATGAGACGGAAATAGTAGTAATGCAAGCGGAGATTCCTTACAATACGATTAAGAGTATTGCACTATTAGCACAACAAAAAGGTAAAAAGGTTTTGTTTAATCCTGCACCTGCCTGTCTGATTGATGCAGAGTTGATGAAAGCTATCGACATTCTGGTAGTCAACGAAGTAGAAGCAGCTTTTGTTTCAGGTATCAAACATACAGGGGATAACCTAGAAAAGATAGCCGAAGCTCTGATTGCGGCAGGTACACAAAATGTTGTGATAACACTAGGAAGCCATGGCGTATATATGAAAAATGCTCATACAAGCGTCCGGCTTCCCAGTTACCAAGTGAATGCCATTGACACAATTGCGGCCGGCGATACATTCTGCGGCGCATTGGCTGTCATGTGTGCTCAAAAGGAGATAAATATAGAAGCCATCAATTTTGCGAATGCAGCGGCCGCAATTGCCGTTACCCGCTCGGGTGCTCAACCATCTATCCCTACTCTCGAAGAAGTGAACCACTTCATCATAGAAAACGAATTACCTTATCGCTCAACTTCTAAATTTAATGAACATGAAAACCTACTCGAACCGACGATTTATTCTATCAGGTAGAAATCTTCAGTTAGTAACTGACAGTATAAGACATAAACTTATACTGTTATTAAGCTGCCTATTCATTTTCTCTATGAATGTGTATGCTCAAAACTCTGTATCTGGTACCGTTAGAGACGGTAACGGAGAACCTTTGTTAGGAGTTTCCGTCATCGTTAAACATGGGAAAACGACTACCGGAACTGTCACAGACCTCAACGGTCACTATCAGGTAAAAGCAAATCCGAGTGATACTATTGAATTCAGTTTCATCGGATTCAAATCAGTAATAGTACCTGCCAACCAAAAAGTGATCAATGTAACCCTGCATGACGACAACCAATTGCTGGACGAAGTGGTCGTTGTTGGTTACGGTACCCAGAAAAAGGTGAACCTGACAGGAGCAGTCAGCCAGGTCACAGCCGAGGTGCTGGAAAACAGGTCTACATCATCTGTTACACAAATGTTACAAGGAGCTATGCCTAACGTTAATATTCAGGTAAACACGGGAAGTCCCGGAGCAGGCGGAACAATCTCCATTCGTGGAATGGGTTCTGTGAATTCCAGTTCGCCTCTTATTCTGGTAGATGGTATTCCTGGTAGCATAGACCAACTAAATCCGAATGATATTGAATCTATCTCCGTACTCAAGGATGCTTCTTCGGCAGCCATCTATGGTGCACGGGCTGCTTTTGGTGTCGTTTTAGTCACTACTAAAAAAGCTAAATCCGGCAAAGCCAAAATTTCTTACGACGGTTATTTTTCATGGTCAAAACCGACCGTCTCCACCGATTTCGTCACTTCCGGCTATGAACACGCCTATATTTATGATACATCATACATGGGACAGAAAGGGTTCATGGGAGCTGCTACCGGATATACAGAGGAAGATTATAAAGAATTGGAAGCACGCCGATATGATACTACAGAAAATCCGGATCGCCCATGGGTAGTCACCACTACAGAAAGTAATGGCAGACAAAAATACAATTACTATGCCAACTTTGATTGGTGGAACTGGATGTATAAAGAAAGAATGCCGTCGCAATCTCACAACGTAAGTATCTCTGGTGGTACAGACAAAATTCAATATTACGTATCCGCAAATTTCTATTCGAAAGATGGTATGATGAAGCGCGTTGATGAGAAATATACACAATATACCCTGACTTCCAAATTTAATGCGGAAATAAAACCATGGTTGAAAATCGGAAACCAGACAAACTATTTTGATAGTTCGCACACATATCCGGGTGAGAACGCAGCCAATGCAGCTTTTGCCAGAACCATGATTAACTGCGCACCTTATTATGTACCTATCGGGCCAGATGGCAACTACACCGGCTTAATGAAAAACGGTAAAGTTCTCAATGAAGGACGTGTGGCAGATATTTATGGAGGTGTATCTAAAGGAAATGTAGGAAAAAGACGCTTTCGGAATACATTCTCTGTTGAAATCACTCCGATCAAGAATTTATCTGTAAATGCAGATTACACATTTGGTTTCACTATGGATGATAATTGGAAGCGTCAGGGATTAGTATATATTTCTAACGGATATGCCAACGAGACACAGCTGAGTACTACTTCCACTCATAAAAAAGACTATATACAGAAATCAATGTCTTATGATCCGTCTCACGTATTCAACGTATATGCTACCTATGGTAATACTTTTGCAAAAGCACATCATGTATCAGCTACAGTAGGTATGAACTATGAGAAACAACAAAACCATGATCTACTCGGTTATCGCACAGATGTATTGTCCGAAACACTGAACGACTTGAATTTGGCAACAGGAACAGGAGCTTCAGACCTCAAAGCCACAGGAGGCGCATCTGCTTACGAATTGTTCGGCCTTTTCTTTAGAGCCAATTATAATTATAAAGAACGTTACTTACTAGAAGTCAACGGAAGATATGATGGTTCTTCCAGATTCCTTTCAGGAAATAGATATGGTTTCTTCCCCTCCGTATCGGCCGGATGGAGAATCAGCGAGGAACAATTTATGAAAGGATTGAATATCTTCGATAACCTGAAAGTTAGAGCTTCTTATGGTGTTCTGGGAAATCAGTTGGGAGTAAGTATGTATCCATATTCTACCATTACCCAGAAACAGTCTTCTTATATTGTTGGTAATTCGCTTGCCTATTATCTAACGACTCCCGCTCCTGTAGCAGGCGATTATACCTGGGAAAAGGTAGGTACCCTCAACATGGGTATAGATATCAGTGTATTGGACAACAGACTTAACTTCAGTGGGGATTACTTTATCCGAAAAACTTCTGATATGTTTGTCGACGGAGTGACTCTTCCTGCTGTTTACGGTGCAAACCCTCCCCGCCAAAACGCCGGAGAAATGAAAACAAAAGGATATGAAATCACTGTAACCTGGCGTGATAATTTCAAACTGGCCGGGAGATCACTGAATTATGAAATTTTCGGTTCTATAGGTGACGCAACCTCCGAAATCACTAAATACCAAGGAAATGACACGAACATTCTGACAGATTATTATGTAGGAAAGAAAATCGGTGAAATCTGGGGTTACAGAACTGGCGGATTATTCCAATCAGATGAAGAAGCTACGGAATGGACTAGCAAGATAGACCAGTCGGCAGTAAACAGAGACATTTTGAAAAGTCAGGGTAAATGGTCTGTTGCCCGTGGTGGAGATGTAAAATACCTCGATAAGGACGGGAATAACATTATTAACAATGGAGCAAACACACTTGAGGATCATGGTGACCTCGAAGTTATCGGTAACGAAACACCGCGCTACAACTATGGTTTCGGAGCAAACATAAATTGGTATGGATTCGATTTCTCCATCTCATTCCAGGGTATTGGCCAAAGAGACTTGTATCCGAACAAAGAAATGGAAAAATTCTGGGGCTCATGGGGACGTGTCAACAGTGCTTTTCTTCCGAAAGGCATGGCCGAACAAGCATGGTCGGAAGAGAATAAAGGTGCATACTTTCCTCGTCTCGAACGTGGTAGTGCTGCATACAATGATAACGGACAAATGCAAGTTGTTAATGACAGATATTTACAGAACCTGGCATACTTACGTCTGAAAAATCTCTCGATAGGTTATACATTACCAACCAAACTTACAACAAAAGCTGGAATCGAACGACTAAGAATCTATTTTGCTGGTGAAAATCTATGTTATTGGTCACCGTTCAAGACAGACTATATAGATCCCGAACAAGCCATGTCTGCCAACGACGCACGTATCTATCCGTTCTCTAAAACGGTATCTGTCGGTGTAAATCTGACGTTCTAATTTTTTCAACGCTAAACATCTATAAGTATGAAAACAACAACGATACTAAAGAAAGCCTTTTTGATAAGTTCACTATCGCTTTCATTTTGCGCCTGTGATTTAAACCAGTTACCGCAAGATCAAATGACTCCGGAAAACTCTCTAAAAAATGAAACAGAGCTAAAATTATACATCAATGGACTTCTGCCCATGTTGTCAGGAGCATCCAATGTGGATAATGGAGCCAGTGTAGCCGCCGGAAGAATGATGGAAAAGACTGACGACGTAATATGGCCTACACTCCCTGACTATATGATCGGTAAACGGAGTTCCACACAATCAGCCGGAAGCTGGGATTGGGATAATCTGCGAAAGATTAATATCTTCTTGAAATATTCGGTGAACTGTCCGGACGAGACTGTACGTGAGAAGTATAACGCAATGGCATACTATTTGAGAGCGCAATTCTACTACGACAAACTGAAAACGTTTGGTGGAGTCCCCTGGTATGATACTGTACTCGAAGATAACAGTCCGGAACTGTACAAGCCACGTGATTCCCGTGAAATGATTGCAGATAAAATCCTGGAAGACTTGGATAAGGCGATCAAGAACGGGGTGGAAGCCAAAAGCTTGAATGAAATAACCAAATGGACAGCATTGGCCTTAAAGAGCCGTTTTTGCTTATTCGAAGGTACATTCAGAAAATACCATAACATAGAAGGATCGGAGAAATTCCTAAAAGAATGCGTATCAGCTTCTGAAGCATTAATGACTTCAGGTAAATACACTATTGACAAAGGGGAGGGAACGGATGTTGCTTACCGGGATTTATTTGCACAACCTGCAACCAATAACGCCAGTGATGTAGAAGTAATCACTGCTTATGCCTACAGTATTTCACTAGGGGTAAAACATAACACTAATTATTCGATCATCAATGCCAGTGGTAACCAAATTGGACTAAGTAAAGCATTTATGGATTCTTATCTAATGAATGATGGTACCCGTTTCACCGACCAACCGGGTTATGCAACGATGATTTTTGGTGAGGAGTTCGAAAACAGAGATCCACGTATGTTCCAAACAGTCAGGTGTCCCGGCTATGCACGTATCGGCAAGACACATGATGTGAATAGATTATATGAGGCTATGATAATCTCTACCACCGGATATATGCCAATTAAGTACATACAATCCGGCGATTATGATAAGCAGACCAGTAATGAAAATGATATCATCCTGTATCGCTATGCCGAGGTCCTACTGAACTATGCTGAAGCAAAGGCAGAACTGGGCACACTACTCCAAACAGACTTGGAACAAAGTATAAAATTAATACGTGACCGTGTTGGAATGCCGAACATGGACATGGCAGCAGCAAATGCTAATCCAGATCCGGTACTGTCCGCACAATATCCGTTGGTAAACGGTAGCAATAAGGGAGTTATCCTCGAAATACGGAGAGAGCGTAGAGTTGAAATGGTTATGGAAAACTTACGTTATGATGATATCATTCGTTGGAAAGCCGGCCATTTGTTTACCGAGCAATTCAAAGGAGTTTATTTTTCAACAGTTACTGCGCCTTCAACCAAGTATGATTTGGACAAGCCTGCATACACAGCCAGAAACGCTAACTTCTATATTTATATAGGTGAACGTCCCAGTAATCTTACAGAAAAAAACTCAATCGGACTAAATGTAGGCATCTTCCTCAGCAATGGAGATTCCGGTAACAAAGTTGTCAATACAGATAAAGTAAAAACCTGGAATGAAGACCGTGATTACTTAGCACCATTGCCAAGCTCTGCCCTTGTTATCAATCCGAATCTAAAACAGAATCCGTATTGGGACAGCCCTTCCAATTAACTAATCTATCATAAAATAGCATATAAATGAAACGACGTGATTTTATAAGAAATGCAGGTTTAGCATTGTCCACAGCATTTATACCTAATATAGCATTCCCCTCTTTCCTAAGAGGGGGTGCTTCTCCAAGCAGTGCACTATACAATGGCATTACACTACCCGACGTTTGGCCACCAAGAAATATTAGCATGAATTATGATCCCATGCCTTTACCTTATCTGACCAACCGCCCGGAAATCGTTCCTATCGATCTGGGAAGACAGCTCTTTGTCGACAATTTCCTGATTGAACAAACAGATATGGAACGCAGATCATACACACCGCGCAAAATGAGTTTTAATCCCGTATTGAAACCCGAAACAGAACTGGAACAAGGGACATATGGTATTCCCGGAGCCAGTGCCAAAGATGGTGGAGTATGGTGGGATCCCAAAGATAATATTTTTAAAATGTGGTATGAAGCCGGTTGGTTACATAGAATGGCTTACGCTACAAGTAAAGACGGAATACATTGGGAACGTCCAAATCTGGATGTAGTAGCGGGAACCAACCAGATTGTACCAGAAATTGTAGCAGACTCTTCCACGGTTTGGCTGGATCATTTTACTAAGAATCCGGAAGAACGTTTTAAAATGTTCCTACGTTCTCCGAATTCCATACCCGGCTCTACGGAACGTTTCAACTATGGGTTTAGTATGGTTTCTCCAGATGGGATTCATTGGGGAAAGCCAGTCAAAACCGGGCCATGTGGAGACCGAAGTACGATGTTCTACAATCCTTTCCGCCAAAAATGGGTATACAGTCTTCGGAATCCGGAGAACATAAACCGGGTTCCTATCGGACGATTCCGTTATTACCACGAGCATCCAAACTTTCTGGAGGGGGCAAAATGGACAAAAGAAGACCTTATCTTCTGGCTAGGAGCCGATTACCTGGATGACCCAGATCCATATATTGGCGATAAGGCACAATTATACAATCTATCAGCAGTTCCTTACGAAAGTATCATGCTATCATTACCCCAGATACACCTGGGACCATCTAATGAGAGATGTAGAGAAGCCGGAGTTCCTAAAATAACCGAACTGAAAGTGGCTTACAGTCGCGATGGTTTCTATTGGGACCGTACCGACCGGCATACTTTTATCCCGGCCGAACGGAAAGCAGGCTCATGGGACAGAGGATATGTACAATCTGTGGGTGGACTATGCACCATCGTAGGAGATCAGCTTTGGTTTTACTACATAGGCTTCGAAGGGAACAAGAAAAAGAAAAGCACTGTCTATGAGAAAAATGGGATGCATGCCAATGGAAGCACCGGTGTAGCAGTGTTGCGCAGAGATGGTTTTGTATCTTACTCCGCCCAAAAGGAGAAAGGAACACTAGTGACACGTCCTGTTACATTTACTGGGGAATACCTGTTTGTAAACGTAAACTGTCCAAATGGAGAACTAAAGGTCGAGGTATTGGATGCAGACAATAAAGTCATTCAGGGATTCTCTGCCAATGACTGTAAACCGTTGACAGTAGACAGTACGATTGCGCAAATTAGGTGGAAAAATAAAAAAGACCTGTCTACCTTAAAAAGCCAATCGGTCCGATTCAAATTCTATCTCACCAATGGAGATTTGTATTCATTCTGGGTAAGTCCCGATACGGAAGGTGCCAGCAACGGATATAATGCAGCAGGAGGACCGGGGTTCAGCGGTGGTATAGACAAAGAAGGGATGAGGGCTTACAAAAAGGCACAAGATTTCCCCAACTTATTAGAAAGATGTTAAGATAATAATCAGTAATAATATAAAGAATGATGAATAAAGATTTATTTGAAGGTGTGATAACCCCAATGGTTACCCCCCTTATCGACAGAGAAAACATAGATTTCAAAGGCTTGGAAAAATTGCTGGATCATCTGATTAATGGCGGAGTCAGCGGTGTGTTTCTCATGGGTACTACAGGCGAAGGAACAAGTATTTCTCCCCGGATGAGAAAAGATTTAATTAAATATTCGATAGAATACGTAAAGGGACGTGTTCCAGTATTTGTCAGTATTGCCGACTGCTGTATCGAAGAAAGCCTGAATATGGCTCGTTACGCAAAAGAATGTGGGGTTACTTATTTAGTATCCGCACTTCCGTTCTATCTAGGGTTGACACAGAAAGAAATTATCGACTATTATACCACTATTGCCGATAATGTACCTCTGCCTTTGTTCTTATATAACATCCCGGCACAAACTAAATTAATGATTTCCGTTGAAGCAGTCAAGACATTGGCTAAGCATCCGAACATCATCGGCATGAAAGACAGTTCCGGTAATGGTACTTACTTCAACACACTACTCGCAGAAATAAAAGCAGAATATCCCAATTTCACCATTCTCGTAGGGCCGGATGAAATGCTGGCTTCTACCATGGCAATGGGTGGCAATGGTGGCGTGAACTCCGGTTCTAATCTGTTTCCAGAACTATACGTCAACTTATTCAAAGCCTGCAAAGCGAAAGATACAGAAAGAATACTTAAACTACAGAAACTGGTAATGAAGGTTTCCACCGGAGTTTATTCCGTAGATAAGTCAAGTGTATCCTTTCTCAAAGGTCTGAAAGCAGCATTGTTTACAGAAGGCTTGATAACCGACTATATCTGCGAACCTTTGCAAAAAGTGAATAATGCCGATCTGGAAACAATCAGAAAGAATGTAACAGAATTGAAACAACAAATCATTCAAGTATTATGAGAACAAACAACCAATTAATCACTCTACTAATGATTATTACCATGACTTGTTCCTGTGAAAACATTAAAAAGAATAATAGCATTGCCACATCCGCAGCCGACCCCACAGAAATAGATTGGAGATACGGTTGGACAGTAGCTGCCAGTCCGATACTCGATATGGATGCTCTGAAAAAGCACCAGGCCCAATACCCGGAAAGATGGAAAGCCACATTCGAGTATCTGAAGAATACAGATCTAGGCAGGCTGTCTCCCGGTGAACACGAAATCATAGGACGTGAAGTATATGCTATTGTCAGCGAATATACCCCTAAAGAAGCAACAGAATGCAACTTTGAAGCACATCGCAAATATATCGACTTCCAATATCTGATTAGCGGAAAAGAGAAGATGGGGGTAACAACACTGGACAAAGTGGTCCCTATTTGTGAATATGACGAAGAAAAGGATATTGTCTTCTTCAAACCCGATGCATCGGCTATATATGAAGTGGCAACACCCGATCTTTTCTATGTTTTCTTCCCTAAGGATCCACATCGTCCCAGCATAAAAGACGAAAATGGGGTGACTGTGAAGAAAATAGTCATTAAAATCAAAATGTAAATATGCTGAAAGATAAGAAATATTATCCATGGATGGTAGTAGGGATGCTCGTCGTAGTGTCTCTACTCAACTATTTAGATAGACAGATGCTGGCTACGATGCGTCCATTTATCATGGTGGACATCAAAGAGCTGGAGTCTATCACCAATTTCGGGCGGTTGATGGCTATATTCCTTTGGATATATGCCATTATGAGCCCTATATCGGGAATGATTGCAGACCGTTTGAACCGTAAATGGCTAATTGTCATCAGCTTGTTCGTGTGGTCTACTGTCACTCTTATGATGGGATACGTTGATGACATCAGCCACTTGTATATATTAAGAGCTTTAATGGGTGTCAGCGAAGCATTTTATATTCCTGCCGCTCTGTCTCTCACAGCCGATTATCACCAAGGGAAAACAAGGTCAATCGCCATTGGTGTACTGACCTCGGGGATTTATCTGGGACAAGCTATCGGTGGCTTCGGAGCAACAGTAGCCGCACATACTTCTTGGCAATTTACCTTTCATTCTTTTGGTATGATAGGTATTATTTATAGCCTGGTACTCATCGCATTGCTGCATGAGAAAAAAACATATACAGTACAAACCGAACAAAAGAAAAGCATTAAGGAAAATCTTTCCATGACCTTCAAGGGACTGGCTGTATTGTTCAGCAATATCGCCTTCTGGGTAATGCTATATTATTTTGCCGCACTTAATCTTCCCGGATGGACTACCAAAAACTGGCTTCCGACCATGGTTTCCGACACATTAAATATGGATATGGAATTCGCAGGGCCACTTTCTACCACCACCCTTGCCCTTTCTTCATTTGTCGGTGTATTTCTTGGTGGCTTTATCTCCGACAAGTGGGTGCAAAAGAATATCAAAGGAAGGGTTTACACCAGTGCCACAGGACTATCCCTGATCGTTCCTGCTCTTTTGCTAATGGTTTATGGAAATAACATTGTGTTTATTGTAGCAGGAGCTATACTCTTTGGACTTGGCTTCGGAATGTATGATACCAATAATATGCCAATTCTTTGCCAGTTTATCCCTTCACGCTACCGCGCCACTGGTTACGGTCTCATGAATTTTGTCGGAATTGCTGCCGGAGCCATCATTACCAATGAATTGGGTAAAGCATTCGAAGCTAATTATAAAGATCTTGTCTTTTTGATAATGATCTTCTCTGTATGTCTGTCCATATTCCTGCAGTTGAAAGTGCTGAACCCTAAAACTACAGATATGACAGACGAATTAATGACCGAATCAAAGAATAAATAGAAACATAAACTGAACGATTATGAAATATATGTACTCACTTTGCAGATCAATAAAACTGCACGCATGCATTAGCATGTTCTTGTTATGTTTAGTATCTTATAGTTGTGGCGGATCAGACGATGGAATATCCGAACCTCCGGGAAATCCCGGAACAGATCCTGCCCCAGACCCCGATGATCCATCGGACGACTGGAGAACTTTATACAACGGTATTATCCTACCTTCCGTATGGCCGCCCAAAAACATCAATATCAGTTCGTATGAACCGATGAATGTCCCTTATTTGCAGACTCCGCCAGAAGTGGTTCCCATTGATGTAGGCCGTCAATTGTTCTTTGACAATTTTCTGATTGCTAACACAGACCTGGAACGTAAATTCTATAAGCCTAAAAAGTATGCACAAAACCCTATATTAAAACCTGAAACAGCTTTGGAGACATCGAACATTCCCGGTGCTTCTGCCAAAGACGGTGGTGTGTGGTGGGAACCCAGAGAACAAATATTCAAAATGTGGTATGAGGCCGGATGGCTTAATAAAATGGCCTATGCGACCAGTAATGATGGTGTAAATTGGGTACGCCCGGATTTGAATAATGGTTCGAACGAACTTCTGACATTATCCAGATTTCCTGCAAACTCATGCGCCGTCGTACTGGATTACGAGGCATCCGACAACGAGAGATACAAAATGTTTTTACGCTCGCCGAACGCTGACGCAACAGACAATGCCGGCTATTGTATGATTTCTTCGAATGGAAAGCAGTGGAGCTGGTTTACCAAAACAGGTCCTTGCGGTGACAGAAGCACTATGTTCTACAATCCTTTCCGTAAGAAATGGGTATTCAGCATACGTACTCTGGGTGTACTGGGTAATTCTCCACATGGAAGAGCCAGATATTACCGGGAACACTCTGACTTTCTGGCCGGAGCCGTTTGGTCAAAAGCGGATGTAGTATTCTGGTGTAATGCAGATAATAAAGATACCCCGGATCCAGAATTCAATCTGCCACCGGAACTTTATAATCTGAATGCTGTAGGTTACGAAAGCATCATGTTGGGACTCCACCAAATTCTATTGGATGAAAATGAAATTGCCAAAGCAGCCAACAGACCAAAAATTACAGAGTTGAAAGTTTCTTTCAGCCGTGATGGTTTTCATTGGGACAGACCTTACAGGGATGCATTTATTCCTGCTACCCGTGTGCCAGGTAGCTGGGATCGTGGATATGTACAATCCGTAGGTGGTATCTGTACTGTTGTAGGAGACCAGTTAAGATTCTACTACATCGGTTTTAAAGGTGGAGATAGCTCCAGCTATATGCATTCAAACGGTGCTACTGGTATGGCTACTCTTCGCAGAGACGGATTTGCTTCTATGTCGACAACAGGAGAAGGTAGCTTGACAACCCACCCTGTCAAATTCAGCGGAAAATATATGTTTGTCAATGTCAACTGTCCGGCAGGAGAACTCAAGGTGGAGATCCTGGACAAAAATAATAAAGTTATTGATGGCTTCTCGGCTGACAAATGTAAAGCAGTTACTATTGATTCTACTATTCAACAGGTAGAATGGAATGGAGCCAGTGACTTATCCTCTCTGGCAGGACAAGAAGTCAGATTCAGATTCAAACTCAAAAATGGTGATTTGTATGCTTTTTGGGTAAGTCCAAGTACCAATGGTGAAAGTAATGGATATGTTGCCGGTGGCGGTCCCGGATATACAAGCAATAAAGATACGGAAGGGAAAAAAGCTTATGAAAAAGCGAGTGGTTTCCAAAAGTTCTAAATCCCGAAGAAGTTCATAATTTTATTCATATATAAAAAATAAGAACATTATCAAAGTCGGTGCAAGCTATATTTCTGATTATAAGAATAAAGGCCACAGGATTATAAATGATTCCAGTGGCCTTCATTTCTTTATACAGTTTTCTCTAAACTGTAATATCCAGTAAAACCTCTCCTCTTACATTCAGCACCTTAATCCTCAATTCATCGTTCTTCTTTTCCAAGATCATCACCGTAGCACTGTCCATCTTATATCCTCCACCAATAATAACCGGATAATTATTACCCAGTTCTCCTTGCGGATGGTAAGCGTATTTATGTGTATGTGCATTCAGACTGACATTAAAAGGTGCTTTTTCCAATAATTTAATCCACAGATCTGCACAGAGATTCTTTTCATAATTACCGTAAAGCGGAATATGATGAATAAGGACACGTTTCTTTGCTTTCTTGAATTCTTTGGCAGACAGCTCCTTTTTCAGGAAATCCACTTGTTCATTACGCAGTTGGGTAAAATCATTCAAACCATAATATACCCAGTGAGAATCTAACTTGTCTTCTCCACAGTCGAGCATAACGATACGGGTATCTCCCCAGTTGAAAGAGCCGTAAGTCTTATCCTCTACATAGTCGTAGTGGTCACGTAAACCAATAGAGTAAGCATTTCGTATTTCGTGATTACCGCGCATAAAGAAAGTCGGTATGCGGTCGCCACGGACACCTTCGGTTAGCTCACTGATAAAAGCGGTTGCCTGGTTGTGGTCTACAGGATCATCCACACAATCCCCATTGAAGACAACAAAGTCATAATTGAGATTCTTGATTTGTTTACATAAAGCCCGGAAGGTTTGTGTATTCTGATGCAAATCGTTGAAAACAACAGCAGTGAAAGAATCTGTATCGGTTGCCGGAAGAGTAAATTCAGAGAAATCTGACTGGGCAGTATTTCCGAATACTTTTTTATAAGCCTGATAAAGTAGCATTTCTTGTGAGCATACACGGTAATAATATTTCTGACCGGGTTGCAAACCGTCTATACGAACTTTGTGCAAGTAGTTGTTACAAACCACTTGCCCGTCTACAATCGTACGTGCACGTTTTAGTTGAGTAGTGTCCGTTCCATATTCCACCCAACAATATGCGGGAACGGTAGTTTCCCACATCACAGTAATGCCATTACCTACCGGATTCTGTAAATAAGGTTTCGTGCGGAATATTTTGTCTGCTTTTTCAGCAGTACGGATTTCGACTAGTATAGGACGGTGATCGGAAGCCATAGGTTCATTCAAGACTTGGGCAGATATAAGAGCGAAGCCATTAATATTTGACTTCAATGTAGTAATATAATCTATAGTCTTTTGGGGTTCAGAAGCCGGATAAGTAGATTGTTTAGGGTTAGAGAGTATCTGGAAGTCTTTCTGTAACTCCTTTATAAAGTCGGATTCCGGTTCAGCATTCATGTCCCCAGCCAGAAAAAGAGGCTTTTTATAGGAAGCAGTAGATGACTTCACTATTTCCAAGGATTTCATGCGATCCTCCTCCGTTAATGACAGATGGGTACAACAATAAATATAATCCTCAAATTCTGCCAGAATCAAGGTGCGGGCCTCTTCTCTACCAGGTAAAGGGATAGCTTATAAACGTAGCGGAACTTGCTTTGTCAACAGTCCGATTCCATATTTACCTCCTTCAAACTCTATAGCAGGTGCAAAACAAGCATGCATCTGTGTACGTTCAGCTATCTCACCCAGCACATATTTCTGTCCGCTCCGACGGGTCATACTGTCTACCTCTTGTATAGCCACAACATCAGGAGAAGCATTATTTATCACATTGGCTACCCGTTGAAAACTACAAATATCATCCATGCCGTTCGCATTTTTAATATTATAAGTCATCAGTCTCAATGTATGTTGAGCCTGTACCGGAAAAATAAATAGAATGACGGAAATGAGTAAAAAGATCTTTTTCATGTTCTTCATTTTTGGGGGTTATGTTAAGTCCCCCAAAGGTAAGAAAAAAATAAAAAGCCACAAAGATACGGATTCATACCTTTGCGGCCTCTTATTGTTAAGAATAACTTTTCTCTAAATGGGGGGATGAGAATAAAGCTATATTATTTACAAGGTCGATTTATTATCTTATTATTTCTTTTGCCACTTTGCGGCAGTATCCCACATTTGCGGATCTACGCTATTAAAGTGCCAAAAACCGATTTGAGAGATTCCCAGTTCATCAGCTAGTTCAAGTAGCGCTTCCGTACTTCTGGCATCACTTGCATAAAACAGATGCCGATTACCATCAGTACCATCATACAGATACATGTTTACCTTTTCATAACATAACCAGGTAGGAGAAGGCAAAATTCCATTTATACTGTCAGGCACAGATTGGTAAATCTGCCTTCCTTTGATGCCGCCAGTTACAGCATAATCATTTGCATAAGCAGGCAACGCCATCACTAATTTATCATTTGGAATATGTTTCATCCAGAAAAGCATCGCCTCTCTAGTCCATAGATAATTAGACGTAGGTCCAATGCCCATACAATCATCCCTATGTTTGAGCTCGGGCTTATCTATCCCAAGTGCAAAATACATATCGTAACACATCACTCTAACTAAGTCGCAAGTAGTATTCAAAACTGCCGGATCGTGAAACATCTTAGTTTCGTTATCCTGATACAAAGCCGGATAAAAACTAACGCAATGGCTTAATTTCTTTCCAACAGCATGGAGTTCTTTTGAAGCCAGTTTCAGGAATTCGGTATATGCATCCTGAATATCAGGGTTCAAATGTTCGAGATCAAGATCTATTCCATCATATCCGTTTGCATTGCAATCACTTACATACTTCTCAACAAGCGCCTTTCTTTTCTGTGGCGTATCAATCGTTTCTTCATTCCCACCTACAGCCTGATATACTTCGATATGATTCTGATGACATTCATCGATAAATGATTTCGGAGGATTCCCGAAAACGCTAATGGAACTAATAATCTCTTTCACTGGCTCTATATCCTTAAAAGAGCTTCCATCTATATAGACATACCAAGGAGCTACTTTCTTCTCCTGGGTGGTGGAAGAGAATGTTTCCTGCTTGCAGGAAACACTCGTCATTACCAACATTACACAGCATATAGCTGTTCCAATTATACTTAAATACCTCATTGAATGTAAAGTAAACTGTTATTCTTCATCATAATTATACTTCTTATATTCTATATAGTCATATTTGACTGTATATGTCTTTGCAGTAGGCTTATCTCCTTGCCAGCCACCTCCATCAGCAAAGGTCATCATTGAGAATCCAAATTTAAACTGTGCCGGAGTATACCAGGTAGTAAATGTTTTCGCCACTTCACCATCTATAATCCATGCCGCCCAATATGCACCATCTGCATTAAGCCTAAGGTCAATAGTCAAAGTGTGTTTACCCGGATCAATAGGTACACCGTAAACTCCCATAGCTTCCGTATAACAACGTACCAGCATCTGACCAGGAACAGGAGGAACCGTACAAGCCGCACGATCATTTTCAGTACCCGAGAAAACAAACATAGAGAATGACCTTTCTTCAGCGTTAGTTGCAGCGATATTACCACCTGCCAACCATTTTTCACCTATCCCTACCAAAGGAACATCTATTTCCCATGTATATTTTCCAGCTCCTATCTCCGGACCATAAACGAAGTTATTCCCGTTAGATAGATTCAAACTTCCATCCACAATCGTTCCTCCATTGTTAGTCCATCCAACAGGAACAAAACCAGCTTCCTCAAAGTCCCACTTCACTGTTGTTCCCTCTGGTTCGGGAGGAAGCTGACCTTCGATAATCGGCTTCATTGAATAATCATAAGGAACATATTCAAGATAATCAAATAAGGCATAATTTTCTTGAGTTGCCGCATGATCGCCCATACCATAAAGATTCTCGACACTAGATATAGCACGGAAATAAGCCTCTTCACCATAATCTAATTGTGCCCTCTTTAAAACTTTACCATCAACCGACCACTCCGCCAGATATTTCTTATTTTCCAGCTTCAAATCCAATACAAATGTATGCCAAGCATCCCCCTTAATAGGCGTGAATTCAGAGAAAAAAGGATTAGCCTGACTAGTCACAAGGCACAGCATATCATCTGGTCCGGCACTATGTGCTGCACGGTCTGCAGCTGTACCGGAACAAATTTCAAAATCCAATTCATGCCCATCGTCAAAATATAAAAATGCTCCAATACTAGCCCGGTCATTCATTCCGAATTTAGGGACATATATCCTCCATTCATAACGACCTGATCCGAATTGCGTTGTTGTCTGCACCTTGAAACGGTCCCCATTAGTACCTTCATACTCTTCACCTGCCCGGGTATAGATTCTTAACGCTTTTCCATCTTCACATTCATCATTATCTACGATAGTGATCGGATTGATCCCTGCCACAAGCCCCGTCTTTTGCAATCCAGTAAAGTCACCGTAATTATAAATGGTTCCTTTATAGCCATCCTGAATAACTGTGATGGTTCGAAGTTCAGCACCTTTCGCCGCTATGGTCAAGGTTGCACTGCGTTTTGGGCCGTTATTCTTATCAGCAGCAATTGTTAGCGTACCATTACCAGTTCCTTCCAAAGGAGAAACTGTAAGCCAATCACCACCTGCCTGATCCACTGCTACTTCCCAAGCTGCTTCTGACGTAATATCTACAGTCTGAACTTCAGTAGAAGAGACTCCGAATGTTAAAGCATTTGTGGAGATTCCGCATGCAACAATCTCTGTTTTCTCTTTGAAGCTATCACCGCATGATACTAAAGAGGCATTACATAATACACCTATTGCTAAATATAAATATCTTAGTTTCATAATGATTGTTTTTATTGTTTCATTCAGTTCTTCAAATTCGGATTAATAGATGAATCTACAAAAGGACGGGGAAGATACATTTTACTGTCATTCCACGTACCAGATACGGAAACAGCTTCTTTCCTGAAGACTCCGGGAGCCACTTCAATCTCCGGATTTAATTTTCTGTATTCAAAATGATCTTTAATGCGATTCATGCGAAACATATCCCTCGCTCTAGTGGCAATATTTCCCCAATAATATCCGGCTATTTCCCAACCATGTTCATTATAGGCAGCTTCTGCCAGTTCATCATACGACATGGTTGTCTTATAGATATCCCGCTCTGCAACAACAGATCCATTGGCACGGTTACGTACCTCATTCAATAAGTTGACAGCTTCCGTGATACTACCTGTTTTGGAACGACCTACAGCTTCGGCATACCAGCAATATACTTCTGCCAAGCGAATAATCTGATGCGTCTTTTCTCCATTCTGATTCATCGAAATCTTCGGATTCGTATAATCGAATTCTTCTCCAGTGGTCGTTTCTACTTTCTTCATGAAACAGGGAGCAACAACCACACGCGGCGCTTCCGGATTGGGGTCTTCCCACCAATCACGCAACTTCGTTTCATTCTTCAATATGATTTTCGGGAAATAAGATGCATCTTTGCGTGAGCCTTCCGGGAAATCATACCAGAATTTAATTTCTCCGTTCGTATCTCCCCATCCACCGCCACCATAAGCATAGTCTGCCAGGAAATCAGCTAAAGGGGCATTGGTAAGTGCATCTATTCCTAAATTATAATAAACACCAAGCAACACTTCAGGATTATTCTTATTATACTCCATCGAATATACTTGCTTGTAATCAGGTAATAACTTGTAGTAATAAGTACCTTTCTTCGAAGCATCGATTACTTCTTTTGCCTTTGCAGCGGCTAGTTGATAATATTCTGTTCCCTTGTTCAACGGCCATCCTGCCATTGCCATATACACATAAGCCAATGTTGCTTTTACAGCTCCTTGACTAACAGCAATGTTTACCCCATTTCTTGCGTAGGGTTCTTTAGTATAATTAGCAGGAACCATTGTTTCTGCCTTTTTCAGATCAGATATAATCAGCTCGTAAATTTCAGGAACGGTTGCCAATGGCATGTTGTAATTGATTTCATCTTTCACAACCATAGGTACCTCTCCCCAAGCCATTACAAAGTAAAAATAAGAATAGGCGCGCCAATAATAAGCTTGTCCAATGGCTGCATCTTTCTCTTCCTGGCTCACCTCCGGAGTTCGTCCGGCATTATCTATAATGAAATTAGCTGCTTTTACCAATCTCCAACGAGCACCCCACAATTCAGTCACCCAAGTGTTGTTGTCCGAAACATTATAAGTATCTACCTCACGCAGCCCCTGTTTATTAGCTGCAGGGTGTGTCGAAATATCATCGCCCATCACTGACTCGAAACCTGCCCAAATATTTGCATACATATCACTCGCAACTTTGGAATACATTCCATTCAGAGCCAAGTCCAGATCACCTTTTGAATTGAAGAAATTAGTTACCGCCAACTGCCCTTTAGGATCTTCTGTCAGTAAATCCTGGCAAGACACCATCCAAAGTGCTATCAATGCTAGTCCGACAGATTTGAATATTCTATATATTGTTTTCATATCCATGTATAGTTAAAAGATTAAAAGTTAAGTTTCATACCAAAAGTGAATGTTCTTGGAACAGGATAAGATCCCATATCCACGCCATTAAAGCCATAATCGGATTCACTGTACACTTCTGGGTCCATACCTGTGTATTTCGTTAATGTAAACAGGTTTTGAGCACTGACCGACAGTTGAATATCGGCTACTTTCGTTATCTTCTTAGGAATATTATACGTAAGGCTTATATTTTTCAGTTTCACAAATGATGCATCTTCAAGCCAGAAATCGGAATCAGGATAGTTTCTATTATCTGAATTTTTATGACTTGCATACACAGCATCTGCTTTATTGGCTACTTTATCCCAACTTTTGTAATAAGCATCAGATAAAGAGATGAAACGATATACACCTGTCATAGATCCCATCGCATAGCGGCTTACATTCAGTCTATCTTGTCCTAATGCAGCATTGATAAAGAGATTGAGCGTCCAATTTTTCCAAGTAAATGTATTATTCCATCCGAAAGTCCAATTAGGCTCGGCCTGCCCTTTAGTAACCAGATCGTCAGCACCCGGATTGGTTGTCAAACTTCCATTAGATTGATGTTTATACAAGTTGGCGCCCTGATCATTAAAGTTTGCCCATTCATAAAGATAGAAAGAGCCAATCGGATACCCTACTTTTTTAATTTGAATGGGACCACCGCCAATACTTGTATAATTCTCCCCAACGATAAAATCACTACCTGCCAGATCGATTATCTTATTCTTTAAATAAGATGCATTCAGCGATGTTTCCCAACCAAATATATCTTTGTCAGTCAAAGGAGTTGCTGTGATGGTAAATTCAACACCAGAGTTTCTAACTTCACCTTGATTGACCCAGAAAGAGCCACCTCCGTTATACTGAGGAGCAGGTTTGCGAAGCAACAAGTCCTTAGTATCCTTTCGGAACCATTCGGCTGTAAAACTCAAGCGACCGTCTAAAACACTGGCGTCCAAACCTATGTTATACTGATAGGTGCTTTCCCAAGTTACATCTGGCGTAGCGAGATTTCCAGTCCAATAACCGGTATGGATTGCATCGCTACCATAACCGTCATAATTCGTAGGAGCCAACATACCTAATGTTGTGTAAGCACCGATACTTTGATTACCAACAACACCAAAACTGGCTCTTAGTTTCAATTGCTGGACAATGTTTTGTTTGCTCATAAAGTTTTCTTTAGCAACATCCCAAGCAACAGCTGCTGACGGAAAATATCCCCATTTATTTTTCTTCTGAAACTTAGATGAGCCGTCGGCACGGAAAGTACCTGTCAGCATATACTTCCCTTTGTAATTGTACATAATTCGACCAAGCCCGGACACAATAGCTTCTGCGGAATAGCCATTTTCTCCATCGCGTGTCTTTGCATTTTTTGCATTCCAATAACCAACAAATTCATTGGCTAAATCACTACCGGTTAGCTTTAGATTTCGACCTTCGGCACCACTTGCCTCAAATACAGCGGTTGCAGTCAAATGATGATCGCCGAAACTTGTGTTATAAGTCACATTATTGGTATTCTGCCAGAATAGATTCATCCTGCTCGCATTTTCCATACCACTAATTTGACCGGGTTTTGCTAACGACGAGGTGAAAGAGTAACTCGGAACATGAGAGTAATTAGCGGCACCCTGTACAGACAATGTCAACCCTTTCATTATTTTGAAAGTCAAATCCATATTAGTATTCAAAGCATACACATATGAATCGCCATAATTTGCCACACGGGCACCATAAGGGTTTCCGTTTACTGAATTATAAGGGTCCATATTATAAACGCCCGTCACCGGATCTTTCATTTCCATCGTAGGAGAATAGTTCAGAAAATTCATAATGTCAATGCCCCCATTGTGACTGTGAGTACGTGAAGCATTAATTTTGGTAGAAAGTGTCAACCACTTAGTGAGTTCATTATCCAAATTTATCCGCAACTGTGCACGTTGATACCTGGTCGTGATGGTCATGGCTGTCATATTCAATACATTGGCTGAAATAAGATACTTGTTTTTAGCCGTTCCACCCGAAATGCCTAATTTATAGTCCTGGCTAATACCGGTCTGCAACATCAAATTCTGCCAGTCAATGCCCTTGGAACCATTCTTATAGGCTTCCATCTCATCATCTGCAAATGAGATACCATTATACTCCTTCAATGCAGTCGCATATTCATAAGCATTCAGTAAGTCATATTTTTTAAGGATGTTCGATACGCCTATAGCCACATCTGCATAAATCTGCACTTTACCTTCCACCCCTTTTTTAGTAGTTACCAACACCACACCATTAGCACCGCGTGAGCCATAAATAGCTGTTGCCGAAGCATCTTTCAGAACTTCAATAGATTGAATGTCAGCTGGATTTACATCCAGTCCACCAGACATAATACCATCGATGACATATAGGGGGTCATTGCTGGTATTAAGAGAAGTGGTACCACGAACACGAACTTTAACTGTACCACCAGGTAAACCATTTACGCTCGTCACTGCCACACCTGCAGTACGTCCTTGCAGAATATCTTCCACCCGCTTCACCGGCTGATCCTTAAATTGTTTGGAAGAAACAGAAGCCACAGCACCGGTTATATCTGATTTTTTCACTACACCATATCCGATGACCACTACCTCACTCAATTGGTTCTGATCCTCCTGCATTGTAATCTTCAAACTGGTATTCGTTCCCAGTTTAACCTCTTTAGTCACGTATCCGATATAAGAAAACAATAGTGTAGACCCAACAGGAGCACTAATCGAGAATTTTCCGGAAAGATCCGTTACGGTACCTGTTTGTGCGTCTTTAAGGGTTACGTTGACACCGATGACAGGTTCATTGCTGTCGGCATCCGTAACAGTACCCGAATACTGCTTTGCAACCTGTGCATAAGTAGATGTAACTGCTGCAAAAAGAAATAGTAGCAAGCAGCCAAGCGTTTTTCTTAGATTATCCATATACTTTTCATTTAGTTAGAATATAATGATATTAGATTTTTAGGAATTTTAGGTACAAGTCAAGGCATTTAAAATGTTCCCAACATTACTCCGCCTCTTCATTCTACAGTTTTAGGATGTATCCATAGTAAATAGTCTTTTTTTTAAGGTTTAATACGTTTCGTATTTAGTGTTAACTGTGCAAATATAGGCGCAAAGCATGGAAATAGAGATCAAATAACATCCATAATTAGTCCGCTACTGTTCAAAAGGATCATTCTGAATATCCTTTCGAGCTATCTAATGAGCTTTGTGGACAAAAGAAGATGAAATCTATTGTACAGTTTCATAACTTCTTTTATATTTGCTCTATCAAAAGAACATAACTATGTCAAAAGCACACGTACTAAAGAGGTATTCTTTTCTAATCTGGATATTATTCTTTGTTCTTTCTACCAAGGCTGAACAACAAGACTACTACTTCAGACAAATTTCTTTGGAACAGGGATTGTCACAATCAAGAGTGCAGTGCATTTACAGAGATCATCAAGGAGTCATATGGATAGGTACCAAATGGGGATTAAATAGTTATGACCAATCTGAACTAAAAAGTTATTTTCATGACCGGGAGCAGCCCAACTCATTGCCCGACAATTTCATTCGTTTTATTACAGAGGATCGTTTAGGCGATTTATATGTTTCTACCAATAAAGGAATTGCCATCTACAATAAAGCAGAAAATCAGTTTCAGCCATTGAAATATAACGGGAAGCCATTTAACGCTTGGTCTTATCTTCAAATAGGTGACAATTTCCTGTTTGGAGGAGAAGAAACTTTATACCAATACAATCTAACGGATAAAAGTATTACGACGATCTTCCCCGACATCGATGGAGACAAGTTAAAATGTATCAATCGCATCTTTCAGTGGAGTCCCGATGTGCTGATAACCAGCAGTAAAAAAGACGGGCTTTGGATGTACGACTTGACAAAAAAGAAAATGTATCGATGTCCATTTGTAAAAGAGCGCGAGATAAACACCATATTTGTTGACTCTCAAAACCGGCTTTGGGTATCATTCTATGGCAAAGGAATAGCCTGCTACTCAAAAGAGGGGAAAAGGCTTTTCAGTTTATCCACCAAAAATTCCGGGCTCAACAACGATATCATTTTTGATTTTCTTGAAAAAGACAACCAACTTTGGATAGCTACTGACGGAGGAGGTATCAACATACTTGACTTCCAGACTATGAAGTTCTCTTATCTTAAACATATTTCCGATGATGAACAATCCTTGCCGAATAACTCTATCTACCGGCTTTATAAAGATCAGATGGACAATATATGGATAGGCAGTATACACGGAGGATTATTCGCCATTAAGAAAGTGTTCATCAAAACCTATAAAGATGTTCCACTGAACAATCCCAATGGAGTTAGCGAACGTACCGTGGTTAGCATCTTTGAAGATAAGGATACATTGCTCTGGATTGGAACAGACGGAGGAGGTATCAACTCATTTGACCAAAAAACGAATACATTTCATCATTACCCTACTACATACGGAGAGAAAGTTACCTCTATCACAGATTTTTCTGAAAACGAGCTCTTATTATCATGTTTTAATAAAGGGGTCTTTACCTTCAATAAGAGAACCGCACAGATGCAACCTTTTCCCATTATCAATGACTCTATTTCGAAAAGAGAATTTTCATCCGGTGATTTGGTAAATCTATATGCTACAAAAGATAATATTTACATATTAGGAGCAAAAGTCTATATCTACAACAAGCATACCCGGCAAACATCTATTCTCTACGCACCCCAAATAGACATTCAACGCCAAATAGCTATGCAGGCAATTTATTCCGACGATACGCATCTGTATCTAATGGGAACCAATAACCTGTTTAAACTAAACTTCAAAACTAACGAACTATCTTCATTAGTCAATATGAAAGAGGGAGATGATTTCACATCGGCCTGCCGGGATGATAAAGGTAACTTCTGGATAGGAAGTAATTTCGGACTGCTCTTCTATAATAAACAGACTGGAAAAACAGAAAAAATACATACCAACTTGTTCAACAGTGTATCCAGCCTTGCCTATGATAAAAAAGGAAAAGTCTGGATAGGAGCGCAGAACATGTTCTTTGCGTATATTATCAACGAAAAACGTTTTGTTATCCTGGACGAATCCGATGGAGTTCCTTCCAATGAATTGATATTTACCCCTATTCCTGCTCTTCGTACTCCCAATCTGTATATGGGAGGTACTATGGGACTGGTACGCATTAATACGAATATTATTTTCGAAAGTAATTCGTCTCCTATTCTCAAGCTACTTGAAGTAAAACTGAATGGTAAATCAACTCTGAAACAGGTTAATAATAACTGTATTTCGATTCCCTGGAATCATTCATCGTTCAACATTAAAGTGATTGCTGACGAAAAGAACTCCTTCCGAAAACACCTTTTCCGGTATGTCATCACAGGAAAAGACAAAATGGTGATCGAGAGTTATCTCCAGACACTCGAATTGGGTACATTAGCATCAGGAGAATATACCATCAGCGTATCCTGCGACACCTCCAACGGTGAATGGAGCCAGCCGATAGAGATCTTAACTATTATAGTCTCACCTCCTTGGTGGAAATCTATCTGGTTTATTATACTATGCATTTTCTTTGCATTTTTAGTGGCAGGAGTGGTCTTCTTTAGTTTGATAAGAAAAAAAGAAAATCGGCTGAAACGTGAGATGCGGGAACATGAGAAGAAGATATATGAAGAGAAAATACGCTTCTTAATCAATATCAGCCATGAGCTACGTACCCCTTTGACACTCATCTATGCTTCCCTGAAACGAATTCTAAATAAAGAGGTGAAGCAAGACGAGCTACCGGAATATCTACAGGGAGCATTCAAACAGGCGAATCAGATGAAAGATATTATCAACATTGTGCTTGATGCACGCAAAATGGAGGTAGGACAGGAAGTGCTACACATCTCTTCGCATCCTTTACACAAGTGGATACAGGAAGTGGCAGAAACATTTCAAACTGCATCTAAAGCCAAAGAAATTGAAATTACATACGACTTTGACGACAGTATACAATCTATCGCGTATGATGACACTAAATGCAAAGTTGTTCTTTCCAATCTGATTATGAATGCTTTGAAATATAGTCCTAATCAGACTCGTATTGTTATAAAAACCATCCGTACAAATGAAAGTATACAAGTACACGTACAAGACCAGGGAATTGGATTGGATAATGTAGATATAAAGAAGCTCTTTACCCGTTTCTACCAAGGCAAACATAATGAGGGAGGAAGTGGTATCGGTTTATCTTATGCTAAAATGTTGATTGACCTGCATGGAGGCAGGATGGGGGCTTTCAATAATGAAGACAGAGGGGCCACATTCTTTTATGAAATACCGGCTAATCTACAAGAACAAGAAGTATCATGTCCTCAACATTCCTACCTCAACGAACTTTTAAGTTCTCCGGAGGAAGAAGAGAAAATAGAATCCGGAGCTTTCTCTCTACAAGGATACTCACTGTTGATTGTAGAAGATAAACAGGACTTAAGGGAATTCTTAAAAAATGCTCTTAAGGATAAATTCAAGAAGATCTATCAGGCAGAAAATGGATTAGTAGCGCTGGAAGTTATTAAGCAACAGCAACCGGACATTATAGTAAGTGATGTAATGATGCCACAAATGAATGGCTATCAGCTATGCAAGGAAATTAAAGAGAATCTGAATATTAGCCATATCCCTGTTATTCTACTTACCGCCAGAGCCGATTCTGAAAGCCAGATGTTAGGATACAAATTAGGAGCCGATGCCTATTTGCCCAAACCATTTGAAATGGAAATGCTCCTTAGCGTGATCCAGAACCAGATGAGAAATCGTGAATATATTAAATCCAGATACAGGGGCAATCAATTCATTCTGTCTCCGCAAGAGGCTACTTTCAGCAATGCGGATGAACAATTTATGATTAAATTGAATGAAATGATCGATCAGAATCTGTCTCAACCAGATCTGGACGTAAAATTCCTGACTGCTCAAATGGCTATGAGCCGGACATCCTTATATAATAAGATCAAGGAACTGACCGGCATGGGAGCAAACGATTATATCAATCGTAGAAGAATCGACAAAGCAATCATTCTTTTAATTCAGTCTGACATGAGCATTACTGAAATATCAGAGCAGGTAGGTTTCACTTATCAACGATATTTCAGTACGTTATTTAAAGAAATGAAAGGAATGACTCCTTCTCAATTCAGAGCACAACATGGTTCCACCCAACAACAATCAGAATAGATTCAGCACTTTAGTTTATCATTTATATAGAAATTATACTTCCCGGAACAGAGCGATTAAGATTTCCAGTGCAGATTTGGACGTTTCATGATTTGAAATGACTAAAATCTGATGAGTAGAATAAGGTATTCGACTACTTTTGCAGCAAGCAATTGATAGAAAACGAATACACTTAAATTCAATTATTATGAGAAACTACTATTTAACTCTGTTACTAATATGCATTTGCGGCCTTTGCTTTGCACAGCAACAGACCAATGACATCAGTACTAAAAATCCGCCAAACAAAGAATGGAACTTCAACAATCTGGATGGATGGAAATACGGACATCAGGATAACAACCCGGATAATCAATGCATATTAGAGAATGGCTACTTACGGATCTTTACCCGAGCTAACTCGGTGGATCGGAAAAAGGTTCATACTGTAGAACGGATTTATACAACAGGAAGATATACCTGGCGTACTCATATCCCGCAAATGGGAATAGGAGATCAATGTAGCGTGGGTTCGTGGATATACCATGACGACCAACATGAATTGGATTTTGAAGTCGGATATGGTAAAGACACAGTTCGCAAGGAGTTAAATGCAGCTCCCAACGAAATGATTGCTTATATGACATCGCAGGCATATCCTTTTTCTTCCGTTCCTGTAGTAATCAAGACCGGATGGCATCTGTTCGAAATTGATCTGACATTAAAAAACGGGAACTATTACATCACCTGGTTAATAGACAACGAACCTAAACATGAACTTCAACTGGAATTTGGGAAAGACATTGCATTCCATATTTTTTGCAGTGTAGAGAATCTTAAATTTATTGGAGAACAACCGGCACAGCAGGAAAATTCCGGATTGTTTGATTTCGTCAGATATACATATCATGACTAAATAAATGAACTTAGTACACATTTCTTAAAATCCCCCCAATTACATACCATGAGAACAACGTTCATTTCACTTTCTCGGATATTCATGAACATTTGTCTCAATGCGCAGGATAGAGCAGTTGATGAAGGTCATGCTCTCTAAATATAAAATAGCCCTCGCTACAAATCTGTAACGGGGGTATTTTTTAGAGGAGTCATTTCTCCTCTTGCTAATGTTTTGTTTATGTGCTTTTTATATCTGAATACATCAATCAGATAATCCCTCTCACTCTATCGTCAAATGCAGAAAGCGCAGCTTTCGCTCCTTCGCCCATAGAGATAATAATTTGCTTATAAGGAACCGTAGAAACATCTCCGGCTGCATAGATACCCGTCACATTCGTACGGCAATGTGCATCAATCATGATTTCGCCCAGACGGTTGGTTTCCACTATGTCGCGGAATACACTGCTATTCGCAGAAAGCCCAATTTGTACAAATACACCATCCAACTCAACCAAACGTTCTTCTTCCGTTTTGCGATCTTTGATGCGCAGGGCAGTCAGTTTATCACCATTTCCTATCACTTCCGTAGTCTGTGAACTTGCAAACACTTCCACATTCGGCAATGATTTAAGTCGCTCTTGAAGTACACTGTCCGCTTTCAACTCATCCATAAATTCAAAAACAGTGACTTTGGAGCAGATACCGGCCAAGTCAATGGCTGCCTCAATGCCGGAATTTCCACCACCTACTACCGCTACATGCTTTCCTTTATAAAACGGCCCATCACAATGAGGACAGAAAGCGACACCACGACCGATATACTCCGCTTCTCCCGGAACATTCAGTTTACGCCAGCTTGCACCAGTTGCAATAATCAGTGCCGGAGCCAGGAATTTCTCCCCAACAGAGGTAGTGATCTGCTTTTGTTTTCCAACCACTTCTACTTTTTCTACTTTACGATGCTCCAGCAAATCCACCGGATAACGCAACAAGTGAGTTTTCAGATTATCGGCAAGTTCATTTCCTGTCGTTTCCGGAACAGAAATTAGATTTTCAATACCCACCGTTTCTTTTACCTGTCCGCCAACACGCTCGGCCACGATAGCTACACGGAGTCCTTTACGGGCAGAATAAATAGCTGCTGATACTCCTGCAGGTCCTCCACCGACTACAATCACATCATATTCTTTCACCTCTGCATTCGCTTTGGTTTCGTCAATACCATATTGATCTTCCAACTTGGCAAGCAATTCGCCAAATTCACCACGGCCTACATGAAGCAATTTTCCATCTGCAAAGACAGAGGGTACTCCTTGTATCTTCAGTGCATCTACTTCATCCTGATAAAGCGCACCGTCTACCATTTCATGCGTAATAGCCGGATTCAAAGTAGTCATTGCATTCAGAGCCTGCACTACGTCAGGGCAGTTCGTACAAGTCAACGAAACATAAGTGGTCAGATGTATCGGGCCTTTCAGTGCTTTCACACGGTTGCAAACGGCCTCATCGGGAAAGTTCTTTCCTTTGCCGTCCAGATTCAGGATAGCCAAAAGCAATGATGTGAACTCATGTCCGTTAGGAATACCCCGGAATGTGATTCCGGTACGATCACTATTCTTTAATAAAGTAAACTTCAATGCTTCTCCCTCATTCACCGAGCAAGTGATATGATCGGAACAATCCGCTACATCTCCCAGCAACTCCAATAATTCTGTTTTGTTTTCGTGGCTGGATGATACGGATATATCAAAAGTAAAGTTTGCCTCCAGCCCAGCAAAAATACCCTTTAGTTGTTCTTTTAATGCAGATTCTAACATATCTTTTTCCTTTCATTTTTTTAAAAGAAAGGCCGGCAGCGTCTCTCGTTACCGGCCTCCCATAATCACCATTATCAAGATCTATCAAATCTTACCTACCAGGTCAATGCTTGGTTTCAGGGTAGACTCACCCTTCTTCCATTTAGCCGGGCAAACTTCTCCGTCATGGCTGGCTACAAACTGTGCAGCTTCCACCTTACGAAGCAATTCACTTGCATCACGGCCAATATTGTTATCATTCAGTTCCACCACTTTAATCTTTCCTTCCGGATTGACAACGAATGTACCGCGATAAGCCATACCCTCTTCTTCGATATATACACCCAGTGCACGGCTCAAAGCGCCAGTCGGGTCTGCCAACATCGGATATTGAATCTTGCGAATACTTTCAGAAGCATCATGCCAAGCTTTGTGCACGAAATGAGAGTCAGTACTTACCGAATAGATCTCTACACCCATCGCCTTGAACTGATCGTACTTTTCAGCCATATCCACCAATTCAGTAGGACATACGAAAGTAAAGTCAGCAGGATAGAAGAAAAGAATCGCCCATTTACCTTTCAGGTCATTGTTGGTTACAGTCTTGAAAGCTCCGTTGTGAAAAGCCTGAACGCTGAATTCAGGAAGTTGAGAATTTAAAATTGGTTCCATAATCTTTATTGCTTTTATTGTTATTAATTGATTTGACTTATAACATCAGAAACAACGTTTTGTTTTTTGTTTCTGATGCAAAGATAAAGGCAGAAACCCCGCCTTTGCAAAAAAAGCCCAATCGAATATTTCTATGCGGTGATAGATGAAATTAATAAAAGCATTTTATACCTTTGCATGCATAAACAAAAAAACTGGAAAATATATACGATTATGGAACATCCTCTTGACCAATTCTTATATTGCCCTAAATGTGGTTCCTCTCATTTTGAGATTAACAACGAGAAATCTAAAAAATGTGCAGATTGCGGCTTTGTCTATTATTTCAATCCTTCTGCCGCCACAGTAGCACTCATCTTGAATGAGAAAAATGAACTGCTTGTCTGCCGGCGTGCTAAAGAGCCGGCAAAGGGAACTCTCGACCTTCCCGGAGGATTTATCGATATGAACGAGACAGGTGAAGAAGGCGTAGCCCGTGAAGTGCTGGAAGAAACCGGATTGAAGGTAAAAAAAGCTATTTACCAGTTTTCACTTCCCAATATTTATGTCTATTCAGGTTTTCCTGTACACACACTTGATATGTTTTTTCTCTGCACCGTAGAAGACATGAGCCATTTCTCCGCCATGGATGATGTAGCAGATTCTTTCTTCCTACCTCTCTCCGAGATTCATCCGGAAGATTTTGGGTTGGATTCTATCCGTCGCGGACTTAGCTTGTTTCTAGCTCAATGCCGCTAAGATAATCTCATCAGCCTGATAGATTGAGAGTATTTCATCTATAGTTATGTCCCATTTTTAAGATATTCCTCCAAAACATCAGATAAAAAAATAATGATCTGGAGAATAAAATGCATAAAAACATGCAACTGTATGCAAAATCACAGGCTAATACCGTATAAATTCAAGTCGAATATGCATCTTTTTCTATCAAGAAAAGATTCGTTGGTTTAAAACCAAGGAGTTCTTCCCCACCGAGGAACGCTTCCTTTCTCACCGACGAAGCAGCTTTTGCTCGGTGAGGAAGACAAATAAGGGAAAATTAAGACCGTTTTTCTTCTATTTCATCACAAATATCGAAAAGGCAACAAACAACAAAATGCCAGTTTCTAACCACATTTCAGTTTACACAACAAGTGAAAAAGAAGAAAAGCATTACAATTTAATCGACAAACATCTCCTATAACAAAAAGAAAGAATTTCGCACCTACAAATCTCTGCGTTTTTTTATATTTCTCAATCCCTCCCAGTAATTACGCCTTTTATTCTCGTTTAAATATTCCTTTTCTTAAGATGGGCCATTTTTCAGTAGCCAATTGATGTATTTGTAAAATAGAAGTTCATCTCAACCAAATAGATCAAAGTAATTTATCACATAATCTTAAACAATCATATTATATTACTATAAATGAACAAAATACAACATATTGTGTTATCTTTGTAACCACCATTAATTTAATGGTCATTAAATTAACCGCCATTAAGATAGCAATAATATGAAGTTCTACGACCGAAAGAAAGAAATGGCGATACTGTATGCAGCTAAAAAGCAATCACAAACGAGCGCTTGCTTTACTGTAATGACCGGACGCCGACGAATCGGAAAAACAGCTCTACTCTTAGAGTCTGTCAAAGACACCCGATTCGTATATATATTTGTAGCAAGAAAGAGTGAAGTCCTGCTTTGCGCACAATATCAACCTGTCATTCAGGAAACGCTTGGCATTCGTATCTATGGAGAAATCAGAGAGTTCGCACAGCTCTTTGAACTGCTGATGCAACATTCCCAAAAGGAAAATTTCACATTAATCATTGACGAATTTCAAGAATTTCTCTATATCAATCCGTCTATCGTCAGTGACATACAACGTATTTGGGACCAATATCACGCGACTTCCAAAATCAATTTCATTGTATGCGGTTCCGTTTATTCAATGATGAAAAGAATATTCGAAGACCGCAAGGAGCCACTATACGGACGCCTTACCGCCCGAATTGCTCTGCATCCATTCACCACCACCGTTATCAAAGAGATTCTAGCAGACCATGCCCCCAAATTCACATCGGAAGATTTGCTTTGCTTGTATTTGCTGACAGGTGGAGTAGCCAAATACATCACCCTATTGATGGAAGCGAAAGCATTTAATAAAACTGCCATGATAAATTATGCGCTTTCCGAAGGCTCACCATTTCTGACAGAAGGCAAAGACATGTTGATTTCCGAGTTCGGGAAAGACTATGCCAATTATTTTTCTATCCTATCTCTCATTGCAGAAGGAAAAACAACACAACGAGAGATTGATTCCATCATCAATAAAAACACCGGTTCCTATTTAGCCAACCTTGAGGATGAATATTCATTAATCAAAAAAGTGAAACCGATGTTCGCTAAACCTAATAGTCGTGCTACCCGTTATTGCCTGCAAGACAATTTTCTACGATTCTGGTTTCGCTTTATTTTCTCAAACAACGCAGTACTAGAAATGGGGAAAAACCATTTACTGATAGAATATGTAGAAAAGAACTATGAACAATACAGCGGCCTATTGTTAGAAAAATATTTCCGTGAACTTATCGCTGAAGAAGAGGAAGTTACCGACGTAGGTAACTATTGGGACAAAAACGGAGAAAATGAAATAGACCTGATCGCCCTCAAGCGGTTTAACAAAACAGCACTTATCGGAGAAGTAAAAAGAAATCCGAGAAAAATAAGTATCCCGGCATTGGAAAAGAAAGGAGAAACTTTACATAAAGAATTAAATGATTATAAAATAACTTTCAAAGGATTCTCATTGAAAGATATGTAGTACTTTTGCATAAACACCCGATTATGAAAAAAGAAATTACTAGACTCATTTGTGCCGCCATCTGCTGCACGCCCATTATAGGATTTGCCCAGACAGGTGACAAGTTCACTTCGACTGACAACCTTTATAAAGAAGGGAAAGAACTTTTCCAAGAAAAGAATTATGCAGCTGCTCTGCCGGCATTGAAAGCATTTGTAAAACAAAAGCCTGTAGCCAGCCTTCTTCAGGACGCAGAATATATGCTAGTCAGTTCGGCTTACGAACTGAAAGACAAAAACCGCATCGAACTCCTCCGCAAATACCTTGACCGTTATCCTGATACTCCATACGCTAACCGTATTTATGCGCTGTTAGCCTCCTGCTATTTCTACGAAGGAAAATATGATGAAGCACTGGCACTTTTCAACTCTGCCGACCTCGATTTGTTAGGTAATGAAGAACGGGACGACTGCACCTACCAACTGGCTACCTGTTATCTGAAAACCGATAATCTAAGAGAAGCAGCCATCTGGTTTGAAACTTTGCGTGCCAACAGCCCCAAATACGCCAAAGATTGTGATTACTATCTTTCCTACATCCGCTATACACAAAAACGTTATAGTGAAGCATTGAAAGGTTTCCTTCCCTTACAGGACGACTCGAAGTACAAAGCACTCGTCCCTTATTACATAGCCGAAATTTATACGCAGCTCAAAAACTATGATAAGGCACAAATTGTAGCACAAAACTACCTGTCAGCCTACCCGAACAACGAGCACGCTGCAGAAATGTACCGTATTCTGGGAGATGCCTATTACCATTTCGGACAATATCACCAAGCCGTAGAAGCATTCAACAATTACCTGAATAAGGATCGCTCGGCTCCCCGCCGCGATGCCCTTTATATGCTGGGTCTCTCCTACTACCAAACAAAAGTCTACTCCAAAGCAGCCGAAACATTAGGTAAGGTGACAACTGACAACGATGCCCTTACCCAAAATGCATATCTCCACATGGGACTCTCTTATCTGCAACTGGCAGAGAAAAACAAAGCACGCATGGCTTTTGAACAGGCAGCCGCCTCCAATGCTAATATGCAAATCAAGGAACAGGCAGCTTACAATTACGCTCTTTGCCTGCACGAGACTTCTTTCTCCGCTTTCGGTGAATCTGTTACTGCCTTCGAGAAATTCCTGAATGAATTTCCGACTTCTCCTTACGCTGAAAAAGTCAGCAGCTACCTGGTAGAAGTTTACATGAATACACGTAGCTACGATGCAGCTTTGAAATCAATCGACCGGATTGCCAAACCAAGCGCGCAAATATTGGAAGCCAAACAGAAGATACTGTTCCAATTAGGAACTCAATCTTTCGCTAACGCCGACTTCGAACAAGCTCTGAAATATCTAAACCAATCCATTGCCATCGGACAATACAATCGTCAGACCAAGGCAGACGCTTACTATTGGTGTGGAGAATCCTATTACCGTCTAAGCCGAATGGTAGAAGCCGCACGTGATTTTAATGCTTATCTGCAACTCACCACCCAACCCAATAACGAAATGTATGCGCTTGCCAATTATAACTTAGGGTATATCGCTTTCCACCGGAAAGACTATACGCAAGCAAGCAATTATTTCCAAAAATACGTTCAACTGGAGAAAGGTGAAAATGCAACCGCACTTGCCGATGCATACAATCGTATTGGTGACTGCCACCTGCATGTACGTAACTTTGAAGAAGCCAAACAGTATTATTCGCAAGCCGAACAGATGAATACTTCTTCCGGAGACTATTCTTTCTATCAGCTGGCTCTTGTATCCGGTCTGCAGAAAGACTATACCGGTAAGATTACCTTGCTGAACCGTCTGGTAGGAAAGTACCCTGCTTCTCCTTATGCCGTAAACGCTATTTACGAGAAAGGGCGTTCCTATGTTTTGATGGACAACAACAATCAAGCCATTACTTCTTTCAAAGAATTACTTACTAAATATCCTGAAAGTCCGGTCAGCAGGAAAGCTGCCGCCGAAATCGGATTATTATATTACCAAAAAGGAGATTACAACCAAGCAATCGAAGCCTACAAACAGGTTATCGAAAAATATCCGGGTAGTGAAGAAGCCCGCCTTGCCATGCGTGATTTGAAATCTATTTATGTGGATCTCAACCGCATCGACGAATTTGCTGCTTTAGCAAATGCCATGCCAGGACACATCCGTTTCGATGCTAACGAACAAGACTCGCTTACGTATGCCGCCGCAGAAAAGATTTATGCACGAGGCAGAATGGAAGAAGCCAAAACAAGCCTCAACAAATACCTGCAAACTTTCCCGGAAGGAGCCTTCAGCCTGAACGCACATTATTATCTCTGCCTGATCGGAAACGAGCAGAAAAATTATGATATGATTCTTCTCCATTCCGGTAAACTGCTGGAATATCCTAACAATCCGTTTGCAGAAGAAGCACTGATCTTGCGTGCTGAAGTGCAATTCAACCAGCAAAATATGGCTGAAGCATTGGCTAGCTACAAAATGCTGAAAGAAAAAGCAACCAACGTAGAGCGCCGCCAACTTGCTGAAACGGGTATTCTGCGTTGCGCCTTCCTATTGCGAGATGACATAGAAACCATCCATGCAGCTACCGACCTGCTTGCAGAAGCCAAACTTAGTCCGGAGCTAAGAAATGAAGCTCTTTATTACCGTGCTAAAGCCTATACCAAGCAAAAGGCTGACAAGAAAGCAATGGAAGACTATCGTGAACTGGCCAAAGACACACGTAACTCTTACGGTGCCGAAGCTAAATATCAGGTTGCACAATCCCTCTACGACGCAAAAGAATATGCCGCTGCAGAGAAAGAGTTGCTCAACTATATAGAACAGAGTACGCCACATGCTTATTGGCTAGCGCGCAGTTTTATCCTTCTATCCGACGTCTATCATGCTACGGGTAAAGATCTGGACGCACGCCAATATCTGCTAAGTCTGCAACAGAATTATCAAGGGAATGACGATATTGAAAGCATGATTGAAAGCAGACTTAGTAAATTGAAAGTTGAGAATTGAGAATAAAAAAATAGAAAAGTATGAAACGATCTCATTATATAATAGGAGGACTCGCATTGGCTATGTCAATGCCATCCTGCCTTCAAGCCCAAACCACCCAACCGAAGGATACAACAATGACCCGCACGGTCGTTGTGGAACAAGAATATAACCCGGACATTATGGACGCCTCGAAAGTAAACGTCCTGCCTAAAGTAGAAGAACCGACAGTGAGCAAGAAAGAAGTAGAGTATGCTACAACATTCTTTCCGGCCACTTCCGTTCCGGCAGGCCTGATGCGCCCCTATACCGGAAAAGAAGTTCAACCCGGCACTACCCCGGGATATGTACGTGCCGGATATGGTAATTATGGCAATTTGGATATTCTTGCCAATTATCTATTCCGTCTGTCGCAGAAAGACAAATTGAATGTACGTTTCCAAATGGATGGAATGGATGGTAAGTTAACTCTTCCCTTCACAGATGGAGAAAAATGGAATGCATTTTATTATCGCACACGCGCAAATGTAGATTACACACACCAATTTAATAAACTGGACTTAAATATTGCCGGAAACTTCGGATTGAGCAACTTCAACTTCCAACCGGAAAGCGTAAACAGCAAGCAGAAATTCACATCCGGTGACTTCCATGCGGGCATTCATTTCACTGATGAGACTGCACCACTGCGTTTCAACGCAGAAACAAATCTGTTGATGTATGAACGTCAGCATAACATGTTCAATGAATCTGAAGCCAATACAGGTATCAAGGAAACAATCATACGTACCAAAGGCGATGTCACGGGAGCTATCGGCGACCAACAATTAATAACTATCGCTTTGGAAATGAACAATCTTCTCTACAACGGATATACAAAGAATGTTTCCACCGGAGATGAATACTTCAAAAACTACACAACGCTTCTTTTAAATCCATATTATGAACTGGATAATGATGACTGGAAATTGCATATCGGAGCCAATGTAGATTTATCTTTCGGATTTGATAAGTCTTTCCGTATTTCACCCGATATCACTGCACAGTATATTTTTTCTGATAGCTACATTGTTTATGCAAAAGCAACCGGCGGTAAGCAATTGAATGATTTCCGTAGATTAGAAAGTATCTGTCCTTACGGTGAACTGCCGGAGGCAAATACCACTGCTACTTTGGGATACGTACAACGTCCTTATGATACTTACGAGCAAATCAACGGTAGTATCGGATTCAAAGCAAGCCCTTATCCGGGACTTTGGTTCAACGTGTTCGGTGGTTATCAGAATCTAAAGAACGACTTATCTTATTTAGGTTTTGACCCAAGTAATATTCATTCAGGTTCTTATCTTTCTTTTGCTCAAGACAATACAGACAATCTTTACCTTGGAGGTGAAATCAGTTACGATTACAAAGATATCCTTGGAATATCAGCTAAATATACTTACCGTAATTGGGACAGCAAAACAGAGGAATATCTGTTGGCTGTGAAACCGGTCAGTGAAATGTCTTTCAATGTACGTATTCATCCGATCTCTGCTTTTAACATAAATCTAGGTTATGATTACATCAACCGGAAAGAAGTGAAAGAGTATGCAAAAATGACCGCAATTAATGATTTGCATATCGGAGCCAGCTATAATGTATTCAAAGGAGTATCCGTTTATGCGCAAGTACATAACCTGCTGAACAAGAAATATCAATATTATTTGGGTTATCCTACGGAAGGATTCAATTTCTTGGGAGGATTGAGTTTCCGGTTCTAAGGAAAATAGACAGAATATAATAAAAACACAATATGCCCATCCCGTACTATTCGAGATGGGCATATTGCATTAAATATCATCTTATTTCATTTTAATATATACCACCGAACGTCCTGAATCAAATTTTAAGATTTACCATATTAGCCTTTACCTTCACAGATGTAAATTTCAAGATTTTATTAAATTCTCCTTATAATATAAGGTGGGGAGAATCTTTTTTTTTACTTTTGTCCCCGAATATTGTGGTACAAGCCATTATAAAAGAAAGAATTATGCAGAAAAACCTTGTCATTGTCGAGTCTCCGGCAAAAGCAAAAACGATTGAAAAGTTTCTGGGGAAAGATTTCAAAGTCCTTTCTAGTTACGGACACATACGCGATCTGAAGAAAAAAGATTTCAGTATCGACGTAAATAATGATTTTAAACCCAGCTACGAAATCCCGGCAGACAAAAAGGCGCTGGTTAGCACACTAAAGACAGAAGCTAAAGAGGCAGAAACCGTATGGCTCGCATCCGATGAGGACCGCGAGGGAGAGGCAATTGCCTGGCATCTGTATGAGGTCTTGAAACTAAAACCGGAAAACACAAAACGAATCGTATTTCATGAAATTACGAAAAGCGCTATTTTAAAAGCGATTGAGCAACCACGCGACATTGACCTCAACCTCGTAAATGCACAGCAAGCACGACGGATTCTGGATCGTATCGTAGGTTTCGAACTCTCTCCCGTGCTTTGGAGAAAAGTGAAACCGGCACTTTCTGCCGGACGTGTTCAGTCGGTTGCTGTCCGCCTGATCGTTGAACGCGAACGTGAAATACATGCTTTCCAAACGGAAGCTGCTTATCGCATCACTGCCGTATTCCTCGTTCCGGACACGGACGGAAAACTGGTGGAGATGAAAGCTGAACTGGCTCGCCGTATTAAAACAAAAGAAGAAGCAAAAGCCTTCCTCAACGCATGTCAGGGAGCAAGCTTTGCCATCGACGATATTACTACCCGCCCGGTCAAGAAAACACCTCCTGCTCCATTCACAACATCTACGTTGCAGCAGGAAGCCGCACGCAAACTGGGATATACCGTAGCGCAGACCATGATGCTCGCGCAACGCTTATACGAATCGGGATTCATCACTTATATGCGTACGGACTCTGTCAACCTCTCGGAATTTGCGACAGCAGGCAGTAAAGACGCTATCATCAAAATGATGGGTGACCGCTACGTACACCCCCGTCATTTCGAAACAAAGACTAAGGGTGCACAAGAAGCGCATGAGGCTATCCGTCCTACCTATATGGAAAACCAGTCCGTTGAAGGAACAGCACAGGAAAAGAAACTGTACGACTTGATATGGAAACGCACCATTGCCTCACAAATGGCAGATGCGGAACTGGAAAAGACAACTGCTACCATAACAATAAGTGGCAGCAGCGATGTATTTACAGCCATCGGCGAAGTGATTAAGTTCGACGGATTCCTGCGTGTATACCGTGAATCTTATGATGATGACAACGAACAGGAAGATGAAAGCCACCTGCTTCCTCCTCTGAAAAAAGGCCAAAAGTTGGAACATGGGCCTATTATCGCAACCGAACGTTTCACCCAACGTCCTCCACGCTATACGGAAGCAAGTCTTGTACGCAAATTGGAAGAACTGGGTATCGGACGTCCGTCTACGTATGCACCTACTATCTCTACCATCCAACAACGCGAATATGTGGAGAAAGGTAATAAAGACGGGGAAGAACGGCAGTTTAATGTCATGACATTGAAAGATTGTCAGATTAAGGATGAAAACCATACTGAAATTACCGGTGCAGAAAAGGCGAAGTTGTTCCCAACGGATACCGGCACTGTGGTAAATGATTTCCTTACCGAATATTTCCCAGACATTCTGGATTTCAACTTTACCGCCAGTGTAGAAAAGGAATTTGACGAGATTGCAGAAGGAGAAGTGAAATGGACTTCTATCATGAAGAATTTCTATGATAAGTTCCATCCGTCTGTAGAAAACACATTGGCTATCAAGACGGAACATAAAGTAGGCGAACGTATTCTGGGAGAAGAACCGGGAACAGGCAAGACTGTTTCTGTTAAGATTGGTCGCTTCGGTCCTGTTGTACAGATTGGTACTGTAGAAGATGAAGAAAAACCACGCTTCGCACAAATGAAGAAAGGTCAATCCATGGAAACCATCACTTTGGAAGAAGCACTGGAATTATTCAAATTACCTCGTACACTGGGCGAATATGAAGGAAAATCAGTCAGTGTAGGCGTAGGCCGTTTCGGTCCGTATGTCCTGCACAATAAGGTATATGTATCGCTCCCGAAAACACTTGATCCGATGGAAATTACTTTGGAAGAGGCAGAACAGCTGATTCTGGAGAAACGCCAGAAAGAAACGGAACGCCACATCAAGAAGTTTGAAGAGGAGCCGGAACTTGAGATTCTGAACGGACGTTACGGACCTTATATTACCTATAAGGGTTCCAATTATAAAATTCCTAAAGATATCGTCCCGCAGGATTTGAGTTTGGCTAGCTGTTTGGAACTCATCAAATTACAAGATGAGAAAGGACCAGCGACCACAAAAAAAGGACGATTCGCAAAAAAGAAATAAAAAAACTAGAAAAAGAGCAAATTATATAATTAAATGTATATATTTGCTCTTTATCTTTTAATACACAAACTTATGAAGCAAACAAAATTAAAGTATTTAATGATAGGAGTGCTTACCATAGCTTCCATCAGTTGTATGGACAAAGAGCGTGACTTATCTTGGGAGAGAAGGCATATGCCAAAAGAAGCATACTTCGACTTCAACATGACCCAAGCTGTTGCTTTGGATATCAATTATTGTTTTAAAAGCGAAAATTATCGTGTCCTTTTTGACATTTACGATCAAGATCCCATTGAATACTCGGCTGACGGCAGCGTGTTCCAAAAGGACATAGAGCCTATCTACCGTGCAGTTACAGACGAAAAAGGCAAATTCAGTGGAGAAATGAATATTCCGGCGGACCTCTCGGAAGTATGGTTATCATCGGATTATTTAGCCACCGTATCTCCTCTTAAACTAACGATTGACGACAGTCGTCAGCTTTCATTTAATCAAGATGCATATATCACTGCCTTACGTTCACAAACGGCATCAAAAACCAGAGGAGTGACCGTGAACCAACATACCTATCTAAAAGAATGGCATGTTCTTCCCGATGCAGACTGGGATAACAACGGAAGACCAACCAATCTGGAGCCTAAAATAAACATACCTCCGGCAGACGTACTATACAACATCAAGTATGTTTTCAGAAAGGTTACAGTCAAAGATGAGAGCGGTAAAAGCAAGGTTATGAACATCAGTCAGAATTATCCGGAGTTTTTTGATGGTTCCATTAAAATGACTTCAGATATTCCAATTGTTAACCCGACCGAAGTAAGCCTCGTATTTATAAACAGCTCTGCTGCATGGTACAATACAGTTGGATATTACACCTATCCGACCAACAATCCGCCCCAGAGCAAGAGTGATATAAAACAAATAATTGCATTCCCAAACACCTCTCCTGTTTACAAGACTTTAGGGGTAGGAGCATTAGTGTGTGGCGAAGAAATAAAACTCAAATATTGGAATGAAGAGACACAGGAATACGAAGACAAATTTCCTGCAGGAGTCACAATTGGCTGGTGCCTTCAAGGTATGGGATTCAAGAGTAAACTCACCTCAGAAACAGATAAAGACAAAGTGGGCGATATCATAAAAGGTATGGGGGCACGCTACTCCACCAGGAATCTAAACACGAATAATACACAAAGAACTGTATCTCTCCGTGATTCCAAGTCCGGGCAGATTGTAGCAGTAGGATTCGAAGATAATATTGACTTCGATTATGCAGATGCCATCTTCTATATTCATACGTCAGAAAAGAATGCTATTGACCCGACATTGCCTCCATTGCCTGAAGACCCCGAAGCAATCCCCGAGCAATATAAAATTTCTTATTCCGGTACACTGGCTTTTGAAGACTTATGGCCTAAGTTAGGTGATTACGATATGAATGACGTAATGGTAAAGTACACCAGTACGATGACCCGAAATGCTCTTGACAATCGCATTTACGAAATAGAAGACAAGTTTATCTTACAGCACTGTGGCGGTTATCTGCAAAACGGATTTGGATATCAATTACACAAGCTCTCAAACAGCAATGTCAAGAGTGTAAAAATAACGGGGCCTGATGCCAGTGGTTTATCAAGTTCTATATACATGGAAGGAAAAGAAACAGAGCCTGGACAGTCTCACCCAACCATATTGTTGTATGACGACATGACAAAATTCAAAAATATCACTGATGAATCAAAGAAAGAATATACTGTAACCATCACGCTTGATGGAGCTAGTGAGAAAGAGGTGGTACCTCCTTACAACCCGTTTATCTTCATCAGTTCCAACGAGGGTAGAGGCAAAGAATTACATCTGATAAATTATCCCCCGACTGACAAAGCCGACTTATCGTTACTGGGAACCGGAAAAGACATCTACAGACCAGAAGAAGGGATGTATTATGTTTCTGCAGACTTGATGCCGTTTGCTATCAATATGCCAGTAAGTAATCTCCCGGTTCCAGAGGAAGGGAAACGAATCGATCAATCATATCCCAAGTTCTCTGGATGGGTATCATCGAATGGGAAACAAAATAAAGATTGGTACAAATAAAGATTGATACGATTTAAATAAGAGCAGCCCGGATATTGTACGGAATCGCTATCGGGACTTCGCATTGCGAACCATCGATGAAAAAGACATAATAGACATCCGTTTAGAAAGGCGCGAATTACGCAGTTCACACAACTTCTTGAATACTCACCAAGAATTCGTGTGAACTGTGTTTTTATTTTAAGCCACAATATTATAGGATATAAGTATTATCCGTTATGAATGGGCTTTCATCATTAAATCTTCGGCTCCCATTTTATCTTAAAACCTTTATTAGGGAATAGCATATCAAACACAATCACGAATATAAAAACAGATGTTACCAAGATATTCATCGTCAATAAAGAAATGTGATAAGGCCAGGGAAGCAGTAAAGCCAAAGCTATTACAGCAATAATATGTGATAAAGGAAGCATACGGCACGTGACATATTTATAGATACTATTTGCCAGAATATAAACGATTGGTCCGATAATCAGAACAAAAACAACTTCCGCTCTCATTTCTTGTTCGGGATGGGCAACAATCAGTTCGTCTCCTACCGCACAAATAATCAATGCTCCCACCAGTACGATATGAATTGCATTATAAATCAACCCCAGCTTTCCGGGATCTTTCACTTCCTGTATTTTCCGACTACCGGCTTCACTGCTCACATCAAAGTAAACCCACCACATAGCCAAACTACCAATGAAAGATATGACAGCAGAAATAATCACGAGAGGCGTCCATTCTTCTACTTCACTCAAAGAAGCTCCTGTCATCAATAGAGTTTCTCCAAAAGCAATAATCACAAACAACTGGCAACGTTCCACCAAATGATGCCCTTCAATAGTCCATTCCTTGCTACTGTCCGAACGTCCCAGACGAGGTAAAGCAAATCCGTGCATCGGGGCTGTATAATCACAGATGGCGGCTATAATCCACAGTAGAATTTGCCATTCTCCCTGCAATATGGCACCCGTAATCCAAAAGACGGCAGATATACAGAACCAGCCCATAATTCGCTTAAAATTAGCAGCCAGATGATGATCTCCTAACACCCCGATAATATAAAGTGTTCTCCCTGCCTGTATCAGAACATAGCAGACAGCAAATATCAATCCCCGGTAAGTAAAGGCATAAGGAATAGCAGCCGCCATCACCAGCCCCACCAGCATACTGATAAAAAGAAGAATACGTATCGGCCGGGTATCCGGGTTGAACCAGTTAGTCACCCAGATGGTATGTTGCCACAACATCCAGACTGCAAACCACAGGATTGTTTCTTTCAATAATCCTTCCCAAGTGAGATTATGAAGCAAATAATGTGAAAGTTGCGTGACCGAGAAAACATAAATCAGGTCAAACAGCAGTTCGGAATAAGAGACAGTAGCAGTTTCCGTTTCTCTCTTCCGAAGCAATGGATGGGGGGAGTAAAACATACGAGGTTCCTTTTATATATATAAAAGAAACCCCGCAGAAGTCTATTTTGTTCAGAGAAAGTCTTACATTCTGGAAGGAACTTCGATACCCAGCAAATTCATTCCCAAGCGAACAACTTTAGCTACATTAGCAGACAGAGCGATACGGAATACTTTCACTGCCTCATTCTCTTCGCGCAGAATACTATAGTCATGATAGAACTGATTGTATTCTTTCACCAAGTCATAAGTATAATTAGCAATAATAGACGGGCTGTAATCTTCACCGGCTTGTTTTACAACAGCAGCAAAGTCGGCAACCATCTGAATCAGCCCTTCTTCCTTTTCACTCAATTCAATACCAGCCGGAATCTGTTCAGAAATTACGATACCTGATTCGGCAGCTTTCCGAAGTACAGACTGGATACGTGCATAAGTATATTGAATAAACGGACCTGTATTACCATTGAAGTCGATAGATTCTTTCGGATTGAATGTCATATTCTTACGGGCATCGACTTTCAGAATGAAATATTTCAATGCTCCCAGACCCACAATACGGGCAATATCATCAGCTTCTTCCTGTGTCAAACCATCCAGTTTGCCTAGTTCTTGTGAAGTTTCTTTAGCAGTGGCAATCATTTCCTCCATCAAGTCGTCAGCATCAACTACCGTACCCTCACGGGATTTCATCTTACCTTCCGGCAGTTCCACCATTCCGTAAGAGAAGTGTACCAGACTCTTACCCCATTCGAAACCAAGTTTATCGAGCAAGATAGAAAGCACCTGGAAGTGATAGTTCTGTTCGTTACCTACTACATAAATCATCTTATTAATCGGGTAATCGGCAAAACGAAGTTTAGCCGTACCGATATCCTGAGTCATGTAGACAGAAGTACCGTCACCACGGAGAAGGAGCTTATGATCCAGTCCTTCGGCAGTCAGGTCGGCCCATACGGAACCGTCTTCTTTCTTGTAGAAGAAACCTTTTTCCAGACCTTCCATTACCTTTTCTTTTCCTTCGAGGTAAGTATTGGATTCATAATAGATCTTGTCAAAGCCAACCCCCATCTTCTTGTAGGTTTCGTCGAATCCTGCATATACCCAGTTGTTCATCATTTCCCACAATCCGCGTACTTCCGGATCACCGGCTTCCCACTTCACCAACATTTCGCGGGCTTCCTGCATCAATGGAGATTCAGCTTCAGCCTTTGCTTTCGCTTCATCGTCACTCATTCCCTGCGCTGTAAATTTAGCCATCAGCTCCTTTACTTCCGCTTTATAATGCTTATCGAAAGATACATAATAATCACCTACCAGGTGGTCACCCTTCTTACCCGAAGTTTCAGGAGTTTCACCGTTTCCGTATTTCTTCCATGCCAGCATGGACTTACAGATGTGGATACCACGGTCGTTTACAATATTTGTTTTGACTACCTTATTGCCGTTTGCCGCTACAATGTTAGCCAATGCGTTGCCTAAAAGGTTATTACGCACGTGTCCCAAGTGAAGCGGTTTGTTTGTATTCGGAGAAGAATACTCAATCATCACCAATGGAGAAGCGTCAGTGACCTGCATTAAGCCGTACTGTTCATCCGCCTGAATCTCGTTCAGCAATTCAATCCATGTAGCCGATGCAATAGTCAGGTTCAAGAACCCTTTTATCACATTAAACGCTGCTACAGCCGGATCGTTTGCTTTCAGATATTCACCGATTTCCTGTGCTGTTTGCTCCGGTCCTTTTTTTGACATCTTCAGAAAAGGGAACACGACCAGTGTCAAATGTCCTTCAAATTCTTTCTTTGTTTTTTGCATTTGCACCATCTTTTCAGGGACTTCCTGACCGTAGAGTGCTTTCAGTCCACTAATAACGGACGCTACAAGTTTATCTTCTATCTTCATAATCAAGTTATTTCTTGCGCGCAAAGATACAAAAAAAGGAGACGCATCGCGTCTCCTCTCCTAATTTCTTTCAACTATCTATCTTATTCAACAGCTGCAGATAATTCAGCACCAGCTTTAAATTTAGCTACTTTCTTAGCAGGAATAGTAATAGTTGCCTTTGTAGAAGGGTTAATACCAGTTCTTTCAGCTCTTTCGCTTACTGAGAAAGTACCAAAACCTACGAGAGATACTTTGTCACCAGCTTTCATAGCATTAGTAACTGAAGTGATGAAAGCATCAAGTGCTTTTTTTGCATCGGCTTTGCTCATTTGAGCTTCAGCAGCCATTGCGCTAATAAGATCAGACTTATTCATAATACGTAAAATGATTAATTAATATATATGTTACACAAAAGATTATCCCACAATGGATTAATTCCACAAATATAGCCGAACAAAACAACATATCAAATAAAAACATAAAAAAAACGCAGCAAATTATTGAAAAAGAGCTAATAGGAAGCGTTTTTCATGCTTTAAAACAGAATTTATTCGTACTTTTGCGTCTATTATCTAAATATTCAGAAATTAAAATGATGCCAACTGTAACTAAAAACCTGATAATTATCAATGTACTAGTATTTTTCGGGACAATCGTAGCCCAACGTTACGGCCTGGATTTAACGAATTATCTGGGATTACATTTTTTCCTCGCAAGTGACTTTAATCCGGCACAGCTTATCACTTATATGTTCATGCACGGCGGATTCAGCCACATTTTCTTTAATATGTTTGCCGTTTTTATGTTCGGACCGATTCTCGAACAAACCTGGGGACCCAAACGTTTCCTCTTTTACTATATTCTCTGCGGTATCGGTGCGGGACTTATCCAGGAAGGAGTGCAGTATATTCAATATGTGATAGAATATAGCCAACATACACAAGTAAATTTGATAGGCTATGGCGTTATTTCTATGGAGCAATACTTGAACATGTTGACCACCGTAGGTGCTTCGGGAGCCGTTTACGCCATATTGCTGGCATTTGGTATGCTATTTCCCAATAACCGACTGTTCATCTTTCCGCTGCCTTTCCCTATCAAAGCGAAGTTTTTCGTGATAGGATATGCCGCAATCGAATTATGGGCAGGGCTTGCCAACAGCACCGGAGATAATGTTGCTCACTTTGCTCACCTGGGAGGAATGTTATTCGGATTAATCCTGATTTTGTATTGGAGAAAAAAAAGCAATAACAATGGGACATATTATAGCTGATTTAAAGGAGACATTCAGAAGAGGAAATATTTTCATCCAACTGATTTATATCAACGTAGGCATCTTTCTGATCGGCACGTTGATTAACGTTTTCCTGCGACTTTTTGAAGTAAGTACCTCCGACATATTCGGTATATTTGCCTTACCGGCATCCTTTATCGGGTTTATGCATCAACCGTGGTCGCTATTTACTTATATGTTTATGCATGCCGGCATCCTGCATATTTTATTCAATATGCTCTGGCTGTATTGGTTCGGAAGTTTGTTTCTCTACTTTTTCTCGGCCAAACATTTAAGAGGACTATATGTATTGGGAGGTATCTGCGGAGGTTTACTGTATATGATCGCCTACAATGTATTTCCTTTATTCAGTTCGCAAGTGGTAGGCTCAACATTGGTAGGAGCGTCGGCTTCCGTATTAGCCATCGTAGCCGCTACGGCTTATCGTGAGCCTAATTACAGGGTGCAACTTTTTCTTTTCGGCGCTATCCGCCTCAAATACCTGGCACTGGTTGTTATCGGAATTGATGTATTATCCATCACCTCAAGTAATGCCGGAGGACATATCGCGCACCTGGGTGGTGCTCTTGCTGGACTTTGGTTTGCCGCCAGCCTAAATAAAGGAACTGATTTGACTTCCTGGATCAACTGGATTCTGGATGGTTTCACCTCCTTGTTTCAAAAGAAAACATGGAAACGGAAACCGAAAATGAAGGTACACTATGGAAACAGTGCCACCGGTCGCGAGAAGGATTATGATTACAATGCCCACAAAAAAGCACAGTCTGATGAAGTGGACCGTATTTTGGAAAAACTAAAGAAATCCGGTTACGACAGTCTGACAACTGAAGAAAAGAAAAGCTTGTTCGACGCAAGCAAAAGATAAAGGAATGGAACATATTGGCAAATTTGTCGCATATCTGATACTTGCTGTCAACGCTCTCTTCGTGGGAACGTTGATATTAAGCGCTTATAGCCCTTACCTTAACCCGAAAATAAATCCACTTGCTTCCAGCTTGGGACTTGCATTTCCGATATTCCTGACGATTAATCTGATTTTTATCGGCTTCTGGGCATTTGTCAATTACCGCTATGCGCTCTTGCCTGCCATCGGTTTTCTAATTTGTATTCCGCAGATACGGACTTATATTCCTTTTAACTCCACCACTAAAACCATACCGGAAGGAAGCATCAAAATCCTATCCTACAACGTAATGAGTTTCAACAATTTGGAGAAGAAAGATGGAAAAAACCCGGTATTGTCTTATCTTGTAGATAGTAACGCCGATATTATCTGTCTGCAAGAATATAACACCGCTACCAACAAGAAATACCTGACGGAACAGGACATTAAAAAAGCATTGAAAGCCTATCCTTACCAATCCGTCCACCAACAAGGGAAAGGAGATGTGCAACTTGCCTGTTTCTCTAAGTTCCCCATACTCTCGATACATCCCATCGAATATGAAAGTAATTATAACGGCTCCATGAAATATGTACTGAATGTGAATAACGACACTCTTACATTAATCAACAACCACCTGGAATCCAACAAGCTCACCAAAGAAGACAGAGGGATGTATGAGGATATGATTAAAGACCCGAATGCCAAGAAAGTAAAAACCGGACTTAGGCAATTAATAAGAAAACTGGCGGAAGCATCGGCTATCCGGGCTACACAAGCAGATTCTGTGGCTAAAACCATTGCAGAAAGTAAATATCCGACAACCATAGTATGCGGCGATTTCAACGACGGTTCTATCTCATATACCCATCGCATCCTGACTCAAAAACTAGACGATGCATTCACACAGTCCGGTAAAGGATTGGGTATTTCCTACAATCAGAACAAGTTCTATTTCCGCATAGACAATATCTTGATCAGCCCCAACCTGAAAGCCTACAATTGCACGGTAGACCGGTCTATCAAGGCATCAGACCATTACCCGATCTGGTGCTATATCAGTAAACGATAAGAACTGAAAACTCTAATAAAAAACACTTATGATGATTAAAAAGACACTAACCATTTTAGCAGTAAGTTGTATGATGTACTCCTGTGCTACGAAAACAGAAAGCAATCCTTTCTTTACAGAGTTTCAAACCGAGTATGGTGTTCCTTCTTTCGACAAGATTAAATTAGAGCACTATGAACCTGCCTTTCTAAAAGGTATAGAAGAACAGAATCAAAATATCGAAGCCATCATCGAAAGCCCGGAAATTCCGACATTCGAAAATACGATTGTGGCTTTGGATAACAGCGCACCCATCTTAGACCGGGTAAGCATCATTTTCTTCAATATGACAGATGCGGAAACTACTGATTCGCTGACCGCACTTTCCATCAAACTGGCACCGGTTCTTTCGGAACATAATGACAATATCTCCCTGAATGGGAAACTATTCAAACGGGTGAACGATGTCTACCAAAAGAAAGATTCATTGAACCTGACGTCGGAACAAGCACGTCTGCTGGACAAGACTTATAAAAGATTTATCCGTTCCGGAGCGAACCTTGGCGAAAAGGACCAAACTCGCCTCCGCGAAATCAACAAGGAGCTTTCTACACTTGGCATCACTTTCAGCAACAATGTGCTGAATGAGAATAATGCCTTCCAACTTTTCGTTGACAAGGAAGAAGATCTGGCAGGATTACCTGAATGGTTCCGCCAAAGTGCGGCCGAAGAAGCGAAAGCAGCCGGACAACCGGGAAAATGGTTGTTCACCCTGCACAATGCCAGCCGTCTGCCTTTCCTGCAATATTCTGAAAATCGCCCGCTCCGGGAGCAAATATACAAAGCTTATATCAACCGCGGCAACAACAACGACGGGAACGATAACAAGGAAAACATCCGCAAGATCGTTTCTCTCCGCCTGGAAAAAGCGAACTTATTAGGTTTCGACTGTTATGCAAACTTCGTCCTGGATGAAACCATGGCAAAGAACGCCAACAACGTAATGAGCCTTTTAAATAACCTCTGGAGCTACGCACTGCCAAAAGCAAAAGCAGAAGCTGGCGAACTCCAGAAGTTAATGGACAAGGAAGGAAAAGGAGAAAAACTGGAAGCATGGGACTGGTGGTATTACACCGAAAAACTGCGGAAAGAAAAATATAATCTGTCTGAAGAGGATACAAAACCTTATTTCAAACTGGAAAATGTACGCAATGGTGCTTTCGCCGTAGCCAACAAATTATATGGCATCACCCTAAGCAAACTGGAAGGCATACCAACTTATCACCCTGATGTAGAAGTCTTTGAAGTGAAAGACGCAGACGGTTCCCAGCTCGGTATCTTCTATGTAGACTATTTCCCACGTCCCGGGAAAAGCGGTGGTGCATGGATGAGCAACTATCGTGAGCAACACGGAACAACCCGTCCATTGGTATGCAACGTTTGCAGCTTTACCAAGCCGGTAGGCGACACCCCCTCTTTATTGACCATGGATGAAGTGGAAACCCTGTTTCACGAATTTGGTCACGCCCTGCACGGACTGCTGACAAAATGCGAATACAAAGGAACATCGGGAACCAACGTGGTACGCGACTTTGTAGAGCTTCCTTCTCAAATCAACGAACACTGGGCGACTGAACCCGAAGTGCTGAAAATGTATGCCAAACATTATCAGACAGGAGAAGTGATACCCGACGAAATCATCGAGAAGATACTGCAACAGAAAACTTTCAACCAGGGCTTCATGACCACCGAATTACTGGCCGCCGCCATCCTCGACATGAACCTGCACACGATAACAGATGTAAAGAATCTGGATATGCTTGCATTCGAAAAAGAAGCGATGGACAAGCTTAATTTGATTCCCGAAATAGCACCGCGTTATCGCGTGACTTACTTTAATCATATCATTGGCGGATACGCAGCCGGATACTATAGTTACCTATGGGCCAACGTATTGGACAATGATGCTTTCGAAGCTTTCAAAGAACATGGTATTTTTGATAAAAACACCGCCGACCTGTTCCGCCATAACGTATTGGAGAAGGGAGACAGCGAAGACCCGATGGTGCTTTATAAGAATTTCCGTGGAGCGGAACCAAGCCTGGAACCACTACTGAAAAACAGAGGAATGAAATAATTCAGCAAAAAAGCCCTTAAACATCAAATATTTGAGGGCTTATTACACATGAATGTGAAAAAAAAACTATATTTGCAGCCTTGTATGCGGCAAAAAGAACTTGTGTACGACAGAATTTAACTGAAAATTAAATTAAAAAAGTAATCATCATAAATTAAAAGTAAAATGCAAAACAAAGGATTTGTAAAGGTTTTTGCGGTATTACTCACACTGGTATGTGTGTTCTATCTCTCCTTCTCCTTCGTAACACGCCATTATACCAACAAGGCGAAAGAAATTGCGAACGGCGACCCGAAAGTGGAACAAGACTACCTCGACTCTCTCTCCAATGAGAAAGTGTGGTTGGGTAACTGGACGCTGAAACAATGTCGTGAGATGGAGATTAGTTTAGGTTTGGACCTAAAAGGTGGTATGAACGTTATCCTTGAAGTTTCTGTACCTGATGTTATCAAAGCACTGGCTGACAACAAGCCGGATGAAGCTTTCAACAATGCATTGGCAGAAGCTGCAAAACAGGCTGTAAACAGCCAGGATGATATCATCACGCTATTTGTCAGAGAATACCACAAAGCTGCTCCTAACGCAAAACTTTCCGAACTCTTCGCAACACAACAGTTGAAAGACAAAGTTAACCAGAAATCATCGGATGCAGAAGTTGAAAAAGTATTGAGAGCAGAAGTAAAAGCTGCTGTTGAAAACTCATATAACGTACTTCGTACACGTATCGACCGTTTCGGTGTTGTTCAGCCGAATATCCAGAGCCTGGAAGACAAAATGGGTCGTATCATGGTGGAATTGCCGGGTATCAAAGAGCCGGAACGTGTGAGAAAACTTCTCCAAGGTTCTGCTAACCTAGAATTCTGGGAAACTTATACAGCTAAAGAAGTTCTTCCTGCCATGCAATCTGCTGATGCTAAATTGCGTGCTGTATTAGCGCAGGAGACAGATGCAGACTCTACCGCTGTAGATTCCACCAAAGAAGCTCCGCTTGCAGAAGCTACTCCGGCCAAGAAAAGCGTAAGTGCTGCCGACAGTCTTGCTGCTGCCCTGAAAGGAGATGCTACAACTACTGAAGATAATTCAACAGCTAACCTGGCAGAAATTAAAAAGCAATACCCTCTGTTGGCTATCCTGCAGTTGAACTCTAGCGGACAAGGTCCTGTGATCGGTTACGCTAACTACAAAGACACTGCTGATATCAACAAATATCTGGCTATGCCGGAAGTTAAAGCAGAACTCCCGAAAGACCTTCGTTTGAAATGGGGTGTTTCTCCTTCTGAATTTGACAAGAAAGGACAGACGTTCGAATTATATGCTATCAAGTCTACCGAACGCAACGGTAAAGCTCCGTTGGAAGGTGATGTAGTAACAGACGCGAAAGATGAATTCGACCAATACAGCAAACCGGCTGTCAGCATGACAATGAACTCTGACGGTGCACGTCGTTGGGCACAGCTGACCAAACAGAACATCGGTCGTTCTATCGCTATCGTTCTTGACAACTATGTATATTCTGCACCAAACGTAAACTCTGAAATCACAGGTGGACGTTCACAGATTACAGGTCATTTCACTCCTGAACAGGCAAAGGACTTAGCAAACGTATTGAAATCAGGTAAGATGCCGGCTCCGGCTCACATCGTACAGGAAGATATCGTTGGTCCGTCATTGGGTCAGGAATCTATCAATGCAGGTGTATTCTCATTCGTAGTGGCTCTGATTCTGTTGATGATCTATATGTGTATGATGTACGGCTTCATACCGGGTATGATTGCCAATGGTGCATTGTTCCTGAACTTCTTCTTCGTATTAGGTGTCCTCTCCTCCTTCCAGGCAGCATTGACAATGTCCGGTATTGCCGGTATGGTGTTGTCACTAGGTATGGCAGTGGATGCGAACGTACTTATCTACGAACGTACTAAAGAAGAACTTCGTGCCGGTAAAGGTGTGAAGAAAGCACTTGCTGACGGTTATTCCAACGCATTCTCCGCTATCTTCGACTCGAACCTGACATCCATCATCACAGGTGTCATTCTGTTTAACTTCGGTACCGGTCCGATCCGTGGTTTTGCTACGACATTGATTATCGGTATTCTAGTATCCTTCTTCACCGCTGTGTTCATGACCCGTATAGTTTACGAACACTTCATGAACAAGGACAAACTATTGAACCTTACATTCACAACCCCTGTTTCAAGAAACTTGATGACCAACACACGTTTTGATTTTATGGGAACAAACAAAAAATCCCTTATCATCACTGTAGCCATCATCCTCGTTTGTATCGGTTCATTTGCCATGCGCGGTTTAAGCCAGAGTATCGACTTTACCGGTGGACGTAACTTCAAGGTACAGTTCGAGAATCCGGTAGAACCCGAACAGATTCGTGAATTGATCTCCAGCAAGTTCGGTGATGCTAACGTTAGTGTTATCGCTATCGGTACAGATAAGAAAACTGTACGTATCAGCACCAACTACCGTATTGAAGATGCAGGAAACGATGTTGACTCTCAAATCGAAGCATATTTATATGAGACTTTGAAACCTGTGCTGACTCAAAACATCACTCTAGCTACCTTTATCGACCGTGACAATCACACTGGTGGTAGTATTGTAAGTTCTCAAAAAGTGGGTCCGAGTATCGCAGACGATATCAAAACAGGTGCCATCTATTCCGTAGTACTGGCTTTGATCGCTATCGGTCTGTATATCTTAATCCGTTTCCGTAACATCGCATATAGTATTGGCTCTATCGTAGCTCTATCATGCGATACCATCATGATTATCGGTGCTTACTCATTGTTATGGGGTATCGTTCCATTCTCACTGGAAATTGACCAAACGTTTATCGGTGCTATCCTGACAGCTATCGGTTACTCTATCAATGACAAGGTGGTAATCTTCGACCGTGTACGTGAGTTCTTCGGCCTGTATCCGAAACGTGACAAACGTCAGTTGTTCAATGATTCATTGAATACTACACTTGCACGTACTATCAATACATCATTAAGTACATTGATCGTATTGCTGTGTATCTTCATCCTTGGCGGTGATTCAATCCGCAGCTTTGCATTCGCAATGATCTTGGGTGTTGTTATCGGTACATTGTCATCACTGTTCATTGCATCTCCGATTGCATACAACATGATGAAGAACAAAAAAGTCGTACCAGTAACTACGGAAGAATAATAAATTCCAAAAATAGAAAAAGCCTCTTCCGAACATTCGGTAGAGGCTTTTTCTATTGATTATTAAAACAAATAGAAGCTATAAGACGTTCATCTTAAAAGAAGCCATTGTTAAACTCAAAACCAGATACGATATGAAAGCAAAACAAAACAACTTCTCACAGATTCTTCGTAGTAGCCCCGAGGGGAATCGAACCCCTATCTAAAGTTTAGGAAACTTCTATTCTATCCGTTGAACTACAAGGCCGCTTCAAATTTGCTTGCAAAGATAACGGTTTCTGTCGATTTAACAAGAATAAAAATACAGGTTCCTTTCAAATATCTCAAATATTTAGCGTCAATAGGACAATAAAGTTCGATTTATTTTGATAATTCGATTAACTTTCCGACCTTTGCGCTCACAAATTGAAAGTAAAATCAGTTTTTAAATTAAATATAGTAATTAAAGTTATGGCAGACGAAATGATGGTTAAAGAATTGGAGGAAGTAGTAGTACGTTTCTCCGGCGACTCCGGCGACGGTATGCAGCTGGCCGGCAACATCTTCTCGAACGTGTCGGCTACGGTAGGAAATGACATCTGTACATTCCCTGACTACCCGGCAGACATCCGCGCCCCGCAAGGTTCACTGACCGGTGTTTCCGGTTTTCAGGTCCACATCGGTGCCGGACAGGTTTACACTCCCGGAGACCGTTGCCACGTGTTGGTGGCTATGAATCCTTCCGCACTGAAAACACAAATCAAATTCTGTAAACCGCAAGGACTTATCATTACCGACTCCGACTCATTCGAAGCCAGAGATTTGGAAAAGGCACAATTCAAGACCGACAATCCTTTTGAAGAATTAGGCATAAAACAGGAAGTACTTGAAGTTCCCATCTCTTCCATGTGCAAAGAGAGCCTGAAAGACTCCGGACTAGACAATAAATCAGCACTCCGTTGTAAGAACATGTTCGCACTCGGCCTGGTTTGCTGGCTGTTCAACCGTAACCTTGCCGCTGCTGAAAAAATGCTGCGTGAGAAATTCGCCAAAAAGCCCGAAATTGCAGAAGCTAATATTAAGGTATTAAACGATGGTTTCAACTATGGTGCCAACACACATGCTTCTGTCTCTACTTATAAGATTGAAAGTAAAGCTCCGAAATCAAAAGGACTTTATACAGATATCAACGGAAATAAAGCAACTGCTTATGGCTTGATTGCTGCTGCCGAGAAAGCAGGTCTAGAACTCTACTTGGGTTCTTATCCTATCACTCCGGCCACTGATATTCTGCACGAATTAGCTAAACATAAATCACTGGGAGTAAAAACCGTACAGTGCGAAGATGAAATCGCGGGTTGTGCTTCTGCCGTTGGTGCCGCTTTTACCGGTGCTTTGGCTGTAACGACTACTTCCGGGCCCGGTGTTTGTTTGAAGAGTGAGGCCATGAACCTTGCTGTAATTGGCGAACTTCCATTAGTGATTGTAAATGTGCAACGTGGCGGTCCGTCAACAGGTTTGCCTACTAAATCAGAACAGACAGACTTATTGCAAGCTCTTTACGGACGTAATGGTGAAAGCCCGATGCCGGTGATTGCCGCAACTTCACCAACGAACTGTTTTGATGCCGCATACATGGCATGTAAGATTGCTCTGGAACACATGACTCCGGTTGTATTACTGACGGATGCTTTCGTAGCCAACGGCTCGGCAGCTTGGAAACTTCCTAACTTAAATGAATATCCTGCCATCAATCCTCCATACGTGACTCCGGACATGGCTGGTAACTGGACTCCATACCAACGCAATGAAGAAACCGGTGCACGTTACTGGGCAATTCCGGGAACTGAAGGATTCATGCACCGCATCGGTGGTCTTGAAAAGAGCAATGAAACAGGTGCGATCTCTACCGAACCAGAAAACCATAATAAGATGGTTCATCTCCGCCAAACTAAAGTAGATAAAATTGCAGACTATATCCCCGAACTCGAAGTACTGGGTGATGAAGATGCAGATTTACTGATTGTTGGCTGGGGCGGCACGTATGGGCATCTCCGTCTGGCTATGGACTTTATGCGCGATCATGGAAAGAAAGTGGCTTTCGCACACTTCCAATACATCAACCCGTTGCCGAAGAATACAGCCGATGTATTGCGTAAATACAAGAAGATCGTAGTAGCTGAACAGAATTTGGGACAATTCGCAGGTTATTTACGGATGAAGATACCCGGATTGAACATCAGCCAGTTCAACCAAGTGAAAGGACAGCCTTTCGTTACGAGAGAATTGATAGATGCATTCACTAAATTATTGGAGGAATAAAAGATGAGCGATAAAGTATATACCGTACAAGATTATAAATCAGGCCAACCTCGCTGGTGTCCGGGATGCGGTGACCACGCTTTCCTGAACTCACTGCACAAAGCTATGGCCGAACTGGGAGTAGCTCCGCACAATATTGCCGTCATTTCCGGTATCGGTTGTTCTTCCCGCCTGCCTTACTACGTAAATACGTATGGGTTCCACACTATTCACGGACGTGCCGCTGCTGTTGCAACAGGAGCAAAAGTAGCCAATCCAAATTTGACTATCTGGCAGATTTCCGGTGACGGTGACGGTTTGGCAATCGGTGGTAATCACTTCATCCATGCCGTTCGCCGCAACATTGACTTGAACATGATTCTGTTGAACAACCGTATCTATGGTTTGACAAAGGGACAATATTCACCGACTTCAGAACGTGGATTCGTCAGCAAATCATCTCCTTACGGAACAGTGGAAGACCCGTTCCATCCGGCAGAGCTGGCTTTCGGTGCCCGCGGACGTTTCTTCGCACGTTGTATTGCAGTAGATGGTGCCGCTTCCGTAGAAGTGTTGAAAGCAGCAGCTAATCACAAAGGTGCTTCTGTTGTAGAAGTTCTGCAAAACTGCGTGATCTTCAACGACGGAACTCACGCCAGTGTTGCTACCAAAGAAGGACGCGCTAAGAACGCTATCTACCTGGAACATGGCAAACCGATGTTATTTGGTGAAAATAAGGAATTCGGCTTGATGCAGGAAGGCTTCGGGCTGAAAGTAGTGAAACTTGGTGAGAACGGTGTCACAGAAAAAGATATCCTTATCCACGACGCACACTGCCAGGACAATACGCTTCAATTGAAACTGGCTTTGATGGAAGGTCCTGACTTCCCGATTGCACTCGGTGTAATCCGTGATGTAGATGCTCCAACTTACAATGATGCTGTCGCTGAACAAATCGAAGAAATCAAAGGCAAGAAGAAATATCATAATTTTCAGGAGCTGCTAATGACTAATGATACTTGGGAAGTGAAGTAATTCACTGCTCATCAATAATATAAGAGCTGGAGGAAGGATAAAACATCCCTTTCTTCAGCTTTCATTATAAATACACCTCAAGTTTGTTTAAAGGTCATCTTCAGTCATCCCACAGCATACTGGGCGTCACCCCACAAGCCGTGGTTTGTTTCATGCCATGAAACCATTTGTTTCTCACCGAGAAACGAAATGTTTCAAACAGGGAAACTATTAGTTTCAAGCAGTGAAACAAAGTGTTTCCCTATAAGAAAGCATACTTTTGTTAAAATCTAGTGTATAACCACTTTTTATACAAAGGTTACGACATTAAGGTTGGCTATTACGGAGATAAGGAAATTGATTTTATCGGAGAGAAGAATGGAGAAAAACTATATATACAGGTCGCTTTAAAAATAGATGGCGACACAGCAGAAAGAGAATTTGGAAACTTACTAAAGATACAGGACAACTATCCCAAAATAGTGGTAACAGAAGATACATTCAGCGGAAACAGCTACGAGGGTATACGCCATTGTCCTATACGCCAGTTCTTAATGGAGTAAACCATACAATATACGAAAAATAAATGCAGTACACCATCGGGTTGCCACGAGCAATCAAATCGCCTTTGGTGTGCTGCATTTACATTTGAATCAAGTCATCTATAATACCGTGGATTCTGCTGCAAGACGGGCGGCAATGTCCATTGTTAGTTAGAAATAGACAGCTCGGTTACCTTATACGGATGTTTTACTGCTGCATGAGCAGCTTTCTGGGCAACAGCTTTCCTCGCCTCATCCAACCCTTCCGGGGCATAAGGATTCCCGACTACATTGTGTTTGAAGATGCGTTCGAACCAGGTACAGGCAGCGGTATAACGTCCAATCTTCACATCCAGATGATAGCCGTCCCGATTCAGGTGGTCGCCGATGAAAGAGGTGCGCGCATTTTGTATGGCAGTGCCCGAAGGGATGACAATCTTTATCTTATTCGCCTTAGCCGCTTTCTTCACTGCATCGGCAATAGCCTGATACATGGTGAGTTGATTGCAGTTGTAGTTTTTAAATCCACTATGCTTGGAAGTAGACGCATACGCCCAGGTTTGGTGCAGCATCAGCTTTGTTTTCTTTGGAAGGCGTACTTTTACATATTCTATGAGCTCGGGAAGAGAGGCTTCATACGTCTCATACATTCCCGAAAAAGGACTTGCCTGTTGCAGGCTGACGTAATCCCAGTCTTCATCTGCCAGCACCGCTTCCAAAGACATCTTGCCTTTTTCCCGTTTCTTTCCATCCGTACCGATTTTCCGGTAGGCATAGGCAGGAGCATTGTCACGGGCATTTTTCACATGACGTTCCAGGGAACAGCCGCCAATAAACATATTGCCGATTATGGTTGAAATGCCTTCGGCTTCAGCAAGTTCATGCAGATATTGCTCCACGGCATCTTGGGAGAAGCTGTTGCCGATGGCAAGTATCCTGACCGTTTTTTGCTGCGCATACACTCCTCCGGCAAGAAGGAGCAGTATGCACATACCAATCACTACAATCTTATATTGCTTCATCACATTCAAATATAGCTAAACTTATCGGTTATTTCTCTTTTTCATGTAATAATCTCTCATCAGATACCACGCTTTCTTACGCATACCCTGGTCGGATATGAGCCCTTTGCGGTTCCAGCCATCCTGATTGGTGGGGTGGAAACGGAATGGGGAACGGAAGTCGAACAGAATCCAGGGAGATACGCCACGCAGGTTCGGGATATTGTCGAACATACGGATATTGTCTCTATACAGACGTGCCTGGTATTCTTCACTCCAAGAGCTGACTACATTCTCATCACCGGACTGACCGTACAATGCTTCGCCGCCAAATTCCGAGATAATCAACGGTTTGTCCGTCACTACTTCCCATATAGCGTCTTTCGGTTCCACAGGCCACGGATGATACCAGCCCATATATTTGTTGATAGCTACGACGTCCAGTTGGGAAGTAAAAGAATCTTCCATTACAAAACGCTGTTTTTCGCTATTGAAGTGCACAAGGTCGAAAGCGGCAACATACAAGCGGGTAGTGTCCAGCTGTTTTCCCGTTTCGAGCAGGGAAGTAAGGAATTCATTCCGTTCTTTGGAAGGCTGTGTTTCATTGGCGACACCCCAATAACCTACCGCGCAGCGGTTCTGATCACGCTTAATCATTTCAGAAAGCATCCTCTGCGCTTTCTTACGGGTATCATTGTCTGTAAAGTCAATGCCTTGCCAAATGGGAATCTCCTGCCAGAGAAGGAAGCCCATCTTTTCCGCCAGGCGTACCGTGTACTCATTCTGCGGATAATGAGCCAGGCGAATCATGTTCACGCCAAGCGCTTTCGCTTCATTCAGCAACATGGCCGCATCGGCTTCCGAGAAAGCACGTCCCATACGTTGCGGGATTTCTTCGTGAAAAGAGATACAGCACATAAATGTCGGCTTCCCGTTCAGGTAAATATCAGTTCCTTTCACGGTGATATTGCGGAAGCCGATTTGCTCTTCCACACGGTCGGCACTTGAAGATACAGTCACGCCATAGAGTTTCGGTTCTTCCGGCGACCAGCGTTGCAGCCTCTTCGCATTCAATATGGTTTCCGCCTTTCCTTCTGCGTCGGTGGTGAGCTCCGCGTTGATTTTGAGTTCGGGGATGGCAACTGTTACTTTCTCACCAGCCTTTTTATCAGAAAGATGCACGCGCGCGATGATGCGGTCTGGAGTGTTTTTATCCAATTGGATGAAATAATCTTTTATAAATGTCCGGGGAGTTTTCACCAGCAATACATCTCTTGTGATGCCGCCATAATTCCACCAGTCGAATGCCATAGCAGGAATGGCGTCTTTGGTACGGCGGTTGTTCACTTCTACCGCCAGGAAGTTGTCACCGTCTTTCAACAGGTCTGTCACTTCCACTTGGAAAGGAGTAAAACCGCCTTCGTGCTCTGCTATCTCTTTTCCGTTCAGGTAGACTTTGCTACGATAGCTGACAGCACCGAAATAAAGGAACTGGCGTTTGTCTGCCAAGCGTTTGGCATCAAAGTGACGGGCATACCATACAGTGCCTTCGTAATACTTCAATTCGGGTGATTGAGAGTTCCAGTCTCCCGGAACATTAAGACGCAACCCGCCTTCAAACGCATATTCGTAGAAATCAATATTTCCTTCCGGTTGCCGGTTTTCATAGATTTTCATCCGTTGTCCCTGGTCGTACAGGTCGATGATGGCATTCCATTTACCATTCAGCGAATGGATGTTGCGACCATATACATTCGTTATCAGCTCCTGTGCCGCAACGCTTCCGGCAAAAGCGATTAGCAACAATAGACATAGACTTAATTTCTCACCTGTTTTCATTTAAGTATGTTGTTATAATTAGTGTATATAATAAGTTCAGGCACGGATTACACGGCTTTTAGAATAGAATAGGTAAAACAACAGTGTTAATCCGTGTAATCCGTGCCTATTTCGATTTATTTTTTAGGAAATTCATTACCCAGTTCCAGGCTGCGCTCCACTGTTCGGCATAGGCATAGTGAGCGGTCGTTTCAGCTACAAACAGTTCTTTTGGAGCATTAATCACGTTATAAGTGGAGTAAGTGGTGGTAGGCGGACAAACTCTGTCATTATATCCGAAGATATAAAATCCCGGCACTTTAACCTGACGGGCAAAGTTGACTACATCAAAATACTGAATGGTTTTAATCTTTTCCGGTGTCCGGTTCTTCTCATCCTTAAACAGATGCGGCCAACCGCCTGCACGACCGTGGGCATAACCCGCCATATCACACAAAGCAGGATAGAAAGAAACCAATCCCTTGACACGAGCATCCAGTCCGGCAATTACAATGGAAAGCGCACCGCCCTGGCTTCCTCCAAAGGTCGCCAGATTACCATTGAATTCGGGAAGTGTGTAAATGAAATCAATGGCTCTCACACAGCCGGTATAGACCCGCTTATAATAGTACTTGTCCCGATTATCCATATTGAACGAGTGGTAATTCTTCAAAGCACCGTTATAAAGCCGGTGATACACATCCCCCTCCATATTGACCGGAATGCCGTGAATACCGATTTCCAATATGATGAAACCCTTTCCGGCACGTTCAGCTTCTCCGTTATAGGCACGGATGCCTGCGCCCGGCACTTTCAGAATCGCCGGATATTCCCCGGAAGCCTTCGGAACACAAAGGATGCCGTACATACGGGACGCATAGTCATTGTTCGCGAAGGAGACATGATATACGTTCACCTTATCTGTGCACCTTTCCGGCAGTAAAGTCATTATCGGTTCCAGTGCCCACTTTTCTGCGGCTTCTTTGGTGCTTTTCCAAAATTCCAGAAAGTCGGCGGGCAACGGAGTGGTCGGTTGCAATTTCTCAGGAGAGAAGCCGACGGTAGCCACGCCTTCATACTCACGCCCTTGGCAAGTGACAAAAGCACGGCAACGCAGGAATCCTTCTTTTTTCATAGTCCCTGCGTTAATTTCAAGTTTTTCATTCTTCAAAGGCTGTTTGCCTGTCTGATGAGGTTTCATCATGTCTTCCGAAATCTCATAACGCACTTCCAGATTATCCTGCGGGATATTGCATTTCAATACCGCCACTTTGAATTTCACTTTTTCTCCCGGTTTATACAGCCAATTGGTGTGGTCGGGAGTGACCTGCACTTGAACCAGTCTTTCCTGCGGCTGTCCCCATGCAACTATCTGCATGGAGACAAATGCTATCAGGAGAAGAAGAAAACGTACACTTTTTACCATAGTTCCCTATTTTATTTCATTTGTCGTTGTTATATTAATATCCCATTTATCAGCTATTAATACTCATTGTCTCAAACTATTAATACCCATTATCTCAACTATTAATACCTATCCGCTCAGCTATTAATACCTGACAACTCAACTATTAACATCCAACAGCAGAGGTATTAATGCTTCTCTCCACCTAACATACTACTCTGCGAATCAGAAGTTAACACATCACTCGTTATTAGCGTAGAATGCAGATAGCCGCCTTTTTATGGTTTTACTTCGTATTGATAGAGTGCGAAAGAGTTCTTGTCATTTAGCTCGAAACTTACTCTACCCTGTGCGCCGACTTTTGCAGCAAACTTCTTGCCACTTCCCATCACAGGGATAAAATCCACTTTCTTGCCTTCAGGAAGCCAGGTGTCAATAGTCCCCCTAGCTTGCTCGTTGTCTTCACGGTAAACAACAAGATAACCTTGCGTGCCGGAGACGGTCGATTGGAATCCGGTCCACGAGCGTCCCGAGGGTTCTTCACCAATAGGCAGTATGACGCCTTGATGAAACCGGAGTTGCAAGGGTTGGTATTTCTTGAGCAGAGATGCCGTAATATAAGCCTCTTCGGGCAAGTTCGAAGCCTCCATCCAAGCCAACGGCTGTGCCGCCAAGGTGATAGCAAAGAGGTAATCGAAACTGTAACGGGCGGGGGCAAAAGGATCGGCAGCGTCATACTTGTCGGCATTACGCCATTTATTAAGAAACTCTATCTGCATCTTCTCCGCCGGTACATAGCGAGACAGCATCCAGAGGTTGCGCAAGGTGCGATAAGGGTAATAGTTGCCCCAATCGGTATAGCGGTTTTCCAGGAAGATGTTGCCGTACTCGTTCATATAGTGATACCCGCCGCGACGACCGGCAGTGGCATCGAGGTTGAAAATCACTTCATAGTTGGTTTGCTCCAACACGGTATCAAACAGTCGGCGCAGATTCTGTTCGGCTGTCTTGGTAGGTATCTGCAGGCCGTCTATCTTGAAACAACAGATGCCGTACTTCTTATAAAGTCCGATAATGGCTTGCGCATCTTTTTGCCAATCGGCAAAATCATTCTGTATGCTGGGGTTGAACCATAATCCGATGCGAATACCCAATTTCTTGCCTTTCTCTACAATAGGTTTCAGACCATGAGGGAATTTCGTGGGGTTGGGCGTCCAGTAACCGGTATTCTTCCAAATATCCTTAAAACTACCTCCGGCAGTCTTCGAGTTAGGACTTTTTCCGCTCTGCCAGCCATCGTCCAGTTGAAAGAGGGTGATGCCCATGCGTGCGGCACGGTCCAGTTCTGCCAGGCAGAAAGCCTCATCTATTTTGGCATCCTGGCTACGGTCGCCCCAGGTATTGAGCATAATCATCTCATCCTGTGCGGCGGTATGATGGCGCAGTTGTTTCTGATAGAGGCGCAAGGCAGTAAGCGCTTCTTGCTCGCCGCCGGTATAGATGCCGGTAACGCATCCATAAACGCGGGTCCAGCTATCCGGCTTTACATCATGAGACGCAATGCCCAGCCCCACTACCATAAAATCGCTAAAGTCCGCCACGAAGTCAGAACCCGGATAATGTAATTGGGTACTGCTGCTAGGAGCCTCTTTCAAAAAAAAGAAGCCTTGACGCGTAACTACGTCATGAGCAAAAAGCAAATTACCACGATACGTATTGCGACGGTAAGGAAGCCAGGTACGCCCGGTCACCAGATTGTCGTTCCAATCGGTGTAGTCGAAAAACTCTATTGTGCGGGCACTCCAATGATTGCCGGATAGTTGCAGCCTGTCGAGCGTGGGAGTTTTCACCCCCGTAGCCATATCGGCCGTGTGCTCTATATTTTTGCGGTCAGCGTTAGAGCGGTTATCCTCCTTATTCTGATAAAGTTCCACTTGCCCTTTCAGATAGGTGTCGCAAGCAATGGCGGGACAGTCTGCATAAATGCGATAGCGACGCTCTATATTCAGCGAACCGATAGTGCAAGCCACGGTAGCCTGCAGATAACTGGCGTGGATGCCGTTCGTCGGTATCTCGTTCACGGTGAGCGTGGCATCCGTAGGGATACCTTTCACAATCGAGAAATCGGGTTGTTTGCCCTGTACCGGAATGTTTTTTCCGTGTTGCTTGTCAGTAAGACTGATGGTAACGGGTGCACCGTTATTCCACAGCATGGCGCGTTCCATATAGTTATTGCCTATACGTAGCGTGTCACCTTTCAGAAAAGCGTAATACTGTTGTCCTCCCCAAAGCGGCAAGGTACATATTGCCGATAGAAATATCGTAATAATATTTTTTTTGCTCATAGTTTGTCTACGGTTTGATGTAAGCTCCCGGAACTTCCAACAATTTGTTGGGTTCGTTGAAGCGTTGGTTATCGGGCACATCGCGTTTGCCCAGACCCGCTTGCATAAGTTGCTTCAGTTCCGGCAGGTGATGATGATAGATGTCGCGCGGCTCTACACTATGCTTGTGGCAGAGTCCGGCTGCCATACCTACTACTTCACCCATCATGCCGGTAGTACGCATCACACGTACCGTACCCAAAGCTACATGGGTGCAGCTCATATTGCGACCTGCCATAAAAAGGTTGTCCACATTGCGAGAATAGAGGCAGCGATAGGGAACGGCATAAGGATAAATCCAACGATGCACCGTAGCCGACTTGAATTCATTGCCGGGAAAGCGGACACTGTTCACGCTGTCGGGGAAGTGAAGGTCGATGCTCCAAGTTGTGGTAAACGAAGCATCCTCGTGCGCCACATTCTTATCAATATCGTCCTGTGACAGTACGTAGTCGCCCAAGAGACGGCGTGATTCGCGTTTGCCTGAAACATACGCCACCCAGTCGAGGGAACGGTTGGCATACTTCTTATGGTCTTTATAGTGATTCTTCAGATAGCTCCAGTTGGAATATATCACCAAAAGTCCATAGTCGCGTACACGTTCAGCTTCGCTGACTTGATTGCGGTTCATACCCGTTTCCCATTTCCACTCGCCCATAGTTACAGGCTCACAGTTTTCAGCGTCAAAGCGCACGCCATATTCAAAATGAGGGAATGAGGTTTTCTTCTTCATATCCTTACTATACCATTGTATAGAAGCCCCCATCACCAATGAGTCGGGTTGCTCGGGAGCAAGGCTCTCGCCATATTCATCGCGACCTTCACGCCCCATAGCCCAATCGGCACCGGCTAAATAGCCTATGGTAGCATCACCTGTGCAGTCGCTAAAGAGAGGAGCGGTAAGTTCGGTTTGTTCGCCCGTCTCAATGTGTTGGATAGTGACTGACGCAATGCGGTCTGCTTGCATCTTCACGGCTACCGCACGCTGAGAGGCATAAAGGGTAATGTTCTTTTCGGCCTCTATAAAGTCTTCCTTCTTCTGGTCTTCATAGTAGTCGCCCGGTTGGGCATTGCCGGAACGCTCATGGCCAAACTCACGTATCATACGACCCAATCCCTGATTAGGCCCCATTTCGATGATACCGCCGAGATGTACACGAATCTCTGACGAGTTATTGCCGCCCAATACAGGACGGTCGTTCACTAATGCCACCTTACAGCCTAACCGGGCAGCAGATGCGGCAGCACACATTCCGGCTATTCCCCCTCCTACTACCACAAAGCCGTATTGATGAGCGGGCACCGTCTGTTGTTGTCGCAAGCGGGCACGAAGTGCGGCTGTCTCTGCCGCATCCCAGGTAGCGGGCTGCGTGTTCGCATCGGTCGTAAGGTAAATGGCATCGCAACGACCGTCGAAACCGGTGAGATCTTTCAGGGCAAGGATAGTAGTCCCTGCTTTCAATACTGTCTTTCCGGCAAATTGCCATTGCCAGGAATTACCGGTATGTCCTAATGTAGCTTTCAGCAATTTGCCGCCTAAAGCCAGGCGGAACTTTCCGGGGCCCTCGGCATCGGTCCAAGGTGAAGTCCAGTTGTAAGTACGGGCATATACGTAGTAAGTGCCCGCCTGGGGAATGTTGATTTCTGCCGTAGCATCCGCCACAGGGATGCCCATGCCATGTGCCATGAGATAGGGCGAACCCATTTGATCCATGAACTGCTGGTCGAGCACCCAGCCGCCTCGCTGGCTGAAGCTTTCTGCTTCGATGAGCAGTTCTTCGGCTACAGCCACAAGACTACAGGCTACGGCTATGCATGTCAATAAGAATTTTTTCATCACAGTACAGCGTTTTTATGATTATTGTCTACTATCTTCACAGAGGGAACAGATTATCTCGCCATTTTATAAATTTCATTGCCTGCCATCAAAAAAGCACCAACTCCATAAACCTCCGTCATGTCACGAGTCACTTTCTTCGGATCGGCACCGATTTGCTGCACATAACCCAGTTTCCCATTCGGTTCCACAGCCGAGACTAATGCATTCCAGCCTTTTATCATTACAGGAAGATAAATTTCCTTATCCAATAAACTTTCGTTTATTCCATAAGCAATGGAATAGACAATGAAAGTAGTGCAACTCGTTTCCGGTGATGGATAAGAGGCAGGATCCAAAAGACTGGCATGCCAGAAACCGTCCGGATGCTGCAATCCGGCAACACGTGTAGCCAGTTTTACAAATAATTCCTCATAGAATTTGCGGTTCTTATCTTTCTTGGGCAGTTCCTTTAATATTTCAACCAGACCACCAAGCACCCAACCGTTGCCACGTCCCCAAAAGACTTTCTTGCCATTGGCTTCGCACTTATCAAAATAACGCCAGTCACGGTAGAACAAGTTTTCTTCTTTATCGAACAGGTAATCATAAGTCGCTTTATACTCACGATTCATAAATTTGATATATTTTTTCTCTCCGGTCAGCATATACAGTTTGGCATATACAGGGGGAGCCATAAAGAGAGCATCACACCAAGTCCAACGTTCCAAGGTCTTTAAGTCTCCCTCCACCAGCTTGAAACTACCTTCGGACGGATGATTGACAATCCATTCCGTACGGGCGAGCGTAGGGATAATCATTGCTTCGTCTTTGTACTTGCGGTATAAATCCAAAAAGGACTGTGATACAGCGATGTCATCAGCATGATAAAACCGTTTGTCCGGCTGCCAGCAATTCCGCCGGCCTATACGGGTAAGCCACTTATAATATGTATCATCATTGTCTTCTTTTTCAGCCAATTCCGCCCAATCCACCATGCCGACATAAAGAGCACCTTGCGGCCAGTTCAAGTCGTCATGTTCAGGAGCGGGGTGTGGATTGGCAATCTGCCAATCCGCCACCTTTCGCATGATAGACTTTATTTCTGCTTTTTGAAAAGGAATCTCTGTTGCCATTATAAAAACGGAACATAACAGAGACGCTCCCAATAAAAGTGTTTTTTTCATTATATATTTATTTGTTTATCATTCGGTCATTACAGTTCAACCATAGCCTTTAAAGGCAATTGACTGGAAGCAGGACCGACTAAGATCTCAAAGTCTCCTTTTTCCACTACAAAGCGGTGTTGATTCATATCGTAAAAAGAGAATGCATCCTCATCCAGCACAACAGAAACCCGCTTCTTCTCCCCTTTCTTCAAGAATACCTTTTCATATCCTTTCAGTTCTTTCAACGGACGGGGAACAGAAGACTGTACATCATGCACATACACTTGTGCCACCTCCGAAGCATCCATCTTACCTGTATTCTCTATATCAAAGCTAACGGTAACCTGATGCTCACCCGTTTTCTCCGCAGCCATATTACTATAAGCGAAAGTAGTATAGGACAAACCGTAGCCAAACGGATAGAAAGGTTCTTTTCCCGAACGGTCGTATCCACGATAACCGACAAAGACACCTTCGGAATAGTCTACACGCTTAATCTCCGCCTTTAAGTTCTCGTAATAACTGCCGTGCACCGGATTATCTTCCCATTTCCGCTCGATAGAAATCGGTAGCTTTCCGCTTGGAGAAATCTTACCGGTCAGGATTTCAGCAATTGCCTGACCCCCTTCCTGCCCCGGATACCAGGCCATAAGAATCGCTTTTGCAGCATCATACCAGTTGGTGAAATCCACACCGCCACCGGCGTTCAGTACAATCACAACATTGGGATGCATAGACGCAATCTTCTTGATAAACAATTCCTGATAGCGAAGCAAGGCAAACGGACGGTCAAAGCCTTCGCCTTCGGTATTACTATTGAAACCTGTGCAGAACACAACATTATCCACCTTTGCCAATCCTTGACGAAGTTTCGCCTCATTAAGGCTATAAGCATTAAAACGAATGATGGCCGAAGAAATATTATCAAAGAATTCAATCCGGAAACGGTACTCCTTACCACCCTCAACCGGCAGTTCAACTTCACGGCTAGAGTATGAATGATTTCCCCAATCTCCTGTAATATGCTTGTCATTCACAAACAGACGATAACCGTCATCACCACCGATATGAAGTTTCAACTGGCCGTCAGTTTGTGGCATGTAGCAGGCTGTCCAACGGACAGAGAATCCATCTGTCGGAAAGCCGTCCAAAGGTGCTCCATATCCCCAGTCATAATCAACAGAGGATTCCGTGCGTATTACTTCAGGCTGGCCCGAAAGGGTCTTGTTTTTAAAGTATTCAGCTTTGAAGCCTTTCATCTGACGATTAGCATCAGTATAAAACTCATGGACAATATCTTCATAAATCACATCATCCGTCAATAGTAACAGATTCTTTTTCTTCAATTCTTTCAAGCCTTGAGCCACTGAGACGGTAGAAAAAGGAGTGACAAACCCACTGCCGCCACCGGTAGGAATCAAATTTGCATTAGGCCCCATTACGGCTGTCTTTCCTTTCAGTGGGAGCAAGTTTCCTTCATTCTTCAACAGGACTACACCCTCGCGCGCCAGTTCTAAAGCTGTCTGGCGGGAGAAAGGATTATCCTCTGCGATGTTGCTGTCTTCCTGTTCCTTATCCAGCATACCATAAGCAATCAGAGTTTGCAGGATGTGTTGTACTTTCAGGTTGATGGTTTCTTCTGTCACTGTGCCGACTTTGATAGCAGGCAACAGATTCTCCAAATTCATAAAACGTCCTTTCGGCATTTCGAGGTCAAGTCCGGCGTTAGCAGCGCCTACGGCGGAATATACAGAAGTCCAGTCAGACATCAGAATACCTTTGAAGCCCCAAAGATTGCGCAAGACATCAATATTCAACCATTTATGTTCGGTGGCATGGACACCGTTCAACAGATTGTAGCTGTTCATTACGGCGCCGACATTGGCTTCCTGTACAGCTTTTCGGAAAGCCGGGAAATAGATTTCCTGCAAAGTACGTTCGTCTATGTCAGAGCTAGCATGGTGGCGGCTCCATTCCTGGTTGTTGGCAGCAAAGTGTTTGATTGTAGCAATGACTCCTTCCGATTGTACTCCCAGGATATATTGTTTCGCCGTTTCACCTGTCAAGTAAGGGTCTTCACCGAAGTATTCAAAGTTACGGCCGCACAATGGAGCACGATAGATATTCACGCCCGGACCAAGCAGAATATTAACTCCTCTTGCCTTGGCATCCTGTCCCAAGCCTTGCCCTAACTTATAAAGTAATTCCCGGTTCCAAGTAGAAGCGGAAAGTATTCCGGAAGGATATAAAGTGCTCTTGGGAGCATGATTACGAATTCCCTGCGGCCCGTCAGCCAACTTGATTTCAGGTATTCCCAAACGGGGAATGGCACGCAGAGAAAAACTGGTATATCCGGAGATATACTCTATTTTCTCTTGCAAAGTCATTTTTGATACAATGTCCTTCGCACGTTGTTCGGCTTGGGGAGTGATTGTCTGTGCACAGGTTAATATGCTCCATGCAAGCATACATAAACCTATGCCTCCTATTTTCTTTTTCATGGTGATTCTGTGTTAATATAATATGTGTAAAAACCAACTTAGCTATCAGCTCTTCACACACTTTTGTTCTTTACATTTTTAGTCTATCAGTTCTATTTTAACGGTCTGTCCTTGTACCAGAATATGATATTCGCCGGCTTCAAGGAAGCGTTTACCATCCTCATTGACAAAACCGAAATCACGTTCCAGGTCGATGTCGAAACGGAAAGTCTTCGTTTCTCCGGCTTTGATAAATTGTTTCTCAAAGTGTTTCAGTTCTTTCACCGGACGGGTGATAGAGCAATAAGGATCGGAAATAAACCAATGAACAGTCTCTGCTCCATCGCGGGCACCGGTGTTGGTGACGGTCACTTCTGCCGACAGTTTATCGCCGCGCTTCACCTTAGTAGCAGAAGGGGTAACAGTGCCATACTTAAATTCGGTATAACTTAATCCATGCCCGAACGGATATAACGGATCGCTTGTTATATCTTTATAAAATCCCTGATGTCCGCGTCCGCTCTTGCGGCGATTATAATAAATAGGAATTTGTCCTGTGGAATAAGGGAACGTCATGGCTAGTTTACCGGAAGGGTTGATACGTCCGGATAAAATTCCTGCCATTGAACGTGCACCATTTATTCCCGGTTGCCATATCTCCAATATAGCATCACAAAGAGGTTCCATGCGATTTAATTCCAAGGGACGTCCATTAGAAAGCACCAATATAATAGGTTTACCAGCCTCCTTTAGTTCTTTCACCAATTCTTCCTGAATCTGTGGCAAAGCAATCGTAGAACGGGAAGCATTCTCACCACTCCAGGTAAGCATCTCACCCAAACAAACAATGACTACATCAGACCAACGAGCAACGTCCAATGCGCCAGCAAAACCTGAACGGTCATTGCCCTGCGGTTTGCATCCCATTGCATAACGTAATTCGGCATCTCCTCCAAACTCGGCAGTCAACCCATCATAAAGCATTTCCACATCCGTATCTTTTCCATGTCCGCACCAGGAACCCAATAAGTCCCAACCATTTTTTGCCATTGGACCTACTACGGCAATCTTTTTTTTGTTTGTAAGTGGTAATATCTGATTGTCATTTTTCAACAGCACCATTGATTCTGCTGCCAGTTGAGCGGCCACAGCCATACTTTGCGGACGGAAAAAACGATCCTTCTCATTAGTAACCGGAGTATAAGGACGTTCGAACAAACCCAGACGGAATTTTACACGCAATACTCGACGGACTGATTCGTCAACTTGTGCCATTGTTACCTTACCTTCCTCTACAAGCTCTTTCAGATGACGATCGTAGGCATGAGACATCATATCCATTTCAAGCCCCGCATTAAAAGCATACCGAGCAGCATCTTTCTTTGTAGCGGCTAATCCCTGATTTTTTAACTGTTCCACAGCCCCCCAGTCAGACACAATGAACCCGTCATGTTTCCAGCGTTTCTTTAATATCTCGGTCATGATATAAGGATTAGCTGACCCAGGTACTCCACTGATGTCATTGAAAGAACTCATCAAAGTGGCCGCACCAGCTTTCACTCCCATCTCATAGGGCAGTAGATAAGTATCCCAAAGAGTTTGAGCTGAAATTTCTGTATAAACATAATCTCGCCCAGCCTCCGAAGCACCATATCCTACATAGTGTTTCAGACAAGCAGCCATACGGTTCTCTGCTGACATATCATCTCCCTGATACCCACGCACCGAAGCAGCGGCAAACACTCCATTTGTATAAGGATCTTCACCATATCCTTCGGCTACACGTCCCCATCGAGGATCACGTGCCACGTCGATCATGGGAGAAAAAGTCCAATCAACCCCAGACATGCGGGCTTCTTGTGCAGATACCGCACATGCCTGTTCTACCAATCCCGGATTCCATGAACAGGCCTGCCCCAACGAAATAGGATATATGGTGCGAAATCCATGAATAGCATCGTAGCCAAAAATGATGGGAATGCCCAAACGAGATTCTTCCATCGCTTTTTTCTGCATACTATTACGCAACTCTGGATTTATATCAAAGTAAATCAAAGAACCAATCTCTGACGGTACTTTTTTCACTTCTTCGCCAACATTATTCACATTGTTATTTCGTCCCAATGTATATTGGTTTAGCTGCAAAATCTTTTCCTCCAATGTCATACGCGATATTAAATCATCAATACGTTTTTCAATTGGAGCTTTGGCATCCTTATACAAAGGAATACTCTTTTTATCTTTTGACGAAAGAGAATGTGTGACTCCCAATAGGCACAATCCCAAAATCAAAACTTTTTTTCTCATCAATGTTTTCGTCAGTTAATTATTATTTCTAGTTTTCAGATGTATATCAAGCAATACGTAAGCAGATACTTATTCCAGCCATTCCATGCACTTATCATTTAGCTAAGTACCAGACACTTACAATCAGTTCATTGGAGATATATGCCCAACGAGCCGGAGAACTATGACCTGCCAATACATTCATTTCCAACAATTAATGTATCTCGTAGCAATTGACTATGACTTACCGAGCGGTAACTTCAAATAATTTCAACCAGCCAGCAGATGTTACATTGTTCTTCACAGCAAGGTGAATTCCAATCTCATTCTGCTTTGCCGTGTCAACAATACCAACAGCCCACATGTATTTACCTGCCTCCACACCTTCAACCCGGGTTGTAAACGTATATGATTTAGCCGTACCTTTCACCCAATCACAAGCTTCCGGTTCTCCATCAACAAATACATACTTCGGTTTATCATTCTTGGTGTCCAATAAAGCAAAAGCTACTTTATATTTATTTTTCCACTGGGGAATATTCGTCGGACAATATCCCCAACCAAAATTATTCCAACGATGGGCTATTTCAATCTGTTTACCATTAGAGATAGTTGTAGGCAAAGAAATTCTGTCCGGAAATAAACGGTAGCTTCCTTCTGTACAGAATTGTTTAACTAATTGGAAAGCTTCATTAAACCATGAATAAGTTTCTCCATTGCGAAAGTCTGAATTATAGCGTAAATCCATCATATTGACGCAGGCTGTTTTAGCCTCATCAAACTCACCCTGACGTACTTCTGCATAATTAGCATATCCATCTCCCTGAATCGAGTTTCCATGAGAATTTTTCACCCAGCCACCTTCCATTACTACAGGAACGAGATACTTCCACTTGGCTATAAAATTGCGTTCCCAAGTAGAATAATAAGTTTTCATACCAAACGCATCGTGACGTAATGAATATCCTTTAGCTACTGCTTTTCCTATTAATCTTTCAGTATCTTTATCATAGTTATTGCCGTCCCATTCTTTACTTGTACCTATCCAACGATGATAATTTACAAACACAGGAACTTTATCAAATACTTGAGAATATAAATCTGTCACCCAATCGAAAACAGCCTCACGAGTCGGCAGCTCCGGTTTTCCCAACTCACGCACCTGATAGTACCATACACTATGATACTCTCCCCATTTTCCAAATCCTGAACCACTTACAAACTGTACTTTGTCGGGATCATTAAAATCCTTAGCCAAAGCCCTGATAAATTTCTCATAATATTTCTGGAAAATAGGATCATCCGGATAGGGAGACCATACTTTTACTGAACCTGTTTGTGTTTCATATCCTTTCGCGCCAGCCTCTTTTACAAAATTCGGAGTAAAATTATAGTGCTTATCACGGCTATCCACCACAAAAGTAAAGGCCAATTTCATATTTCTTTGCTTAGCTCCCTCTATCAACATCTTCAGTCGCTTAGCCGAAGGGGTATCACAATCGGAGTTCCATGCATATTTTCCTTCTTCAGGATTAAAATCAGCCCAGGCACCACGAAGGTATAAGGTATTTGCATAATCAGAGACCTTTACAGTGCCTTCAGATGACGGAAAATTATCATAATCCTGCCAGAATGTGGAAGATAAACCATCACCAATACCCGCATATAATACCCATCCGGAAAGAGGATTATGCAAAATGATATTTCGATTCTGCTTTACCGTGACAATGCTGTTTCCAGGAATAGAAGTATCTTCTACCAAACCATCATCACCATTACCACCTCCTTCTTCATCATTATCACTGCCGCAAGCGACTAATGATATAGCCATAGAAAAAATAAGCCCGCAACTTATTTTTCTCAAACTGCACATATTTTGAAAATTAATCTTCATACCTATAGCTCTTATTTATTTATGCTTACTTTCGACAATTTTAACCAGCCCGAATCCAATATATCCCCTTTGGCGGCAATATCCAGCCCTACGAGATCTTTATTACTCCGGTCAACCACGCCCACAGCCCAAACATAAGTACCCGTTTCAACTTTGGACATATCCGGCTCAAATACATATTCAACGGGACTCCCTTTTATCCACTTGGATAAATCTGTATCCGTATCCACAAATGTATATCGCGCCTCATTCGTTTCAGAATCAAGCAAAGCGAAAGCTACTTTATATTTTTGATTCCATTGCGGAATATTAGTAGGACAGTACCCCCATCCCAAATTGTTCCAGCAATGTTTAATAGTCGGAGTTGTTTTTTTAGAGACTTCTAACGGCAAAGAGATTTCACTGGGATAGAGCCTATACCCCCCTTCCCGAAGGAATCGGCGTACTAAATCAAAAGCATCTTTAAACCAAGACTCTGTATCGCCAAAACGGAAATCCATCATATTGACATGTGCCTCTTTGCTGTCATCAAACTCACCGCGTCTTACGTCCTCGTGTGAATCCTTGCGATATCCTCTAGGATCCTGCCAATAACTATGTGATTTGACAATCCAGCCACCTTCCATAATAATGGGGCAGATATTACGATATTTTTTTGCGAACCTACGCTCCCAACTGCCATAATAGGTTGTCATGCCAAATGCATCATGACGTAATGAATATCCTTTCTTGATTGCTCCTTCCAACATTTCTTCACTGTCAGCAGCAAAATGTTCATCATCTACCCAATCTTTTCCCGCACCAATCCATCTATGGTAGTTAATTACTACCGGAACTTTATCAAAAGCTTGAGAATATATATCTGTCACCCAATCGAAAACAGCTTTCTTTGGAGTATCATCACCTGTTGAATAAATCATTGTATGATATTCTCCCCATTTCCCAAGTCCGAATCCATCTATAAATTCAACTTTCGAAGGATCGTTGAAATCTTTAGCCAGGGCCTTCACAAATTTAGTATAGTACTTCTGAAAAACAGGATCGTCAGAATAAGGTGACCATTTACCTTTATTCATAAATCCTTTTGCACCGGCATCTTTTACAAATTGAGGAGTAAATTCTGTTCTCTTATCACGACTGTCAACTACAACACGAAATGCCAAACGCATATTTCGCTGATAAGCTCCTTCAATATATGCTCTCAAATTAGAATCAATTTTCCAACCATATACATCTTCCTGTGGATTAAAATCTGTCCAACTAGCGCGAATATAAAGCGTATGAGCATAATCTGTCACACTAACATTGTGTCCCAGTTCAGGAATATACATATGGTCATACTGTGCCCAAAAATCCGCAGCATCCACTCCCATACTTGCATAGAGTACCCACCCTGTAAGCGGGTTATGGAGAATACGCAAAGAATCAGGCTGAATCGTAACTATGTTATTCTCTGATAGTTCCTTATCAAATGAAACGGCTGAATTCTCGTCTCCGAAAACAGGAGATAAAAGGAACATAAACAGACAAAGAGACACAATTACTCTATAATAACTAATCTTTCTTACAACCATACTACTAATTGTTTTTTTTAAAGAGTGCTATATCATTGTTCTCTTTATTCATATAAAAATCACGAGATTGATATAGCACTCTTAATATTATCCTGCTTGATTATCTCTTATCAAAGAATACTGTCAGTTCTTTAATATCTAATTCTATGTAATTAACTCCTACAGGTACACTAAAGAAAGCATAGCGGTTGTTAGCTTGGCCTCCGACTACAGTCTGTTTTTGATTGTAGTCACTCTCTGCAATATCAAGGCAACCGTCATAAGATCCTCTGATGGCATCTGCTGTTGAACCAAAGGTATAGCAACCGGCACTTTGCGGTCCGACTTTAAAGTTCAATCCACCCGGATGTGCATTTCCATCTTTGTCTTTAATGGAATTCTTTCTGGGTAACTCCGCTCCTTTGTATATAAACAAATAAGGATTTGCCAAACTAGGTGTCATAGAATGAGCCATAGTGAATCCTGTATCACCAGTGCCATCTTTAGCCCATCCATCGTATGGTCCCCAAATAAAGACTCTTTCAATAGTGGTAGTCACCGTATTATTATTCCATGTCCACGAAACAACCATTGGTTTAGGATCTGTTTCGGGGGAGTAAATCGTAACCTTTTTAGTATTTATATTAATCACAATACGATAGACACCCGCAGTCTTAATATTCCAATGATAACCAAGCGCAGCTGTTTCCGGACTCATTGTTGAGATATTCATTGCTGTACCATCTGTAAAATCGCCTGATTCTTCGGGAGCAATAGCCATATCTTTCTGTCCATTAAACAAGATCGGGAAATAAATAGTACCTGGTTGCAGTTCTGCATGGAACGCATATTGATTTTCATCTTCTATCGTGCGAGTCATCTCTACATCTGCGCTAACACAAGTTCCGGCAATATAGATTTTATCAGCTTCTATAAAATTACTAGCCAAACCTATAGTAACGGTACGTGTTTCAAAATCTACCACTACACGATACTGCCCATCTTCAGGAATCACCCAATATCCAGCATTATCTATCCCCTTAATTTTAGCTTCCATTGCTCCATCAGTAATCTGTTGTTCTGCAGTAACTGGTGAAATGGCATTAATCTTATTTTCATCTTTCCAAACAATCGGGAAGTGAAGGTTACCTGCCTTCAAGTCACAAATGGAAACATAACGCTTCGGCTGACTTTCCATTGGCAAGATTTCAATATCTTCACCATCAACAGCTGTGCCTGACATATAAAGATGGTCTGCAACAAAGGTCTTTTCAGAATACATCTTTACTTTTATAGTTACTGTAGAAACTTCCGGTTTTACAAACTTTGGGCCTTCTATAGAACCGATAATACGGGCTTGTAACTTTACTAAATCACCAGGATGCTGCTTCCACTTTGACACCAATAAACTCTGCAATTCTTTATGAGTATAACTTTTAGAAAAATCATCATCAATATACTCTCTTATCATTGTGTTTGTTCCAAAACTGTTATTTTCCAGATCCATTTTATAAAGATAAGAGATATAATAGTCAGAGCCTATTGGATCAGCTTCCGTCCAGTTTAACGTCAATGCAACCTCATCCGGGGTGTCTTCCTTGAGTTCTATTTCATAATCAGAAGGAGTCAGGACTAAACTTGTACGATTATCGAGCAAATCAGTAGTATCGTCATCATCATTACATGCTACCATGAAACACGAAGCAAGTGTCAGGAAGAAGAACCGTAAAAGATTCTTCTTAAATATATATCCGTTTTTCATATCTATATTCAATATATTAATATTATAACTATTTATTGGTTCCCGACGGTCCAGTCAGGAGTTTGTACCAAATTCCAATTCTTATCAATATCGTCCTGTGGAATAGGCCACCAATAGCTTATAAATTTACGTGTCTGATATACTGTACGAGTATAATATTTATTTCTATAGTCCGCATCGGATACTTTAATATAAGCATTCATGCCATAAAAATCACCATCCAATACTTTCTCGGCTAATTTCCAGCGACGCAGATCATTAAAACGAAGTCCAGATTCACAATTCAATTCCACACGCCTTTCTTGACGAATTAACTCGCGCATTTCTACAGGATCTGATGGGGCTGTTATCTTGCCTTCTTCAGCTGAAACACTATATTCGGGAATACCCGCACGCTCACGAATCAAATTGACATATTTCAGAATCTCTTTTTGATTAGCAGTATAAGTGCCCTTCTCAATGCTATATTCATTTAACGCCTCAGCATAACTTAAATAGATCTCTGCCAAACGACATAATGCACCATGACGGTTTTTATAATCTCCACTGCCTTCTTTGGGATTTGCAGATGGGTCTACTCTCTTACGTACCAGATAGCCGCTCCATGGAGCGTCGTGAGAGGGACCACCGTCTTTACCATCCATATAAAAGTCAGTATTTCTCTTACCACCAATATGCCATTGTTCGTTATGCAGTACTGAAATATAAAAACGAGGCTCGCGGTCACAATACATTTTATATGTATTGGCGTCTACAACTACATTTTCATCTTTATTACGATCTCCTTCTGAAGACCCATACTGCCACTTTGTAGAATAAGTCTCTTTTTGCGTACTAAAGCCTGTCTCTGAATAATTAGCATCTGGATTAACTTTAGGAGAGCCATCCGAATTATAGCCTATAATAGGTCTTTGACCGTTTCTCATGAAAAAAGCATCAACCAAAGATTGGGTTATTCCGATCGCTCCCACGCCATTAATACCCAAACCACGTGGGATACAGTTTTTATCATACCATCCACCGGAATCCATTGTACGAACAAACAGTAATTCTCTGTTGGCTTCATTCCATCTCTTCATCACTGCATTCTGATAAGAAAGAAAAGGATCAATATCACCGTTATCCAAATATTCATAATGCAAATGATAGCCAGATGCTTCTGCCTCATCTATAACCAGTTTACAAGCATCCACTGCCCTTTTCCATCGTTCCGGATCATGTGCAGAATTAAAGATAGGGGTTCCATCAATGTTTTTTATATTCGCCAATGCAGGATTACCATTCACCAAGTCACTTGCAGCAAATAATAAGATACGCGCACGCATTGCCAAACATCCGACAGAAGTTACACGACCATATTTCTTATCTTCAGTTTGAGTGGCAGGTAATTGTTTTGAGGCTTCCAACATTTCTTGATCCGCCCAATCAATTACATTATAAAACGGCTCTTGTTTCAACATCAGATCATCAGCCGAAGTACTTTCACTAGCCTCGCGAATAATGGGAACCGAACCATAAGCTATAGCCATCATGGAATTATAATAAGCTATAAAGAAACGACATTCAGCTTTCATAAAGTCCACTTCTTCAGCCGGTACGGCCTCCAGCGGGTGAGCATGTTTAATAAACAAATAAGCGGAACGGATATATTTAGGATAAGTATTCCAATAAGTAATTACTCCGGGATTGTCCGCTGTCCAGTTACCTTTTTGATATTGAATGGCTTTAAATCCTTGCGCTTCCCAACCAACCGAAGGAATCAGTTCATCAGCTATGGCATCCGGACCATCATAAGTATAATATTCAGGCAGGCCGCGATAAACATATGCCAGCCAACGTTCCATATTCTTTTTATTCTCAAATACTGATTCTAAGTCCAACTGGTCATCCGGTTGCTTATCCAGATAATCAGAACAAGAAGAAAAAGCAAATGTCGTAATAATACTTAATACTATAAATTTTAATATGCTATTTTTCATATGCCCTATTATTAGAATTTAATTTCAAAACCTGCAGATAACGATTTCATAATTGGGTACGCAGCCCCTGTAGTATTCTCGACTTCCGGATCCCACAAATCAAATTTTGAGAATGTTAAAAGATTTGTTCCTCTCACGAAAAGACGAATGCCTGATATAACTGTAGTATTTCTCCACAAATTCTTTGGTAAAGAATAGCCAAGTTCAATGTTTTTTAAACGTAAAAAACTCATATTCCGCAGCCACCACGTAGAGGATTGGTTATTATTACTATTTATACCATCATCCAAACGCGGATAAAATACGTTCTGACTTGGGTTGTCTACAGTCCAACGATCATTTGCATTAGTAAACATATTGCCTGTCACTCCTCTATTGGCACCCGGAATAATACTTGATCCTAATATATTCCAACTACGACCTATGCCTTGGAAGAGAGCTCCAAAATCTAAATTCTTATATTTCATATTCAGTCCAAAGCCATATACTATCTCCGGATCTTTTGTTCCTCCGATTGGAGATTTATCAAATACGTCCACTTTACCATCACCATTGACATCTCTGTATCTGATATCCCCCGGACGTAATTTACCTACAAAACTTTGAGTCGGAATTCCTTCTTTCAGTTTACCTGTACTTACGTCTCCAAAGTCGTCTGCCGTAAACAAACCTTCTGCTATATAGCCAGTTAATTGCCCTACCGGATGCCCTGTTTCAGCACGGTTAGTACCAACTACTGCACTAGGTTCATCCTTTTCTGTTATTTCATTATGAGCATAGGTAAATGTTCCCATTAAGCTGACAAATAAATCCTTGCCAAACTGTTTATTAACATTTAAAGAAACTTCTACACCCTGATTAGTCACTTTTCCAAAATTCTTCCAAGGCTGCTTCATAAATCCAGCTGTCATTGGAACAGACTCACGTGGCATAAATATATCTTTACGGCGTTCATCGAAATAGTCTAATTGCAAATCAATCATACCATTCAGGAAACCTAGCTCAACCCCCAAATTCATCTTATTAACAATCTCCCATGTCAAATCTTGTACTGCAAACTCGCCTTCTGCCATACCAGTTAAGCCATAACTGCTATCCAATCCCCATTTATACATGTTTAATGTATCATAGTCATCGGTAATTGTAGAAAGGTATGCAAAACGGCGTCCACCTAAATTAGCATTACCTACCTGACCATAGGATGCACGCAATTTCAATTTAGATATGACCTTACGCAACGGTTGCATAAATGCCTCTTCCGATACAATCCAACCAATGGCTCCTGAAGGGAAAAAGCCATAACGTTTGCCTTTGGCAAAATTCTCAGAACCATTATAGCCAAAATTAAATTCACCTACATATTTACCCGAATAGGTATAAGATGCACGTCCTGCCAATCCCTGATTACGGTAAGGCAACTTGCTTCCATCATCATAATTACGACGATTAAACAATAACATTGCAGCAACAGAATGTTTCTCGGCGAATGTACGGTCATAAGACAAAGTAGCTTCCATATATACGCTCTTATTTCCATAATCACCGCTTTTTGAGTAATCCAGGAAATTAGTACCATTGGATTTTGATGCTATAATCAAATTACCTTCATCATCACGTCCTGTAGCAGGCACATAATAATCCGGTGTCTTTCCACGAGAAACAGTACCTGAAGAAAACCTGTCAAATGAGAATGTTCCTTTTACTTTCAATCCCGGAAGTAAGAATTTCAAATCTTGTTCTACAGAAAACAGTGTTTCAATCTTACTGTCGCTTCTTCTTTTATATCCACTTTGAGTAGCCCATGCCCAAACGTTTGGCTCCTCTGTTGTCGGTATCTGCCCACTGGAATATTGTGCAGGGAAAGCATGAGGAACAGCAACAAACGCTTTCTGGAAAATTTGAGATATATCTTTCGTTGTAGAATTTCTATCTTGCAAATATCCACCAATATTAAAACGTAATTGCGTAGTAGGACTTAATTTCAAATCCACATTAGAACGAACGTTATAACGTTGCAATTTAATAGTAGGATCCCAATCATAACTTTTATCACGTTTCAAAATACCACGTTCATTATACGCAGCAGCAACAAAAGAATAACGTAATGTCTCTGTACCACCAGAAATATCTACTGTTACACGCTGATTCGAAGCATAATCATTTGCAATTGCATCCATCCAATTCACGTCCGGATATAAATCAGGATCATAACCTGCACGAGTTTTTGCAATACGATCTGTATATTTAGGCTGTTGTCCTGTATCCATCAAAATATCATCCAAAACCTGCATATAATCTGCCGCACCCAAATACTCGGGAAGTTTAACTGGCTGTGTAGCTGCAAATTCAGCCTTTACAGTCACACGAGGTTTACCAACTTGTCCGCGTTTTGTATTAATTAAAATAACACCATTAGCTCCCCGCACTCCATAAACAGCACTTGCAGCAGCATCTTTCAACACAGAAAAAGATTCTATCTCTTCAGGATCAATATTATTCAAATCGCGTTCTATACCATCAATCAAAACCAATGGGTTTTGTCCAGCATCCTGGAATGTACTAATACCACGAATCCAGAAAGAAGAGTTATCATATCCCGGTTCACCAGAACGTTGCACAGCTAATACACCGGCAACTGTACCTGCCAGATTATTACTTATTGAACGAGTAGTAGAAACCTTTAACTTAGCAGGTTCAATCGTTGTAATAGAACCAACAACAGACTCTTTCTTTTGTGCACCATAGGCAACCACTACAACCTCATCTAATTGACCAACATCTTCTACCATTTGTACATTAACAACCTTTCGATTATTAACAACCTCTTCTTTAGGAACAAAACCAATATAACGAAAAGAAAGTACAGATTTTCTTTCAGGAACAATAATACTATAATTACCATTCATGTCTGTCAATGCATGTACTGTAGAATCATTTTTCAAAATGATTGTTACACCAATCAAAGGCTCACCTTTTTCATCTGAAACGTTACCTGTTACCTTAATACCCTTTTGTTGTGGAGTTTGCTGTACTTTAGGAGCTTCTGGCACCGAAATTGTAACTTGTCTTCCCGACATCTTATAATTCAGTCCTGTCTCTGAGAACAACTCTTTTAATACAGCATCTATTTTCTTATTGGAAACTGAAATGGAGACTTTATTATTCAGATTTTTCTGAACATTAGCAGAGTAAATAAAAATATACTTACTATGTTTTTCGATATAATCTAAAATATCTTTAACTGTAGCATTCTCATACTGTACTGAGAATAGATCTTCTTCGGAATTCCAACTAATAGAATTAGTACCGAACGAAGAGAATGGAATCATAAAAAAGACGTTTATAATGCAAAAAAGCTTAAGTCTTTTCTTTAAGTGTAAAAAAATAGTTTTCTTTACCATAAAAATTTCTTTTTAGGTTAACAATTTTGGATTTATTGATTTAACTAGGGAATTACTATCGGGTAAATACGGCAATATTTATCCGATTTTTTTTGTCATAATGGCAGTCTGTTCTTCATAGGCAAACATATTAAAAGATTAATTAAAAAAATTATTTATTTAAATATATACTAGTATCACTTTTTTCGATCGTGAATGGCAGGGTTTGCTGAATACATTCAATCACCTCGTCTATATCATCTTTCAAATCTAATTTCCCATACACTTTTTCTTTACCAATAATTGGATCACATTGAATAGATATACCATAGTAGATGCTTAGTCTTTGAATGATCTGCGACAAATCATTACCATTCAATAACATGATCCCCTCTACCCAACTAATATACTCTGCTACATCAACTTGCTTCTGATAAGCAATTGTACCATTTGCTATATTCAACAGATCATTAGGATTCAAACGTGCTTTCTTTTCATTCTTATCAGTAACTTCTACCGCACCTTCCACCAATACAATATTAGTTGTTCCTCCTTTATAATTCGAGATATTGAACTTCGTTCCTAACACTTGCAGTTTAAAATCATCAGACTCCACTATAAAAGGATGTTTCTTATCATGCGCAACTTCCAGAAAAACTTCTCCTTGGGCATAGATTTTACGAATGTCTCCTTTAAAACAACGAGGATAAATCACTTTTGACTGAGAGTTAACGACCAGCCGAGTCCCATCAGACAATTCTACTCTAGCCCTTTTCCCCGCAGGAACAAGTAGCTGGTTATATTCTTGTTCCTCTTTGGTTTTCTCTTCATTCTCTTTTATCACTTGTGAATTGACAGCAACTTTCCCCTCTTTCGAATACTTAATGAAAGCATCTTCATCCAAATTAAGCTGTTCCTTGGAAGTAATAAGAGTCACTTCCTCAACAGATTGGCTATCCATTTCTTCAGCAATAGCCTGGAAGTCTAAATTAACACTTCCATTCTGATTCAAAAAATAAATAGTTGAAATGCAAATCAAAAAGGAAGCAGCAATAGAAGCTGAAGCAACTAAGAAATATTTCTTTCTGCGCTTCATAGCATCTTTTCGCATCTTTCGTTGAGTCTTCTCTATGATAGAAGATGGATCAATCTTTTCCTGCGCACAATTTTGCCAAAAGAATTTCAATTTCTCTACATCAGGCATAGAAGTAAAATCATCCTCAATATTTTCTTGAGAATTCAATTTACTAAATAAATCTGCGAGACGATGGTATTCTTTCAAGCTCATAATCCTTTTTTAATGTTGTTCTATAGATAAAGACGCAACTAAAAAAAAAATCTCCCAGTCAAAAATGTTTTTTTTTCATTTTTCTTAGAAAACAAATAAAAGTAGGATTAGCTATGTGAAAAAATAAGGCATTAATAAGCAGGAGAGTAAAAATTTAGCTCTTGCGAGATTTCAGATTCAATCTTTTAGCAATTTCATCTAACGCAAAAGCAATATGGTTATTGATAGTCTTCACTGATATGTTCAACATATCTGCGATATCTTTATAAGGAAGTCCGTCTATTTTTGCTAAGAAAAAGACATGTTTACACTTGGGAGGAAGTTGTTGAATGGCGTCATTAATTTTAGCCATTTCTTCCTTACTAATCATCTCCTCGGCTGGAGATTGAACCGGCTCAAAAATAAAATCTTCGATATCATCAAATGACAATTCATACTTTCCAGTTTCCTTCCGCAAAAAAGAAATCGCTTTTCGATAGGTGATTGTCTGGATCCAAGCATTCATATTGCCAATTTCAGCCAGACTTTTTCTATTTTTCCAAACTTCAAAAAAAACATCACTCACAATCTCTTCAGCTGACTCCTTCTGGCCAAGTAGCGCAAATGTATAGTGATATAAACGCGAAGAATAATGCTCCATAAAACGATTGAAAGCAATTTCATCGCCGTCTACTATTCTACATATTTCATTATTCTCAAGTTTCACAGAAGTATTTATAGATTATTTCCAATTAACAAAATTGAGCCAAATATAGCAGTATCGTATCAATTACGAAAATAAAACACCATAAAAAGGCATTAAAAGTTATCAATTATAGAAAAATGGCTATAATAAAAACATTACCATTTAGCTATAAAAGTCTCTTACTTAGATAACGTACAGGATACCATACGGAAAGAAAACCAACAGCTAAAACTGTGATAAAGATTAATACGACATCCCAAGCGTGAACGCTGACAGGATAGGCGTCTACAACAAAAGTACCACCACCGCCTCCCAATGAAATTATACCGAATTTCTGTTGGATAAAACATAGGATTAAGCCTAAGACAATACCAGAAATAGCGCCAAAAAGAGAAATGAGACGTCCTTCAAAGAGAAATATTCGGGAGATGAGTTTATCACTAGCTCCAAGACTCCGCAAAGTTACTACATCATCCTTCTTATCCAAGATCAACATAGAAAGAGAGCCTATCACATTAAAACAAGCTATCATTAAAATAAAAGTGAGGAACAAATAAGAGATTAGTTTCTCTATCTCCATAATACGGAAAACATCTGCCTGTTGCTGATAACGATTCTGAACAACAAAATCATCACCTAGTATGTTTTCTATTTTAGATTGTACCGATGAAGTATTTACATTAGGTTTCAATTTCAATTCCATCGCAGAGACTTCTGTTGTATAATCCAGAAGCTGACGAAGAAAATCAAGAGAAGTCAAAATATATTTTCCATCATATTCTTGCTGATTCACCACAAATACGACACCTGGAGAATACAGATAATCACGGTTAAAAGAAGCGCCGGGATTTGCCATGTTCACTTTGGCATTTCGCTTGGGAAGATATACCTGAAGAGGATCGACAAACTCCAAACCAGTTCCCAAGGTCGCAACCAATTCCACTCCCATGACGCCATAATTCACGATCGAATCATGAAGAACGAATTCTCCCGCGCCATAAAGTATGCTGTCTATGGCCGTCAGTTCTTCAAAATTATCCTCCACCCCTTTTAGTACAACCATAGCCTGACGGTCCTTGTATTGCACCATTGCATTCTCTTCGAGCGTCTCTGTAAGCACCTCCACTTCAGGAAGCGCACAAACGGCACGAATCCGTTCATCTTGTGCATCAAAGACTTTTCCTTCACGGACCGTAATTTTCAACTGCGGATCAAAAGCCGTAAAAAAGCTGGCCACCATATCCTGAAAACCATTAAAAACAGAAAGAGTGCAAACCAAAGCAAGTGTAGCAAGAGCCACCCCACATACGGAAATGCCGGATATGATATTAATAGCATTATGCTTTTTCTTTGAAAAAAGATAACGCCTGGCTATATAAAAAGGGAAGTTCACCTCTGCAATGAGTTATTTCACTTCAGCAATGAATCTATTTTCTCAATATAATCCAATGAATCATCCACGAAGAATTTCAGTTCAGGAATGATACGCAGCTGGTGACGTACACGAGTCCCAAGCTCATAACGAATGGATTTCATATTGTTATTGATATTCTTCACCATCTCTTCTGCTTTCTCTGAAGGAAAAACACTGAGGTAGACACGGGCAATACTCATATCAGGACTGATGCGAACTGCGCTAACAGAGACCAATGTACCCGGCATGGACTTTGTTTGAAGCAGGAATATCTCACTTAGCTCTTTCTGCAATAGGCGAGATATCTTATTCTGTCTGGTTGTTTCCATAAAGTTATTTACTGTTTTACGATTTACTACTTACTATTTTCTTCCTTATGATCGTTAATCCGTCACGCAAAGGAAGTATTACTTTTTCCACTCGCACATCTTGTGCTACCAAATCATTAAAGGCTTTAATACCAATTGTTTGAGCGTCCGTATTGCGAGGCTGTTCAAGCACATGCCCGTCCCACAAAGTATTATCAGCAATGATATATCCGCCTTCGGAAAGATACGCCAATGTCATCTCGTAGTATTCAATATACTTACGTTTATCGCCATCAATAAAAGCCATATCAAAAGTAACACCTAAACGCGGAACAAGTTCTAAAGCATCACCTATATAAAAACGTATTTTATCGGCAAACGGTGATTTCTCCAGCCATGGACGGGTAAAGTCCTCTTGTTCATCATTGATCTCAAACGTATGCAACAGTCCACCTTCCGGCAGACCTTCCGCCAAACAAAGGGCAGAGTAACCGCTATACGTTCCGATTTCCAATATCTGACGAGGCTGAATCATTTCTACAAACATCTTCAGCATCCGTCCCTGCAAATGCCCAGAAGCCATACGAGGACGAAGGAGCTTTACATGCGTATCTCGATAGAGCGATTTCAAGTAATCGCTCTCGGGATCAATATGCTGCAAAATATATTCGTCTATCAATTCGGTTTCCTGCATAAAACTAATCTTTACAAATTACAGATAGCGGTTATTGTTAGGTAATACAGTCTCCTCTGCATGCTTCAAAGCATCTTCCACTACATTAATTTCGAGGAATGATGTTTTCGTTCCCGCCTTACCACTACTCAAATAACCAACCATATCAGAAGGCTGTAAACGACCTTCTTTCAACAAACGGCGCAATGCTGCAAAGTAATACTCCTGTCCGTTAGCTAATTCCGGCATATAGATAGCTTCCACACCATAAGACAAAGCCAAATGACGCATCGTCTTTTCTTTATAACAGATAGCCAACACCGGATACTTTCCACGGAAAGCTGCCAGATTGCGGGCAGTACGTCCGCTATAGCTATCAGTAATAATGGCACGTATTTTTAGTTTAGAGGTAGCCTTCACTGCCTGTTTAGCAAGGAATGCCGTAACATCATTACTATTCTCATCCAATGGAATACGGATATCATTTTCCTCCAATTTATCTTTTTCAGCCTGGGCAGCAATCTTAGTCATTGTTCTCACTGCCTCTACCGGATACTTACCATAAGCAGTTTCCCCACTCAACATCAATGCATCTGTACGATAGTAGATTGCATTAGCAATATCAGTCACTTCCGCACGAGTCGGACGAGGGTTATTTATCATCGTATGGAGCATCTGAGTAGCCACGATTACCGGCTTCTTTGCCAAAATACATTTGCGAATCAATACACGCTGGATTCCCGGGATACGTTCCTGTGGAACTTCAATACCCAAGTCACCACGGGCCACCATTACACCATCTGCCACTTCCAGAATTTCATCAATATTATCTACCCCTTCCTGATTCTCAATCTTAGCAATAATCTTAATATCACTATTATGAGCATCCAGAATTTCACGTATATCAAGCACATCCTGACGATTGCGTACAAAAGAATGAGCGATAAAATCAATATCCTTTTCAATAGCATAAAGAATATTGTTACGGTCTTTTTCCGTTAATGACGGAAGATTAATGCGAACACCCGGAACATTTACGCTCTTACGGCTTCCCAAAGTAGCATCGTTCTTGACTTCACACAACAAATAATCGTTAGTCTTATCAATAACTTCCAGTTCCAGATCACCATCGTCAATCAGGATCATACCACCGATATTCAGATCGGACACAAAGTTCGGGTATGAAACAGCAATACATTCACGGGTTGTCTCCAAATCCGGATTACCTACAATCTTTACTTTATCACCTGTCTTATATGGAATTGGTTCTGCATTAGCCGTCGTACGAACTTCCGGACCTTTTGTATCCATCAAGATCGCAATACGGTTGGACACAGCACGTACATTTGCAATCAAAGCTTCAAAACCTTCACGGCTAGCGTGCGCTGTATTCATACGCACCACATTCATCCCAGCTTCAAACAACTGTTTTATAAAATCCACATCGCAACGTCTATCCGAGATGGAAGCCACAATTTTAGTCTGTTTCAATAACATAGTCTTTCTACCTATTATATATTATATTACCTTATTTATTATCTATCTAACAAAGCTTCCAAGGCCAAACGGTACGAATTCAACCCAAAGCCACAAATCACTCCCTTGCAGGCACAAGCAATCATCGATACGTGTCGGAAAGACTCCCGATTATGCACATTGGAAATATGTACCTCAATCACCGGAGACGTCACAGAGCGAATAGCATCCTGCAAGGCTATGGAAGTATGTGTATACGCACCAGCATTCAGAATGATGCCATCCACATCAAATCCTACCCGCTGTATGCAGTCTATCATTTCACCCTCAATATTCGATTGAAAATAGTCGATCTCCACGTCAACGTATCTTTTGCGAAGATCAGCCAAGTAATCTTCAAATGTAACGCTTCCGTAAATGGAAGGTTCACGCTTACCCAACAGATTAATATTCGGGCCATTAATAATTTGTATCTTCATCGCGCAATCCTGTTTTTTATATACCTTTGTATCCAAAGAACAATATTTCAAGGTGCAAAGGTAGAAAAAAGAAATGGAAATCAACGAAAAAAAGAAGAAGAAGGAACAACAAGAGGTGATAATCAGGAAGTATCAGCAGTATCTCAAACTGGAAAAGTCTTTATCTCCTAATACGCTGGATGCCTATCTTACGGATCTGGACAAACTGATAAACTTTTTGGAGCAGGAAAAGGTAGGGATACTAGACGTATGTTTATCTGATCTTCAACATTTTGCAGCCGGATTACACGATATTGGCATTCACCCCCGTTCACAGGCCCGCATCTTATCAGGAATCAAATCATTCTTCCGTTTTCTCATTATTGAAGACTACCTGGAAGCAGACCCCAGTGAGTTATTAGAAGGACCTAAAATAGGCTTTAAACTTCCTGAAGTACTGACCGTGGAGGAAATTGACCGGATCATCTCTGCCGTTGACCGCAGCAAAACCGAAGGACAGCGAAACAGAGCTATTTTAGAGACATTATACAGTTGCGGACTTCGCGTATCGGAGCTTGTCACCCTCAAGCTGTCCGACCTTTATTTTGATGAAGGTTTTATCAAAGTAGAAGGAAAAGGAAGCAAACAGCGCCTCGTCCCCATCTCTCCACGAGCCATTAATGAAATAAAACTTTACATACCAGACCGTAACCAAATTGAAGTAAAAAAAGGGCATGAGGATTTCGTTTTCGTCAGCCAACGGAGAGGCAAAGCCCTTTCCCGGATTATGATCTTTCACATGATAAAAGAATTAGCGGAAAAAGCAGGCATTACCAAAAACATCAGTCCGCACACTTTCCGGCATTCCTTCGCCACTCATTTACTGGAAGGTGGAGCCAATTTGCGAGCCATTCAATGCATGCTCGGACATGAATCTATTGCGACAACGGAAATCTATACACACATTGACCGCAACATGCTTCGTAGTGAGATTATTGAGCATCACCCGCGAAATATCAAGTACCGGAAAGAAAAAGAGGAGTTATTTCATTAAATTATGATAAAATCAGCCCCTTATCTATATATTTATATTAAGAATTAATATCTTTGCGTTACTTTTTCTGTGCGAGCAGAAGGAGGTTGACAAATAGACGATATTTCAATTACAAACATTTAATTTATACCTAAAATGACTAAGAAGTTGTACTTGCCTTTACTCATGGCAATGGTTGTTGCATTATTCTCTTCTTGCAGCAAAAAAATGGGTGAATTATCAGCTGATTACTTCACTGTTACTCCGCAAGTGCTGGAGGCAGTAGGTGGTAAAGTTCCTGCGACCATCAATGGTAAATTTCCTGAAAAGTATTTCAACAAGAAAGCGGTTGTAGAAGTTACTCCGGTTTTGAAATGGAATGGCGGCGAAGCTAAAGGCCAACCAGCTACTTTCCAAGGCGAAAAAGTGGAAGGTAACGACCAGACTATCTCTTACAAGATGGGCGGTAGCTACACTATGAAAACTTCTTTCGACTATGTTCCGGAAATGGCTAAGTCTGAATTGTACCTGGAATTCAAAGCTACTATCGGTAAGAAAGTAGTTACTATTCCTGCTGTGAAAATTGCTGATGGTGTAATCTCTACTTCTGAATTAGTAAACAATACATTAGGTAACGCCAACCCTGCATTGGGCGAAGACGCTTTCCAACGTATTATCAAAGAAAAACACGATGCTAACATCATGTTCTTGATCCAACAAGCTAACATTCGTTCCAGCGAGTTGAAGACTGCTAAAGAATTCAACAAAGAAGTAGCTAACGTAAACGAAGCTGCTAACAAGAAGATCAGCAACATCGAAGTTTCTGCATACGCTTCTCCTGATGGTGGTGTAAGCTTGAATACTACTCTTGCTGAAAACCGCGAAAACAACACAACCAAGCTGTTGAGCAAAGACCTGAAGAAAGCAAAAATCGACGCTCCGATCGATGCTAAATATACTGCACAGGACTGGGAAGGTTTCCAAGAACTGGTTTCTAAATCTAACATCCAAGACAAAGAGTTGATCCTCCGCGTTATTGCAATGTATCAAGACCCTGCTCAAAGAGAAAGCGAAATCAAAAACATCTCTGCTGTATACAAAGAATTGGCTAACACTATTCTTCCTCAGTTGCGTCGTTCTCGTTTGACTTTGAACTATGAAATCATCGGTAAGTCTGACGAAGAAATCACTAAACTGGCTTCTTCTAATCCTTCTGAACTGAATGTAGAAGAATTGCTGTATGCTGCTACACTGACTAGCGATCCTGCTAAACAAGAAGCTATCTATACTCAAGCTACCAAACAATTCCCGAACGATTACCGTGGTTACAACAACTTGGGTAAATTAGCTTACCAGGCTGGTAACATTGACAAAGCTGAATCTTACTTCAAGAAAGCTGCCAGTGTTAATGCTACTCCTGAAGTTAACATGAACTTAGGTTTGGTTTCTTTGATGAAGGGTGACAAAACTGCTGCAGAAGCATACTTCGGTAAAGCTGCCGGAACAAAAGAACTTGGCGAATCTATGGGTAACCTGTACATCGCTCAAGGTCAATATGAAAGAGCAGTTAACTCATTCGGTGACTCTAAGACTAACAGTGCTGCTTTGGCTCAAATCCTTGCTAAGGACTACAACAAAGCTAAAAACACATTGGCTAACGTAACAAGACCGGATGCTTACACTGACTACCTGATGGCAGTTTTAGGTGCTAGAACTAACAATTCTTCTATGGTAACAAGCAGCTTAAAGAGCGCAGTTGCTAAAGATTCGTCATTAGCTAAGAAAGCAGCTACTGACTTGGAATTTGCAAAATACTTCACAAATGCAGATTTCATGAACATCATTAAATAAGAGAATTATCCTCTATTTTAAATATTAAGAATTGCCTGTCATTATAAATGACGGGCAATTCTTTTTTTTTATCCGTAAAAACCGTACTTTCGCAGAAAAGAATTCAAAGCAATGAAAAAGAGCAGCATTTTAATCCTTATAATCATCTGTCTGTGCGGTTGTGGCAAATCCTCTAAGAAAACAAGCATAACCGGGGAAATCAAGGGACTGGGTACAGATACGCTCTACCTGTACGGAATGGACGAATCCTTTGATCGGATAGATACTATTTTCGCGAAAGGAGACAAATTCTCTTACACCACCTCCATAGACACCATAACTTCGGCCTATCTGCTGATTGATAACCAGATAGAATATCCGATCTTCCTCGATAAAGGAAACCAAATCAAGATAAAAGGAAATATAGACCACCTCGAATTTCTGGACATTAACGGGAATAAATATAATGAAGAGTTCACAGCCTTTCAGAAAGAACTGGGTAGTTTAAACAACCCTTCCGAAAAAGATTTAGAGCAAAAGGCGGAAGAATTCATCACGGCACATCATTCTTCTTTTGTCAGTCTTTACCTGTTGGATAAATACTTTGTGCAGAAAGACTCTCCTGATTTCAACAAGATAAAGAAATTAATTGAAGTCATGACAGGAATACTGCAAGACAAGCTATACATCGAGCAACTGAATGAAGCCATTTCCTTGTCCGAAAAGACAGAGATAGGCAAATATGCTCCGTTTTTCAGCCTTCCTAATATAAAAGGAGAGAAAATTACCCGTTCATCCGAAGATCTCAAAAAGAAGAATCTGTTAATCAACTTCTGGGCCTCATGGACAGATAGTATTTCTAATCATCAAAGCAATAGCGAATTAAAAGAACTTTATCAAAAGTACAAAAAGAACAAACACATCGCTATGCTCGGGGTCTCCTTTGACATGGACAAGAAAGAATGGCAGGATGCTATTAAACGTGATACGCTCAATTGGGAACAAGTCTGTGATTTTGGCGGGCTAAATTCCGAAGTTGCCAAACAATATGCCATCAAAGAAGTTCCCAGCAACATTCTTCTGTCGGCAGACGGTAAGATTCTAGCGAAAAACCTCAAAGGAGAACAGTTGAAAAAGAAGATTGAAGAAGTAGTTACAGCTGCTGAAGAAAAGGAAAAACAAGACAATAAGAAGAAAAAATAACCAGTAATCAAACGTGTTAATTAAAGTATTCGGAGCGGCTGTTCAAGGGATTGATGCAACACTCATAACAATCGAAGTCAACAGCTCGCGCGGCTGTATGTTCTATCTCGTCGGCCTTCCGGATTCTGCGGTCAAAGAAAGCCATCAACGCATCATCTCCGCATTACTGGTGAATGGTTATAAAATGCCCACCAGCAATATAGTAGTCAACATGGCACCTGCTGACATTCGAAAAGAGGGTTCAGCTTATGACTTGCCTCTTGCCATCGGATTATTAGGAGCTAGCGAAACCATCTCTTCCGAGAAGTTTTCCCGCTATTTGCTAATGGGCGAACTAAGTCTGGACGGAAGCATCCAACCTATCAAAGGTGCGCTTCCCATTGCTATCAAAGCTCGCGAGGATGGTTTCGAAGGACTAATCATTCCCCAACAAAACGCACGGGAAGCTGCTGTTGTCAATCAATTAAAAGTATATGGAGTCAGTAATATCAAGGAGGTCGTCGAGTTCTTCAATAATGAACGCGAATTAGAGCCGACTGTTGTCAATACACGGGAAGAATTCTATCAACAGCAGACTAACTGTGAACTGGATTTTGCAGACGTAAAAGGACAAGAGAATGTAAAAAGGGCACTAGAAGTTGCGGCAGCCGGAGGACATAATTTAATAATGGTAGGCGCTCCGGGCAGCGGTAAATCAATGATGGCCAAACGCCTTCCTTCCATTCTTCCTCCTCTTTCACTGGGTGAAAGTTTAGAAACCACCAAGATACATTCAGTTGCCGGACAACTGAAACGCGGGTCCTCATTGATTTCCCAGCGTCCATTCCGCGACCCACACCACACAATTTCCCAAGTGGCGATGGTTGGTGGAGGTAGTTTTCCACAACCGGGAGAAATCAGTCTGGCACATAATGGAGTACTTTTTTTAGATGAGTTACCGGAATTCAACCGAGGAGTGCTAGAAGTATTGCGCCAACCATTGGAGGACCGTCAAATCACCATTTCCCGCATCAAAAGCACTATCAGTTATCCGGCCAATCTGATGCTGATCGCATCCATGAATCCATGTCCCTGCGGATATTATAACCATCCGACAAAAGCATGTGTATGCAGTCCTGGGCAAGTCCAAAAGTACTTGAATAAGATATCCGGTCCATTATTAGACCGGATTGATATTCAAATAGAGATCGTTCCTGTACCTTTTGATAAGATTTCCGATCAAAGGCAGGGAGAACCGAGCAATATCATCCGGCAACGAGTGATAAAAGCCCGTCAACTGCAGGAAAGACGATACACCGAATATGCCGGAATTTATTGCAATGCACAAATGAACAGCAAACAGCTTGCAATGTATGCTCAACCGAATGAGAAAGGACTCGCATTGCTAAAAAACGCAATGGAACGATTCAATTTGTCTGCCCGAGCCTACGACCGGATTTTAAAAGTTGCCCGTACAATCGCTGATTTGGAAGGAGTAGAACAAATACTTCCTAGTCATTTGGCAGAAGCCATCAGCTATCGGAATCTCGACAGAGAGAACTGGGCAGGATAATAATAATGAATAGAAACAGAATAGAATTATTTCATCGATAACACTATCTTTTTTCATATATTTGTTTTACATTTGTGACAAACAAATATGCAATAAATATGAAAACGTCAATAACAAGTCTTTTAATGATATTTTGTTTGAGCATAATAGCTTATGCGCAAACTCCCCAAGACAGAGCCACAGAACTAAAAAAACAAGCACAAAGCAGTCTTAATCAAAAAGATTACATCAAAGCACGTTACTTATTCAAAAAAGCATACGAAGCATTTGCAAGCCGCGAAAACTATCCACAAGCAATAGAATGTGGCGTTCAGGCTAATGCTTTATACGTCAGAGAGAACTTTTACAAAGAGGGATTCGAGCTTTGCCGTGACATGGAGCAGCTTCTATGGACGGGAGAACAGAATAAAAAGAAAGTCTTTTATGACCTGCGTTTCCTTATAAACAAGGAACGATTGCAGATGTACACCGCACTGAAAAATCCCGCACAAGCAAAGACTCAGTTGGACAAACTGGAAGAAATGGCTAATCTTGCAAAGAATGACTCCCTAACGGAGGTACTGCTGTATACAAAAGCCAACTATTATTATACTTTCAACCAAAGCACACAAGGCGATGCCTGTTTCCGCAAACTTATCAACCAATATAAAGAAAAGAAAGACTATGCCAAGGTGAGCGATTGCTACAAGAACCTTATCAGTATTGCACGGAAAGGCAACAATGCTCCACTGATGGAACGCACTTACGAAAGCTTCATTGTCTGGACAGACTCGGTAAAAGCATTAACCGCACAAGACGAACTAAATGTACTGAAGAGAAAATATGACGAAAGCCAACTGACCATACAGGAAAAGGACGACTCACTATCTGCCAAGCAATATATAATCATAGGTCTCTGTGTGCTGGCAGTCATATTGGTAGCCGGCCTGGCAATACTGGCTGTGATATTGCTACGATTCATCGCCAACAATCGTAAATTAAAGAAAAGTGTGAAAATTGCCAATGAACACAATGAACTAAAAACCAAATTCATACAGAATATATCTTCGCAAATGGAGCCTACCCTGAATACGCTGGCTACTTCAGCCGAAGAACTGTCACAAAAGGCTCCTCAAGAAGCGGCCCAAATGCAGGGACAAGTCGCAGCTTTGAAGAAATTCAGTGATGACATTCAAGAACTGTCATCTTTGGAAAACTCATTAACCGAGTTTTATGAACTAAGTGAAATCAACGTGGGAACTTTCTGTGAGAATGTGATGGATAAAGTTAAAGAATACATAAAACAGGATGTCACATCTTCAGTCAATGCACCAAAACTTCAGGTAAAGACAAACGAGGAACAATTGGAACGCATTCTTCTCTATTTACTGAAAAATGCCGCTTTCTACACCGACCAGGGTCGTATCAGTCTCGAATTCAAGAAACGGGGAGCGCACACGCACCAATTCATCGTTACGGATACAGGAACTGGAATTCCGGCAGAGCAACAGGAAAATCTCTTCAAACCTTTCACAGAAGTGAAAGACCTGACTACAGGAGATGGACTAGGATTACCGATCTGTTCACTAATTGCTGCCAAGATGAACGGAAGCCTGACACTGGATACGAATTATACGAAAGGAACACGGTTCGTTCTGGAACTTCATGTATAAATTTAGCCAACAGGAAAGCTGTTGTTTCGTTTGATTACTTTTCAAATTGTAAAGTATAGTTATCTTCAACAAAGAATGTTCTAAACGCCAATTTAAGATTTTATAAAAAACAAACAAATTTCCACATAAACAAATAGTACGTTTTTAATAAACTTTTGAGTAGTTTATTAAGAACGGTATCTGATTTTATTAGAAACTCTGCCACTGGATTTCCGAGTTTATAGATCCATCTTTTACAACAAAAAGGCTGCAAATTTCATAAAATTTGCAGCCTTTTTGCCTATATCCGGTATATCCTTCCCAATATTTATTAGGGAGCGCGTCCAGATTTGTTATAATATTATACCATTCAAGCCATCAATTTCATATTCTTTTATCTGTTATTTACAAGGTTTAAGCTCTCTTCCGGACTATAAAGATACAACATTTAAAAGGATTTGTCAAGAGGAACATCCCATAAAATTCATCCCTAATGTATTTATAAGAAATATTGCCCCTCTTCTTTTAATCTTTTGCGTAGAAAACCTACATCAATCTTATGAACATCATTCTTTGTTTGTTTGATAGCATGTACCGCAGCCATTCCGGCAGCTTCACCAGTCACCAGACAAGGTGGCATCACTCGTAAGCTTCCAAAAGCTTCCTCATCAGTAGAAATACAGCGTCCGGCGGTCAATAGATTCTTCATACCTTTAGGAGTCAAGCAACGATAAGGAATTCCATGAGATTCGCCTTTTTTGTAACGCGTCTCTTTATGCCCCGGTTTATGAACATCAATATAGTAACAATTACGTCCGATCTCATCTTCAAATGTTTTACGCTCCAGCCAATCTTGGAAAGTAAACGTATAATCCCCTTCAATCCGACGACTATCTCTAACCCCCAACAAGGAGGCAGTCTTTACAACAAAAGCGCTACCAAAAGTTTTAGGCTGAAGTTCTTTCAGTGCCTCCAAGTATTGTTCAGCAATTTGCCTACCGGTAGCCATCGCCCGTGTAGTAGCCCATGGGTCGGTCGAATCAACATTATCAATGTGTCCTGCATTAAATTGTACCACATCCGGACCGATCAGATTACTATTGAAATGTCTGCCTATCAATGGATATTTTCCGGACTTAATCGCGTCAAAGATAGGACTATTTTTGTTACTCGTATGCAATGAAGGACCTATGAGATTGTAGTTATAGCTATCGACATTGGCAAACGAGAAACACAAAGTAGAACTTTGCAGTATACCATCCTCACCTCCCTTTTTAAATGAAGCACCTGCCCAGGTAGCCACATCTCCATCTCCCGTCGCATCAATAAAGACTTTTGCTTTGAATGCAACAAGCCCGGATTTATTTGCTACGATGATAGCATCTACCGTATCATCAGCTGACATCTCAACAGCAGCAACCCTCGAAAAGAAAAGGACTTTTGCCCCCGATTCAGCGACCATCCGATCGTAAACCTGCATCAAATATTCAGGATTTATATTCACCCAATTCAGTTTTTGCTTTCTCTCATGAGGCACTCCTTTTCTTGATGCCTCGAATATCTTTTCCGCCAAACCTCGATAAATAATCTTTTCGCCGTCAGAAAACGGACACCATGCCGGAACCATACCTGCTGTTCCCATACCGCCAAGTTGTCCCATTGCCTCAATCAGCAAAGTCTTAGCTCCCTCCCGGGCTGCAGATATCGCAGCAGTACATCCAGCAGGTCCTCCACCAATTACAATAACATCCCACCGATCATCCACTGCAATCTTGGTATTCTTCAAACGCATTTTGGATTGTGTGGTATTTCCATTCACATTAAGAGCGGGAACTGCAAAAGCAGCAGAAATCAACCCAGCTTTTTTAAGAAAATCTCTTCTAGATGTCATTACAAATTAATTAATTAATTAATTAATTTATTATATTACCTTTCCATAAAAATCTCGGCACGCCCAGGAGTAAATAATTCCCATAAAGAAGCAACAGTCCATCCGGGTGCGAAAATGTCATTATAATATCCTTTGCCATTCTTCCCGTAATCCCAACTGGTATGTTGAACAACTTCCGGATAGTAACCCACTTTGGCAATGCCACACATGTGTCCTTCATAAGGCAATAACTGCCGCATAGAGGTTGAAATCACTTCTGCGAAGTTCGAGAAACGGGATTCTTTATATTCGTTCGATAACCAACGAAGTACATCGGCAAATTCAAATACAAACACATCAATATGATTATTTTCTACCGAAACATTTCCCCAGCCACGTGTTTTCAAACCAATATCACCCAGCATCTGTCCGGGAGCAAAAGGAACATCCCACAAATAATACCACGATAATGCAAAATAAGCGGCTTGCTTCGTCAGATCAGCATAATGCTTATGTTCCTCCCCTTTAGTAACTAATGAAAGATAATAGGTAGCAGTTGCAGCATAAAGTGACGCTTCTTTATCTTCGCAATTCGCATCAAGAGTAGACGAGAAATAATCGGCCTTAGAAATCAGTTCTTTTTCCAAATAATCCGCAGTCCGCTTAGCACTATCCAAGTAACGTTTATCCTTAAAGTATTTATATCCCATGACTAAAGGTAATGTAGCCGAAGGAGTACTTCCTCCGCTTTTATCTACAATCGAGAAGTCATCACGGAACTTTCGTGGAAAACTACCATCAGCATTTTGCAATTGCAGAAACATGTTCAACATGTTTTTCAATCGCTGTTCCCATTCCGGATGCTTACGACCTTTTTCTTTTTCATAAGCCAGGAAATGAAAAATTGCATAAAGTCCTTCCGATTGACGACGGATACTATGAACAGGATCCTCAAAGTTCTTGTCATAATTTACCGATTCCTTGAGAAAGCCTGCTTCCGTGAAACCATTCTTCAAATAACTGTCGAATATTTTGGCACTGTTAGCCTTCAAATCTTCCCGGTTACATTCCCAACCATATTCCCAGGCATTGAATGCATTCAGAAGAACACGCCCTATAAAACCGACTTCCGCCTGCCCATTACTTGTACACGCATCTGTTCTAAGATGTATACCCGAATTATATACCAACGGATATTTATCTACAAAACTACTTACAAAAAATTGGCTAAGAGTCTGCTTCATATATTCAATTGAATAGGGAGTATCTACAGGTTTAGGCAAATATGTATCATAACAATATTCCCAAGTATGGCGCACAAAATCAGAGTAATCCTTAGCTTCACCTTCAGTAATTTGCCAAGTCAACAAAATCGTCTCTCCTTTTTTAAGATGCTGATAAGCCGTTACAGCCGGAGCTAATGTCAATTTACGGATATAACTTTTAGGAGCCTCCCGATAAGGAAAACCGAAAGAAAGAGTAGCAACCCCGTCCTTATTTTCAAATCCGGTATATCCCAAAGACGTTTTATCCGAGAGAATAATCTCACCTTCACGATGGGTAGCCAACGTGCTATTTACAAATTTATCCAGTCTGTTGACAGTCATAAAACGTTGTTTCTTCTCACAGAAAATCCCGGTGAGAGGTGCGCTTAACCTGTCTTCACTTACAATCCAACTGTCTGAAGTATGAAATGAAGGGGCTTCCTTGGGCGAACGCAGATTACGCCGATACCAGAACCCCGGCATATAGAATAGGCAATCGTTATGACGGAAATCTGTTGCCACCTGCTGACTGTAATTAAAGTAAATATCTTCCAATGCGGTAATAGACACACTAATACGTAACCCATCATCACCATCTACTATGTTTTGAGACACAGTCAACGGCATCTTTTCCGAATTCTCCAAATAATAAGTGCCGTTATTATTTTGAGACTTCTGAAAAGTCAATGGATAACGCTTCGCGTCATTCCCTGGAACTTTCAAGAAAATAGATGCAGAAATCGATTCCGGCACATTATTAAAAGCTCTAGCAATAGTAGCACATGCTACAAAAGCCATCCCACAAAGTAAATATTTCAAACTCATATAAAACATTAATGTGAATCAGCCCGCCTGATTCTATTTGTACTAAATTGTTAAGGCAAAGTTAAAGAACATCCTCCACATTGAATAAAACAAATTGGGCTATAAATAAAAAAAATTATCCAATTTGGCAAAAATTCCCTCCAAAGCCTCAACTAGAGCTCCATACAGAAACGATTATTTTTCCATAAGGGCAGCAGCACACCACAAATAAGGTCCCTGTCCATGAAAATCACCAGTGCGACGCGGACGGTCATAATAGTACTGTTTGCTATTCTTTTTATTCGTTCCTACACAGACATTGCCCACCTGATTTTTTTCATTGAGATATGGCACTAAAGCCATCCACGCCTTTCGGGTAGCCGGAGCATAAGCTTCTGCATCTAACCATCCATTTTGAACCCCCTTAATAAAGGCAAAAGTGAACATTGCTGAACCAGAAGTTTCAGTCCAACAATCAGACTTGTCAATCAATTGATTCCAAAGTCCTTCCGGATTCTGATACTTTTTAAGGCTCTCCATCATTTTGAGATAGCCTTCCATAATGCGTGCACGATCTTTATGTTTTTTAGGCAGGCACTGAAGCAACTCCGCCATACCGGCAGCCATCCAGCCATTTCCACGCCCCCAATAATAAGGCACATCCGGGGCATGATAGAAAAGGCCATTCGGACGTTGTAACTCATCCAAGTACATCACCATCTCCTTAGCAGCACGGTCAATATATTTCTTATCCTTCGTTACTTTATAGGCACGTGTCTGTACAATGGTAATCATATACATATCATCAATCCATAAACGTGTTTGCCAAGAATAACCTTTTTCCGCCCATTCCTTTTCATGCGGTTTCACATTTTTCGGAAGCTCCCACTGCGAATCGGCATAAGGCAAACCTAAATAACGATATTTCAGATCCTTCGTCACCAAATAGAATTCGAGAGGAAGACTACCGAACATATTCAAATCAACATGATTCATAATAGGTTGTAAAATCTTCTCTTCGGTAAACAAGAAATCAAACTTTTCTTGTAAACGTTGAATAAGCTCCTTGTCTTTCGCTCCATCAGCATATCGCAAGGCGCCACTCCAATAGAAGGTTTCCGGATAGCCAATCCATTTACCAACATGAAGCGCGTGTTTTTCTGTTAAAAAGCGATATGCTATTCGTTTGCCTATCTCTTCTGGGGTATATCCTTCAGGAAAGTCCTTCAGTAAACTTTTCTGAGCAAACATCAATTGAAAAGGAATCAAAAATAACAAAATCAAGAATTTCTTACTCATAATATTTTTCTTTATCTATTCAACAATATATCCATCTACCCGCAAAAGCAGTTTATCAACTCCTTCCTTACAATCTACCTGAAAACAAACTTCTTTAGATTCTCCCGGCATCAGATAAAAGTATCCATCATCAAAATAAGCCGGACGAACAGCCGCATCAGTTTTTGCATCCCTTAATGTCAATGCTATTGCAGCGGCCAGGTATTGTCCCGGATTTTTCACAATAAGCCTGCCTTCATAATGATTAGTCTTTTTCGTGAAGTTCTTCACCAAAACATTTACCGAAGAAACTGGTAAATTAGCCAAGACCTTTCCGTCCCATTCCTTCTGATTGAGCCAATAAACATTATCATCCAGCAACTTTCCGTTATTAGTTGTCAACACCAACTTTACCCAGCAGAAATCAGGAAGTCTTTTTATATCATCCAACTGTGTTACAGAAGTCAGCGCATTGGCTGTCACTTGTCCTACCTTATGTTGTAAAGAACGTATTTTTTTGCCTACTTTATCATAAACAGTAACTCCTACCTTCAAATCTCGATATTCTTTCAGTGTAGTATTAATAATATCCACTTTATGTTGACTATTAAGACTCATCTGAATATGAAGAGGACGACATGCTTTTTGCGTGCCATAATAAGCACCAGCTGTTTCCCCATTCGAACTGTAGTTCTGCCAAACCATACTGGGCCATGCAGGATGGCTCATCCACAATAATACCCCGGAAGCATCATTCCACATCTTGCTGTTCCATGCTTCAAAAATGGCCCGATGGCTTTCGTAATTAATCAATTGTGCTTTCTTGCAGAAATCATCCAAGTTATCAGAAGGTCCTAGTTTACGATCCATCCCTTCCTTATAAAGCTCACTAAAAGTCTTACTACCATATCTATGATTATGCCAGTCATGGTAATACCAAACATCACTAATGGGCCATGTATCCTCTTCCGCCATAAACTCACGAACAGTTTCAGCCGTAGGCAGAGAAGGAGTACCCACTTCCGAACGAAATCCTCCAGCTAAAGAACGGTAGTACCAGCCTGCATCAAACTGATAACGCCAAGGTCCGCTTCCTGAACTATTCAATGAACGGGAATTTCCTGTATAATGCCTGCTGCCATCTTCTTTAGCTAAAGTAGCGGCCAACATGTACTCAAGTTCATTCGGAGCAAAACCCTCATTACGTGCACACCATAAAGCGATGGAAGGGTGATTACGGAAACGACGTACCGTTTCAGTCACATTCTTTATGAACAGGCAGTTATCTAATGGATTAAGATTAAATCCGTCTGTTGAAAGCCAAAAATCATTCATCACTAACATTCCGTATTCATCGCAAAGCTCATAAAAGACTTCTTCCGTACTCTCACCCGTCCAGTTACGAATCATATTATAATTCATATTCTTATGCAACTTCAAGGCAGGTTCCAGTCGTTCCCGGGAAACACGCTTCATACCATCATCCATCCCCCAGTTACCTCCTTTGCAATAAATCCGTTGTCCGTTCACCTTTATAACCATGTATTCTTTCATCAGTGAATCCTTTATCAACTCTATTCCCTGTGAAGAAACCGGTTTCAATAAATTTGGGACAAACTCTCCATCATAATTCGTATAGCGAACCTTACTATCCGTTTTTTTACGTTTCACAGCATCAAAAACGGGTTTTCCATCCTGCAAAGCAGCAGTTGGATTATAGTTCAACCGCACCACAGGAGCGTTATCCTCATACGCAGACAATTCATATTCCAACTCACGAATACCAATACGCATTTTTTTGACATCAAGAGTATCTTTATTAGGTGATATCAGGCTCAAAGATGCTTCATATAAATATTGTTCTCCATATCCATTCGGCCACCATAGACGTGGATTCTTCATTCGCAGTTCCTTACATTCGTGAGGAGTAAGTTTAATCATCCTTTTTTCATTTGCATTCAAAGAAACCGGATAAACAGCAGACACACCTCCTATATTAAAATGTAAATTGGCAGTACAAGTCGTTTTAGAAGAATTATAAATCTCCGTCTGAACGATAAAATTGACAGATGTAGTGTCAGGCAAAGGCAGATCCGCAATCACATGCGTATCAACAATTTCCAGTTCATTTCCAAATTTGACTCTGACATCCTGCCAAATACCCATGTTTCGGTCGCGTATGCCGGGAATCCAATCCCAGCCTTCTGAAGAGATAAAAGTAGGACCGTCTAAGCACAATGCTCCACCATTGGGGCCGATTCCTTCTTTCTTATTTGCTTCGTGAGGAATACCGGGATTGTTAGGTGGAAGAATACGAATGGCCAACAGGTTCTTCTTATCATAATCCACCCAAGGAGTTATATCAAAAATACCTCTCTCAAAAGCACCAACCATTGTTCCTAATAGTTGATGATTGAACCAGATCTCCGCTTTATAATTGATTCCATTCAGAATCAACTTCACTTTTTCTCCCTTCTTACTACGAGGAATACTAAAAGAATTGCGATACCACCAGTCCATCCGGCAAAGCGTATCAGGAATCAATAAATTGTTAAGCCCCCAATAGGGATCAGGGTATACGCCCTGATCCACCAACGTAGTTAATACTGTACCGGGAACTGTTGCCGAATACCATTCGCTTGTACCTAAATCTTGTGCAAATACCGATTTTTCAGCTGCTCTAGCTTTATATCCTTCTATCATTTCCCAGCCTTTGGAGAGTTGGTACTCCCAATCGGAAAGCGGACTCAATTCTCCGGGCTCTACCACTTTTTTTTTAGGCTTAGCTGTCTGAAATGAATGTTTTGAATGAGGTATCACTTCGGAACTCTGTTTACGAGATAAACCAAAATTCCATTTTAGTTTTTGTGGATAAATGCATTCTGTAGAAGCACACAGAAAAACAATTACACAAGCAAGATATGTATTCAGCCTTATTCTCATCGTCTTATAATCTACTATTTTGTTTTCAATTTCTTCACATCATCACATACCGCTACCGCCACCTGTGAATCCGCACAACCATAATAGAGGTATAGTTTCTTCTTGTGATAAACAAGTCCCTCGATAAATACTGTTCCGTCCTTGTACTGTCCGCTCTTCTCAAAAGGAGCTTCGGGAGCAAAGAAAGGCTTATCCAAACGGTCTAATACTTTATAGGGATCGTTACCATCCAATAAAAGCTGTCCGGCACAATAAGCATTGCCAGGATAGTTAGCATCTCCAGTTTTACCGCTATTCTTACCATTATACACGAGAACAATGCCATGCTTAGTACGAATAGCCGGAGGGCCACATTCTGTCAACAAACTATCAAAATGTCCTTTACGAGGTTGTATGATTTTCATCAGTTCATTCTTCTCATCCAAAACCGGATACCAGTCAATCAGGTTATCAGAAGTAGCAGCATATATAGCATGTTCTCCCCAATACATGAAATACTTGCCATTAACTTTGTCTATGACCAATTGATTTCCTTTCAATTTTGTTAAAATAGACCCCGATTTACAGAAAAGGTTATTAAATCGACCATTATAGGCTTTATCAAAGGCAAGCCCGTGTTTTGTCCAGTTCTTCAGGTCTCGGGAAGTAGCTACTGCAAGGCGTGCTTTTTTCCGATTCCATGCTGTGTAGAGCATCACATACAGTCCGTCTTCGGTCATAGCCACACGAGGATCTTCACAACCACCCGGCCAATCTTGATCTTTAAAATTATCTTCAGCAGGAAAAAGAACAGGATTATCAAGCCTTTTCATCTCAATCCCATCCTTGCTTTCAGCATAACCAACACGTGAGGTTCTTTTACCTATACCTTGGGCCGAATTATCTTCTGCACGATAAAGCACGACAATCTTTCCATCTTTTACAGTAGCAGCAGGGTTAAAAGTGTCACTTTCCTCCCACTTAACTTGCTGCTTACGCATCGGACAATAAAACTCTGTAGGCTGCGGTGATATGACAGGATTAACTCCTTCAGGACGCAAGAATGGCCCGATCACCCAATTATTATCCTGTTTATCCTGATTAGTATCTAAAGAAGGCGCATTGGTAAATCCACATGCAGATAATATACCAACTATGCCAATGATAAGTTTCAGTTTCATCTTAGTTCTCTTTTATAGTTAAAAATGTTTTTTATCACGTAATTGATTCTACACTCCTGATATAAAGAATGTAGAACCAATTCACAACCTTACTCTTATTACTTTAGTTTATATTCTTGCTTATTTATATTCCAACCTTTCAGTGCCAATACAGCGCCGTCTTTCAGTTTTCCTTTTGCAGTCTCAATGGTTACCGTTTTCTTTTCACCCGGCATCAGGGAGAAGAAATTGTCTGTATAGAACGACGGACGTATCGGACTCATCTTTGAATTCAGGAATTGCAACTGATTAAAGAAAGCAATCTGCCCGGAGGTATTTCTCAAAGTAATATCTACAAAGTAATTGTTATCATCTTCTCTTACTTTATAGGTAAGTTTCACTTTTGCCTGCTTCAGTTTACTCAAATCTTCAAAACCTGAAGCAGCCGGACCGGTCAAAGTCTTGCTTCCTTCATATTTGTCATTGGAGCGCCAATAGAAATTGGAAGAAACATCTTTTCCATTTTCATCTTTCAGAATCAGTTTAATAAAGTGAACTTGAGATATATTTTCCGGGAAACGAATAGTCAACGCATCGTTTACCACTCCATCCGAGGGTAGATTAACCACTGCTGATTCTTCAAATACTTTCTTACTGTTAATATCGTAAACCTGTGCTATCACTTTATAATTCTTAAATTCACGATAATAATCATTCACTACAGACACTGTATTCTTAAGATAGTCAAACTGTGCATGTAATGGTTCTAAAGAGTTGGCAGTATGATAAAGGGACGCTGTCGGTTCCAGAGACCAGTCCCACATACGGGAAGCCACTTGAGGCATAGAGCAGTTATGATACCAAAACAAAAGTCCGGAACAGAAACGATCACCATAATCCAGCTTATTGTAGTTCCATACTTCCCAGATACTCTTCGAATTAATAGCTCCCAACAATTGCCCTTTCTGTGCAAACTCATCAATCGATGATGATTTTCCGTAGTTATTCACCAAGTCTGTATACATAGTACTCATCAGATGGAAACCATTTCCATCCAGATAATCCCATACTTCCTTATTAATAGGCCAAAGGTCTTTTTCATCCATCATTTCCCGGAGGATTTCCACAGTCGGAAGAGTAGGTGCACCGTATTCCGGATTAAATCCGTCTACACGGCTTCCTCTGGGAGAGGCCGTATTTTCATAATGCTGCATCGGATTTACCTGTTTGTAAGGACTGCCATCATGCACTCCTTCACATTCGGACTGCATCTGGAATCCACGTGTACCATCCAGTTTATTCAGTAATTCAGGAGTACCGGTAACTTCTGTACTCTCATTAGAAGCAACATAATAAGCCAAAGAAGGATGATTACGAATACGTTTTACGGTAGATTCCACGTTACTCATATAGAGAGCCTTGTCATGCGGATGACGAGTGTCACCGGTCATCCAGAATTCTTGCCATACCAACAGTCCCAATTCATCACACAATTGGAAGAAATAATCAGATTCTGCAATACCGCCTCCCCACATTCTTAAAAGGTTGACACCGGACTGGCGGGAGTACCGCAATTCAGCATAAGTACGTTCATCTGAAGTTCTCAACATGGCTTCCGGTATCCAGTTGGTACCACGAATAAATAATCGTTTGCCGTTCACATAAAAGACACGTGATTTATCCGGAGTTTTTCTATCCGAGACAATTTCACGAATACCGAATCTTGTCTTTACAGAATCACATTCTTTACCATCAACGGATACTGTCAGCTTCAGGTCATATAAGTTTTGTGGTCCTTTATTGACTGGCCACCACAGTTTTGGAGAGTTAATAACCAGTTGCGGGAATTCTTCGGGGGAGAAGGTTGCTGTTTTTTCTTCTCCACGCATCAGTCGGAAGGTCTTTTCGAAAGTGATATTTTCACCCACAATTTCACCCTTCACCTTGCAACTGATTACCCGGTTACTGGTCGATGGATTGATAATCTCAACCGATACAGTCTCACGAGCCTGATCATAATCAGGTTTTCTCAATTCAGATTTAACGAAAGGATGGCGTAATGCTACTCTGCCTGTAGCATAGAGGGAAATATTTTTCCATATACCTGTATTACGGTCACGGATACCGTCCATAAAGGTAAAGTCCCAACCTACTGTCATCAACATGGTAGTATTCAAACCAATGTTACCGTTTCCACCGTTATGGAATTCCCCGGCTGCTCCCCAGGATTTCGGCTTCGCACTTCCAGGAACATCTACCGGATAGACCTTTATAGCCAGTCCGTTTTTTCCTCCGATTTTCACAAAATCCGTAACATCAATATAGTCCTGAATAAACATACCATTCATTGTGCTCAACAAGTTACCATTCACCCATACTTCTGCCCGGTAGTTGATACCATCCAACTGTAACCAGACAGTCTTTCCCTTGAATGACTGCGGTACTGTAAAATCTGTCCGAAACCAATAGGTGTAAAAGTCACGTCCGGTTTCAGAAATATCCGGTATCAATTTAGATTCAATCTTATTATTGATTCCATAATAAGGCTCCGGGTATTTTTGGTTATACACCAAAGAATTCAAAACTGTTCCGGGAACGATGGCCGGCATCCAATTTGCAGTTGTATAATTGGATAACGAAATCTTTTCTCCGGGATCTGTTGCATCTCCAGCTTTTATCATTTTCCACTGGTAGTCGCCCTGATGACCAATTTCAGAATCAAGCCAGATACGTTGCGTATTTCCGACATTGTTCTTCCCATTCTGTGCTGTCACTACTGCAGCAAAAAATAATAATAAAATCGGTAAAAAGGTTTTAGCAATGTTGTGCATATTCGTATGTTACAATTTATTGGTTTATATAATCTTAAAAGTCTAAAACGGATGAGGACAAAAATAGTGTTTTCTAGCTGTCCGGCATGCTAAAAACAAGTCAATAAATGAAATTTGAGTCCCAAACTGCCATATATTGCCTATTTGAAGGTTATCTAGCAACAGACAGAAAGACATTAGTTAATCATTGGTTTATCCATTACAAATAGTTGGCATGTTAGCTATTAATAGCTGAATTCTCGGATATTAATACCTTACACGACAGGTATTAATACCCGAGACCTCAATAATTAACAGTCTGGAGACTCACTAATTCCGGTACACCGTTCCGTCATTTCGTAAAGACAAATTCTGTCCGTAATCCCCGGTGATCGAATACATTTTCAAACGGTCCCCAATTAGGAAGAACGATATCCGACATTTCCGTGTTCTCTCCTATTACCTGACAACTTTTCACTTCCGTGTTGGGAGATAAAGTATAAAGAGTCAAATCTAATCGGTCTTTGGTGTCCTTCTTGCTCGGACGCGGTGTCCACGTGAATCCCGGATGCGTCACTGGATCCGGATGTATCGTCCGGTAGGCATCACCTTTTATACCGCCTTCCCACAGGGAACGGGTGGTAGGCCACTGGACAACGTAAGGAGCAAGGCCTGCTGACAAGGCACCTTCCGTCCAATCAAGCCATGACGGTTCGTTGAAGTCCCCCGAAAGACAAACAAAAGGAGTAGTAGACGAATGGAAGTCTTCCAGCAGTTTGTCCACCATGCCCTGACGAGCTTCTTTGTTGACTTTTACTACATAATCGACATCGTCCGTAGCAGGAAAATCTTTATACTCGATACCATTCAACTGATAAGGACCGTAAGGGAAGTAAGCACCGTGACAGTTCATCACCAACACAACAATGCCTTCACCCAAGTCGATATAAGCACCATACTTGTTTGGTGTAATCCCCGAGAAAGGATAGCGCGATATAATGCTACATTTTCCTTGTCCATTGTTGGAGTGAGTATGAACGTAAAGCCCCTGTGCTTGTATATCAGATTCGGAGAGATTACTACATTCCTGCGCGCAAAGCACATCCACATCAATTCTATTGAAGTAATCCAACACAACGGAAGTCGATTTACCCCATAAGTTTTGCGTAGCAAGTTTCAGCGTTTTAGGTGCTACACGTGTTGCCCAAGTAGCAGCAACTTTTCCTTTTGCATCAGCAGACATTTTAATATAGTAAGTCTTTCCACTGCCTACATTAAGCGCAAGTCCCACCGGTACCGTTACCCGTACGTCCTGTTCTCCAGAAATCGGATGAGTGATATGCAGCGTAGCATTCACTCCAAAAGTTCCGGCGCACATATCCGGAAGCATATAGCATACATCCTCTTGGGGCACACACTGATAGGTTTTTCGAGTTACTACCGGAAGATTCTCATATTCACTGTAAAACTGTGGTTCGATATGAACATAAGGAACAGAAGAAGCGGCATCTGCAAAAGTCACGGAATTCACCGTAATATCCGAAACAGTTTGCGCATCCTTTTGCAAAACAATCTTGGATGCACGCGGAGCAAGAGTAACCTGCACCGATGCAGACGCAGCAGCTACACGAAGTGTACCATCTTTTTCATTACCTCTACTGACAAGCATCTCCATCGGATCAGCTAACGGCAATAGAGAAGTATACGCTTCTAAATCCCAATAAGTCTTACCAGAAGTCAAATCCGGGAATATGTTATTGACTGTGGTGCACAAAAACAGGAATCGATAAACGACGCCTTTAGTTACAGAAACCTTTATTTCATTTGCTGCATCCCCTATACTTCCTGTTTTGTCAAACAGATAATTATATTGATCGTCAAAACAGAATATCTTCCACTTCATTCTGTCCAAAGACACAGAAGCCCTGGTGGAGGACATCGTTAGCCCTCCCTCCATATTCAGACTGAAACGTATTTCTTTTGTGTCATCCCCCTTCTGCACATCACTTACATATCCTTCAGCACAAGCCGTGAATAGGCTGGAAATCATTAGAAGAATCACAAATAGAGTATTCTTTAGCATTGTCTTACAAATTTAATCATTGAATATATATCCTTTCAAGAATCCATACAGTTATTCCCAACCGGCCTTATCACGAATACATCTGTAGGGGATTCCGTAATCCTTCTTCACTGTCCATTCATCGTTAAATGTCTGTCCCGCTATAGTAAGACCTGGCAGTTTGATGTTCACCCAAGCTACGTTCGGCCACGTACCATAACAAGCTAAGTCTTTCACATTGGGAGTAGCTCTATCGTATGGGTATCCCCCCAATATACGCAAATTAGTAGCCTCATCGTCTTTATCGAACCAACAGTAAGTATATAAAGCCTCTGCCACTTGTGATTTAAGATGCTGTCCTACCCACAAAATATAATCTTTTGCCTCTGCATCATTCAATGCTGTCCAACCCTCGGGACAAAGATTCTTCGCCCCCTCATTACCCGTTTTACCTTTCATAGGAGTATTAAACGTATATCCTTCAGTTCCACAGAAATAAGCCTTATCTACTGTATTATGGACAAGATAGGTGGACTGACGACAGTGCACTGGCGAATAGAGCTTCTCTTCCCACGATAGACAAGGAAGCGGAGTGCCTGGATACGGATCAGCAAACCCGATTACCAACAAGTTCTCATCTGAAACGGCTCCGTTAAGATGTGTGATAGCAAACTGACTTGTCTTCTCAGGATGTGCAGTCACCGTGTAAATAATCTCATGACGATAAAGACCGCTACCTGCATCTTTAGTAGATGAAGAAATGGTAAGCCATTTAGGTAAGCTTCCGTCATACGCAGCGTCCAATGCTGCTGAGCTATAATCTGTAACGACACGTTTTATAGTATATGGCATTGTAGCGTCAGCTGCAATCTTTACATAAGTCCCTTTAATATCTGTACCAGCAATGACAGTAGCCTTGTCATCCATTACAGAGATTCCGTCTTCAATCGTCACCCAATCAATTGAAGTTCCGTCTTTCCATTCTTCTACTGAGATATCAAAGCCTGTAGAACCGGCTATCTTTTTCGTATTAAGCTGATAGAGATAGTTGGCCTCCACATTGATATCAGCAGTAAGATTCAGATAAAGAGTCGGCCCTTCCGTATTGGTATTAGCAAGTTTAGTGGTAGCCCATACAACTGTTTTTTCATTCTGCTCAAGAGTTGAAGTCAACTGAGTCGGATAAAGATAGAAACTCTTTCCGTCATTAGCTAAATCAGCTGCCGGTATTTCCAGAACATCAGAAGATATATTGCCTGCATTACCACTTATATCACCAATGAATCCTTGAGTGTATCTATTCTTAATATATACCTTATCAATCACTAATCCCAATTCTGCCGGATCATTCAGCAAATCAAATCTGGCTACACGTCTTTTAAGTTTTACATCAATCTGATTATCGGAAGATTCTACATCAGCAACTGTTACATACTCCTTACCATCTGTTTTGACATTGGACATAACAAATGGAGGATTCAACTTACCACTCTCCGCAACAGTCTTACTATTTAGCAGTTCTTCGATTGTATTTGTTGCACTCATATTAGGGAAGTTGTTCTCATCCTCACTCTCCACAATAATAAATCTCTTTTCTCCTCCAGTCGAAGAAGCTAATTCTACAGTATATGACCTTGTATCATCGTTTACACCTACAGAAGCAGCTGCATAATTTAAGACATACCTTTGTTCATACTTACCTTCTTTGCTAAATTGATAAAAGGCTATTTTGTCATTAGTGCCTCCTCGTCACCGACATCCACTGCCTTGGTAAGGAATGCAACTGGAGTATGTAAGTTAAATGTTATTTTACCTTTGTCTAAAGGCAAGTCATTGGAATCTTCACCGTTTCTCTGGAGGTTTATAAACAAAATAATCAACAATAAAATCAAATAACTTTCTTTCATATATCGTATTTTATGTAAGTATCACATCATACAAAACTACTGTTCCAACAGCGCAACCACACACCAAAGGTAAGGAGCTTGCCCATGATAATCACCAGTATGTCGTGGACGATCATAATAATATTGCTTACTATTCTTTTTATTTGTTCCCACACATACCTCTCTCACATCATTCTTCTCATTAATATATGGTATCAAAGCCATCCATGCTTTACGAGCAGCCGGACCATATTCTTTTGCTTTAAGCCATCCTTGTTTCACACCGGCAATAAACGCAAAAGTAAACATCGCAGACCCCGAAGTCTCTGCCCAACAATCAGGTTGGTCTATCAACTGATTCCACAAACCATCTGATGTTTGATACTTTTTCAAACTTTTCATCATTTTCTGATAACCTTTCAAAATTCGCAAACGATCTTTGTTATCCTTAGGTAAATATCGAAGCAATTCAGTCATGCCTGCAGCCATCCATCCATTTCCGCGTCCCCAATAAAACGGGACATCTGGCGCATGATAAAAAAGTCCATTCGGACGTTGTAACTCATCTAAATAAAGAACCATTTCTTTGGCAGCACGGTTAAGATATTTTAAGTCTCCAGTCACCTTGTAAGCTTGAGTCTGTATAATAGTAATCATATACATATCATCAATCCATAAACGAGTCTGCCAACTATATCCTTTCGCATCCCATTCCTTTTCTTGAGCTTTTGCATTTTCAGGAACTTCCCATTGTGTATCCGCATAAGGTATTCCTAGATCTAAATAACGTTTTTCTTTAGTTATCCAGTAAAACTCCAAAGGAAGGCTGCCGAACATATTCCAATCTACATGGCTCTTTTTAGGCAAGATTTGCTTTTTGGTAGTAAACAATGAATCAAATTTATTTTGTAACAATTGAAACAACTTCTCATCTTTAGTTACAGCGGCATACTTAAGAGCACCACTCCAATTAAATGTATCAGAATAGCCTATTCCCTTTTTATCACTTATTTTATATTTTTCCATAAAACGATATGCCAATCGGTTACCCACTTCTTCGGGAGTATATCCTTGGGGGAAATTAGTTAAAATGTTTTGACCCATCAATAACTGAATAGGTAAAGAGTATAATAAAAAAAGAATTTTCCTACACATAACAATAATATTTTTAGTCAAAATCAATCATTCTTCTAATAGAGCAACCGTACACCAAAGATAGGGAGCTTGGCCGTGATAATCACCCGTATTACGCCGCCGGTCATAATAATATTGCATATCATTTTTTTTATTGGTTCCCACACAAACTTCTCTAACCTTGCCATCCGGATTTATATATGTAACCATACCTAACCATGCTCTACGAGCAGCCTCTCCATATTCTTTTACGGGTAACCAGCCATATTTCACTCCCATAATAAATGCATATGCAAACATCGCTGAACCAGATGTTTCTATCCAACAATCAGGCTTATCAACCAATTGTCGCCACATTCCCTCTTCGGTCTGATATTTCTTCAGACTTGCCATCATAGTTTGAAAGCCTTGTATAATCCGCGAATAATAGGGGCTCGATTCCGGCAGAAAGCGAAGTACCTCTGCCATACCGGCTGCCATCCATCCGTTTCCACGTCCCCAGAAATAAGGAACATCTGGCGCATGATAGAAAAGTCCGTTCAAACGCTGTAATTCATCCAGATACATCGCCATTTCTTTAGCAGCACGTTCAACATATTTCATATCACCCGTCGCTCTGTAAGCGTGCATCTGTATGATGGTAATCATATACATGTCATCGATCCATAAACGAGTCTGCCAACTATATCCTTTTTCCGCCCATGATTTCGCACTTATACTTGCATCTTCCGGCACTTCCCATTGAGAGTCTGCATAAGGCTTTCCCATCTCCCGATACCGTTCATCCTTGGTTATCAGATATAGTGTCAAAGGAAGACTACCAAACATATTCCGGTCAACGTGATCCATCACAGGCAGAAAGTTCTTATCAGTGGTAAAGAAAGATTCAAATCCGGTTTTTAAAGGTAACAGCAACTCATTATCTTTAGCCGCTTCCGCATATTTCAAGGCACCATTCCAGGTAAACGTTTCCGCATACCCTAACGTTTTCCCATTATGTTTACCTTTTGCAAAAAGATTTCCCAACCGTTTACCTATCTCTTTCGGCGCGCTTCCAGCCGGAAAGTTTATTAGTAACGGAGTATCAATGGTACGCTTAGTTTGCAGCATCCATTCCAAAATTTCTACTCCTTCGCCACCTTGATTACGATGGATAGTTAACTTATAATACTGATAAACTGCTTCATTGGCTAATGCCAACAACTTCTTTTCCGCTTTTCCAAATGTCTGACGAACTCTATTGTCGAGTTCTGTCCATTTTACATTGTCATTCGACCCATAAAGAGACCAAGCAGCAGGTGAATTTCCTTCTTTATCTCCAGTTGCCATAATCGAATAATAGCGTACTATAACCGGTTCTTTTCCTTCCCATATTATAGAAACAGTATTATTAGGAGTATAAAAAGAAGTTGCCCAGTCTCCATCAACCAACTTACTAATATCTTTTCCTTCAGGAGAGTCATCATATTCAGGAGAAATGCTCCCTTCTGTCGGCATATTATAATTATCAGCCTTCAACAGATGTACATATGTATATCTTTCTTTTTCATCATTTTCCGTATTTTCCTGAGAAGATGATACAGGTTCTTCATCCTCACTGGAGCAATTATAGAGAAGGCTACCTAATGCCAATATCCCAATGCCTAACAACAAATTAAATCGAATATTCTTCATCGCATTCCTTATTTATCAGTTACTTTATTCTTACCGGTTCAATAGTCCTTCCAGTAATACTGATCACTCCTTCATCGGAAATATTAAAATTACTGATGTAAGAAGTACGTGGACCTACACTCGTTTCACTTGCATGAGCATGAAAGATATATTTATAACTTCCGTCTGCACAAATGAACGGCGCCCCATGTCCTGTACCCACTAGCCCCACAGACTTAGCAGCCTCCTTATCTCTTCGAAGAATCGGATTTCCACTATATTTTTTCCATGGGCCTTTAGGCGAAGTAGACGTAGCATATCCTACTGCATAATCTTTACTTTCATAATGATTTGCTGAATAAATTAAATAATAGGTATCCCCTCTTTTCAACACAGAAGGACCTTCAGCAACCTTTGCCTGTTTTTTCTCCCATGAATCAGTAACACTGATACATTTAGTCAACGTTTCTTTTTTTATGCTGGTTAGGTCGTCATTCATCTCTGCTACCCAAATCACATTACCATCAGTGAAGCGTACATAATAAAGATAAGGTGTCCCATCATCATCTATAAAAAACGAGGTATCAATTCCTTTCTCATTGGGTACAATAGGCTTCTTCTCTCTCTGAACAAACGGTCCTTCCGGACTGATAGAAGTAGCTACACAAATATGTTCGTCTACCGAATAAAACATATAAAACAGATTCTTTGATTTTACATAGTACACCTCCGGTGCCCAATACCATCTTGTACCCCAAGAGTTTTCGGGAGACAAAGCCTTTGTTTCATTTCGTCTCCAATGTTTCAAATCTTCAGAGATATATACCTCGAAACCATTAACACGAGTACCATAGGCATAATATTTACCTTCATAGTATAATACATAAGGATCAGCAATAGGTAATTTATCCTCCACTATAATATCCGGGTCAATCGTATCCTCTTTGGCAGGAGTAGCCGAGATCGTTACTTTCTCAGAACGTTTTCCATAATTGTCAATAGCTACTAACCCTATCTGATAAGTTCCATACTCCAAAAATGTCAATGTATACACAGATTTATGCTCTCCAAATACTCGTTTATTTACAGTATGCACCTCATCATCATCTTCTTTCTGGTAAGATATTTCTACAATCGCAATTTCTGGAGGGTTTACCCACATAAGCTGTAGTTCATTTCTTTTATTAGTTTCCAATGCCATCACATCAGAAACAGGCTTTATAACATACTTCGTTTTATCATCCTCACTTTTATCAGAATTATCATCAAATAACGAATCTTCACCTCCACTACAACCCATCCCTACCATTACATTTATTACTAAACAAAATAAGGAAAACAGACTAGATCTCTTCTCTACATTCATATTTTTCTTTATATTTATAACGTTACAAATAATATGTACTACAAAGAAGAAGGCAACGGACAAATAATAGCGCATATTATTTGATTCCGATTACCTTCATCTATATAATCAGTTAAATAAAAATCATTATGCTTTTACCATTGTATTTGCTGATCCTCATCTGGTATTAAAGTATTCAACTTACGCTCCATAGAAAGCGTACCCACAACATGATATTGAATTTTCTGTCCTGGAACAGTTGTATAATCATCAAAAGTATATTCCAAATTTAGTGTTATAAATATCTTTTTCAAATATGGTTTCAAATCATCCATACTCTCTGATATTGAATAACTCTGTATCCCTATAGGGGTAAAATTATTATTCTCAGAATTATCAGATGAAATAATCAATTTCTTATTCTGAAGGTCTACTATTTCATCTGTGAACTTAATCTTAACTTTATACAACTTACGATCTAAATAATCAATATCTCGCACACCAGCGTAAATAAATATTTCATCCTCTGTTACCACAAATGCTCGAGTTGTTGATATAGTTAAAGCATTACTCGTATCGTCGCCTAAATATATCTTATACTGGCTAGCATCATATGTCCCAGAATAATCATTAAACGGCAATAACCTTAGCATAGCTCTTCGATAAAATTTACGAGGATTTGCTTGATAATCATAAGACGAGTCATCTAAGATCTGCAATGGTAACACCCATTTATCTGCCTGATCCAAGGTTTCATCCAATTTAAATTCTACTGGAAATATTGTCACGCACTCTCCAACAGGCATTTCTACAGTTTCTGGCATACTGTAATATTTATCAGGCAATTGTTGAAAATACAATTCCTGACGATGTCCATATTGCTCCTTATTCAACCTGGCTAATGTATCTGGATCCAAACCTACATGAATAGTTCGAGCCTTTTCATTCATCGTAGATCCGCTCATGATAACCGGCACACTATATTTTACCACTCCGCCGGGCTTAAAACGTACATATGCTGTAGTCACTCCTTGGGCATTTACATTCGCTTTGAAAGAAGCCATCTGCAAATATTGTTCATCTTCCCACTCTTTATTGCAGGCAGTACAGCAAATTACTACTACCAAACCTAAAAACAAATAATATATGTTCTTCATTTTATTATACATTTAAATAATTATTCTGGATCTGTCCAACCTGGATTCTGCACCAAATTAGCATTACGCTTCATTTCAGCGTGACTAATCGGGCAAAGCCACATTTTCTCCGCAAAAATAGTTGGTAATGAGGTACACATCACTGGAGTATGAAAATTATCCTTCATATCCTTCGTTGCCAACATATTACACCCATATACTGGAGTAGTCTCCTCCAACGGAGCATCCATCCATCGACGCAAATCCCAATAACGATGTCCTTCTGCAAAAAACTCAATTTGCCACTCACGTTTCAATTTCATACGTAATTTAACTGGATCACTATAGACTTCTTCTGAATAATCTGGTAATCCTGCGCGAATACGAATCGGACGAACGCCTTTTTTCATTTCTGATATATTACGACTAACAACATGAATCTTGCTATCATCCCATGAAGGGATCTCATAGTTAGTACCTGAAGACAATTCATTTAATGCTTCTGCATAAATCAGCAACGTTTCTCCATACCGCAAAGCTATATCTACCTTCCTCTCTATACGTTCAACATCATAAGAATTTTTTTGTGTATAGCTAATATCATTCGGATGCACATATTTTTTTATTCCTATACCAGTTTTAAGCCAATAAGAAGAATTTGTATAGCCATTATTCTCCCCTCTATAATAAAACACCTGTATATTCTCTGTTTCATTATGGTTATCATCATTCAACGCCCTCAATAAATGCCATGTACTTCCATTATAAGCAACTGAGGCATAAAAACGCGGTTCACGCTGTACATACTGTTTAGATACTCCAACCCCTAATAAGCCTAATTCCGGATAGGTTGAAAGTTCGTTTTCATCAACATAGCCTTCCGCTCTTTGTCTCGAATCACAACGCCCTATATAGCCATCAACCCCCCTATACATATCATTCATACCTGGACAATCTTTGCCATCATTCATGTAATAAGCATCACACTGTTTTTGAGTCATACCATGAGATCCATATCCTCCGGCTCCATTTCTCGGCAACTGGTGAACAACCATCACACGCAAGTCTTCTCCTCCGACATTAGTACCTCTTGTAAATATTAGTTCTTCATTCTGACTCGCTATAAGAGTCCCATCAAACAATTCACGATAAGACTGAAAAGGGTCAATATCCTTCCAACCATTAGGCCAAGATTGCTCTGAGAATTCACTATTATATGGTGGAACAATAGTAGCAGGATAAGCTATGTCACCTGCAGCTTTGAAACGCGCTACATGTATGCTATACACATTCAACTCCATCACATCTTTAGCCGCCGCTGCCGCTCTTGCCCATTTCGACTCGTCATAAGATTCCGGTAGCAGATGCTTCCCATCTTTATTAACCAACGCCGAAGAGACATACTCTGGTGCTTTTCCATTAAACAATGGACTCGCAGCATATAAAAACATTTTGGCACGTAAAGCTAATGCAGCCCCTCTTGTAGGACGAGCTATTTCTTGCACTGGACGTTGAAGTGGCAAAACCGCAGCTGCTTTCAACAATTCATTATTAATATATTCCACACACTCATCATATGAATTTCTCGGATAAGCCAATTCATCATAGCTCAACGTATAATCCACTGCCTCATCTGGAAGTAGAGGAATTGGACCAAAAGCACGAAGTAGTAACCAATAATAATAAGCGCGTAGAAAATGTGCTTGTCCCTTAAAATCTGCAATTTCCTCTGATGTGAATTCTTTATTCATATCAATATTATTCAAGAATATAGAAGTATCATAAATGCCTTTATAAGCATTCTCCCATATAGTTTCACTAGAATTATTCACACCTATCTCATTATAATTACCACTTTTCCATTCTTTATAACCGCCGTCCCCATAATACATATCGTCGGCAAAATTAAAAGGAACAGTCCTTTTGCTACTTACGTCTTGTAGAGCATTAGTAGACAACCATGAATATGATTTTGCCAACCAATAATTCGTATAATCTTTATTGGTGAATACATCTTCTATATTCAATCGTTCCTCAAACAAATAATCTGAATCCAAATAATCAGAACATCCTGCCATAGTAATCATCCCCATGACAAAAGACAAAATCATTAATATCTTTTTCATATACATTTTTTTATAGATTAACAGAGACACCCAACGAGATCGTTTTACTCAACGGATATTTTTTTCCATTCGAACTGCCCATCTCTGGATCCCAAAGACTAAATTTAGAGAAAGTAAGTAAATTAGTACCGATAAAAAAGAAACGAACCTGATTCATGTGCATTTTCCGAACAATTGCTTTTGGCAATGAGTATCCAATATCTAACGTCTTCAAACGAAGATATGCACCATTTCGAAGCCAAAATGTAGATGCACGATTATTGTTACTATTATTACCATAAGTCAAGCGAGGATACTCAGCATTTGGATCTTCGTTCTCTCCCAAAACCCAACGATTACTCTCTGCCATCTCTTTCATGATATTTCCCCAGCCATCGCCACCTTGAAACATATAAACAGTACTTCCATCAATAAAATAGGTAGATTTACCTACTCCTTGAAAATGAACATTTAAGTCTAGTCCCTTCCATCTGACTGACATTCCAAAGCCATAAGTAAAATTAGGTCGTTTCGTTGCTCCAATAGCCACTTTATCATTATCGTCTATCTTACCATCTCCATTGATGTCTTTGTATTTAATATCACCAGGCATTACCTCTCCGAACTGAGTCGGCCAATTACGAATTTCTTCGTAATCCTTAAACAATCCTAATGCCACTAATCCCATTGCCTGACCTACACGATGTCCAGCTTGCTTCTTATACCAATAAACAGTATTCTCTTCATCACGCTCGACAATCTCATTTTTACCATAAGTCATATTTGCGCGAATAGTAAAGTCTACATTATTAATTTTATGACGTAACTTGATATTACCGTCAAATCCGTGCGCTTTTACCTCACCAACATTTGCATAAACATTCTGCTTTTCTTTTTTATAATTCTCTGCCGACAATCCTACCGTCCACGGTAAATGCCTGCGTTCTAAATAAATACCTGTTCTTTTCTCATTATAATAATCAATAGAACCTGATATTTTATCTTCAAAAAATGAAAAATCAATACCTAAATCTTGTTTGGTTGAAATCTCCCATGAGACATCTGGAGTTGCCATAGATAAATAACCTATACCGCCATAATATCTATCATAACCAATATCTGCAAATTGATACCCTCCCACAGGAGTTTTTTTACCATCGACCAAATTACCATCCTTATCACGATTATATAAAAAATCCATCTTATATAAATAAGGGAAACGAACCCTATTATTCGCGCTATTTCTCAAATCATCATTACCAGTTTTACCCCATGAATAACGAATCTTAAACATATCCATCCACTTCACATTTTCCATAAAAGGCTCTTCTGCAAGATTCCATGCACCAGAAAGAGCAGGAAAGAAACCAAAACGATAATCTTTATGAAAATTCTCGGAACCAGTATACCCAAAATTAAAATCAATAAAATAACGATATTTCCAGTTATAATGAAAACGACCAGCAATACCTTGATTACGACGTTGAATTCCATTTTCTAATGTAGAACCAATACCTTGGGTTTGAACCTTTGCAGACTGTGTATATTTCAATACGCCTCCCACATGATGATCTTTAAATCCACGATTATAATGCAACTCCCATTCAAAAAATTCCTTTCTTTCACCAGAAGAACCCGAAGATTGTTTCATTTTTTGTTCTTTCGCCATTTCTGTGAATTTTAATTCTCCAGTAGCTGTATCACGATATTTATCGGCTTTATACACAGCAGGCCATTTTACCCTATTAATCCAATTCGAGTTATCAGTATCATAACCAAATCGGCCTATAAACTTAAGTCCTTTTGTAATAAAATCCAATTTTTGTTCCAAAGTCACATTCGTCTGGATATTATTCTTCCAACTTTCTCTATATCCTGTCATGGTCGCTTGTACCCACGGATTAAGATTATCCTCCTTACCACTCCAAGATGAGACGTAGCCATTTGAATATACAATCGGCATCATAATAGAATTATATCCCATCAATGTAGTCCAAATAGCGTCCGTTCCTACGCCAGGATCATTCTGTTTCCTAAGCGAACCGGAAATCCCCACTTTCAATAATGTAGATTTAGTAATATCAATATCTACATTCATACGATATGTATATTTACGGAAATTAGCATTTGTATTATACTCCTTCAAGCTCTTATCAGTTTTATACATACCTTGTTGATCATAATAACTTCCACCAACATAATAACGTGCAGTTTTCCCACCACCTGTCATATTCAAAGAAACACGAGAACTCCATGCCCCCTTACGTAACATTGTATCCATCCAATCCACATTCGGATATACATCATTATCCAATCCTAGACGAAAAATTTCCAATTCTTCATTTTGAAAAAGAGGCTCCTGATTACGAGCAATCTTTGCCTCATTTGCCATAGAAGCATATGTGTATCCATCTACAAATTCTGGTAGTTTTGTCACCATATTATAAAAACCTTCCGCCTTGGCATTGATATTAATCTTTCCTTCTTTACCACGCCTTGTATTAATCAAGACAACTCCATTAGCTCCTTTTGACCCATATATAGCCGTAGCTGATGCATCCTTCAAAACTGTAAACGACTCTACATCCTCTACGTTTATTTCATTTAAATCACGTTCAAAGCCATCCACTAAAACCAATGCTGCACTATTAGCTCCAAAAGTAGATATACTACGCACCCAAAACTCTGATACAGATCCCGGACGTCCATCAGTCTGCATTGCCTGTATGCCAGGAACCACACCTGCTAATGCATCTGCCATAGAAGCACTAGGAGAATATTTCAATTCCTCAACATCGACATTCGTAATTGCACCAGTTACAGCTATTTTCTTTTGTGTTCCAATACCAGTTACAACAACTTCATCAATAATACTTGCATCTGCCTCTTTCATAACAACATTTACCGTTCGTTGTTCCTTTACCAGCACTTCCACTTTATCATATCCGATATATGAAAATACGAGTTTATGATAAGCTGGCATTTTAACAGAAAATCTGCCATTAATGTCTGTGATAGCGCCAAGTCCAGGCATTTCTGCAATAGACACATTCACACCAATCATAGGTTCCTTATTAGTGTCAGTCACTACTCCTTTCACTACAATATTATTTTCCTGCGCCAATGCTTTAACAGACAAAGCCAGTAACATCATACATATTAATAAAATATTTCTCATTGTATATGTGTGTTTATCATTATTATTCTTCTAAAGCAATTTTACGAATTCGATGATTGTCTGAATCTCCAACTAAAAGACAACCCCTTTTTTCATCCCATACAATACTTGCAGGATAATTAAAACGAGCCTCTTTGCGCAAATCTCCATCATTGAATCCTTTATCAGCATTTCCATTCGGTCTACCTGCATACATTGTCACTCGTCCATATGGATCCATAACACGAACACAATGATTTTGCTTATCTACAAAATAAAAATCATACTCATCTTCTCGTCCAATATACTTCTCGTTTTTCACAAAGCATCCTTGTTGAGGCTGTTTTAAACGTACAGCATTTCCTACACCGTCTACACAGCCTTCCGTTTGATATTTTCCACATGCCAAATAAGGAGTTTTAAATGTTTCTTTATTCCAATCGTAATCAGCGCGATAAATAACATGCTTATTCCTTAATATAATATACATATAATTTCCTGTAGGATGAATAACTAAATAGATATCCAAAGAGCCATAAGGCAATTGGATTTCATCCATCTTATATGATCCATCTTTAGGATTATATCTCCCGATCCAACCCTTATCATACCTAGAAGTATAAATTTCCCCGTTCACAGGATGGGGAATTGCCGCTCTGCATCCACGAGCATCTAAAGCCTTTACTTGTGTTGTGAAATTAGACTCAGGAGAAAAGAAAAACAAACCTTTTTGACCATCTTTAGTTCTATTTCTAACAACAATCAACTGCCCATCATTTGTAAAACTCAAAATGTTACAATCACCGCTAGCTTCACCTGTAAACTTGATAGTTCCTAATGTTTCTTCTGCGAAATTCACCACACGATGCGTCTTAGCCCCACCACAAACATACAACATGTCTTTATTATTGGGATCAAAAACCATCCACTCCATCTTTTCCAATCCTCCACAATTTCCCCATGGACCATCCAGAATATCAAACTTTGTGTTATTTTCATAAGTTTCACCCACAAGAGTTGTAACCATCACTCTCTTAATATATGAGAATCGTTCTTCAGCCTCTCCATAAGCTATTTCCTCTCCATTTTCGTCAAGAAGTGCTATTTCGATATCACCATCATAAGCTTTAGGAGGGACAAAACAATATAAACTATTATTATTTACACCTATCACCTTAGCTATTTGCCCTCCAATAGTAACCTTCATTCTATCTGGATTATTTCCAAAATTATCACCATATAAAACTAAACGACTCCCCATGCCTCCTTCTTTTGGGGTAAAATCAGAAATAACTACAGGTTTACTTGGATCAAAAGGTTGTTCTCCTCCTTCATCATCATCTTTGCAACTGACGAAGCAGAAACCAACCAATGCCAGTAATCCCCACAAAAAATGCCAAACATGATTCTTTGTTTTCATTTTCATAATACATTGATTTTAAATGTTAATAAGTATATCTTGATTTCATTTATTAGAATTAAATACCGGAATCAATCCGGAATTAGAAGGAATATAGTTCTTTATGTATGGCCAACCGTCATTGGTCCACAATACGCGATCCAGCATTCCCAAACGTCCACCGACACCACCCTTGGCATCTTTCATATAACTATGATAAATCATCCAGTCTGTACCTTCATCATCCTGTATAATAATAGAATTATGTCCAGGGCCGATCCACTTCTGTCCATCCCCTTCTAACACAAGTTCCCAGCTATTATCAAGCATGCTTTTTCCTTTCTTATCCACATAGGGACCCAATAAATCTTGAGAACGACCGACCACTACTTTATAACTGCTATTAACACCATTACAACAATTACCAATAGAAGCAAATAAGTAATAATAGCCATTCTTTTTATAGATATTAGTTCCCTCAAATAAATTACCACAAATTTGTTTCTTCAGCACAGGTTTGCCTTTTGCATCCCGTTTGACGGAAAGACCGTCATCCGTAAGTTCTGTGACATAAATTCCCTTGAAACTTCCAAAAAACATATATTTCTTTCCATTTTCCTCATAGTAGAACTGGTCAATCGCATTAGACCCGAACTCTTCATTAGTAATCAACGCTTTACTATTCGGGAAAGGACCTAAAGGAGAATCAGAAACAGCTACAGCCGTATAGCTAACATCCGCCCCATTCATTTTAGCCCATGAAAAGTAAAGAACATACTTCCCATTAATATATTGCATCTCGGGAGCCCAAAAAGCACCTCCACCAGATAAGGACGGCTTAGTAGCTTGCGTAAAAGCCGTTTTTTGATATTCCCAATTTACTAAGTCTTTCGAACGATAAATCGGCATCCAGTATGTACTAGTTTGAGTAGCATATAAGTAAAAATGCCCGTCATTTGCACGAACCACAGTGGGATCCGGTACACTTTTATCTGATATAATCGGATTAGTATATGTACGACCTACTTTAAGATAACATATTCCTTCACGGCAAATAATTCCATTATTAGAACATTCTCCAAGTTGTAATGGTAATAGGTAATTTACTACCGCCATTCCATCACGTTTAATTGTAATCTTTCCACTAGCCTTAGTCTCTCCACCCTTAAAAGATATACCCTCTCCTAAGTCGTAGTTACTTCCAGACAAGAGTTGATAAGAGGCTTTATAAGCCTTGTTATATTCTGCAACCAATTCTTCCGCATTGGATGGTACAATAAATTGGCATGTAAAATCCCATGGATTGGCTGTCGGTATTCCATTTACCTTATAATCGAGCGTTACATCGATATCCACCGGTATCAAATCTTTATTCATACTAATTTCTTTGGCAGAAGTAGCAAAACCAACTGTGGGATAATCAAAAGAAAGGCTTAGAAGTATTTCGTCTTGTCTATCTCTCACTCGAATTTCATTGCTGGTAAGTTTTAAAGCGATAAGATATTCGATCCCCTTTTTTCTAGATTCAGCAAACACTTTAGATGGATTAAACTTAACCTCTACATCCACAATAGAAATTCCTTCTTCAAAAGATACTTCTGTAGAAGTTAAAGAATACAACGATGAGGGCAAAAGCGTATAAGATGTTTTCTCCTTATTATTATAAGCCTTCAATTCATCTTCATTCCAAGTATTTAGCTGGGCTTTAACTCTTTGATTAGTTTTATTTCCTATCATTTTGACTTGAAAAGGAAACACGAAATTCTCTTCTAAACAAGAAACCTTGATTACATTCAAACCACTCGGTTGTAATTTCAGATAATGATTCGTCGTATTTCCCAGATCCTCTGTCGGAGTATTGTTATCAGATCCACACGATAGGAGGAAGAGCATTACCGTCAATATATACATATAAGGACGTGCACTCACAGCGATACTTTTTTCAATTAATTTGTTATTCATTACATGAGATTTAAGTGGACTCAATAAAAGCCCTGATATTACATGTGATTCAATTAAAAGCGTGTTATCCTTCGAACAGTCTTTTCAACTTCTTAATAAAAACCCTTATACTCTTTACCTTAATTTATCTTACTTTATTATGTGCTCACATTAAAATAGCACATATAAATTCTTATTTCACCAACAAAAGTAGAGATTCTATTGTAATTTAGGTAACACAAATAGGTCAATAAATGGAAAATTAGTTCCAAAGTCATTCGAACCATTCAATAAGAAACGATACAAGACCATTTATTTTCATTATGGGCAATATGTGTCCTTTATTCAATATTCTGTTTGCTTATATCGAACTCACGTTATTTACTACCACGCATATTAATAGGACCAGTCAACCATATAACCTGTATAGTTCCATTGAATTAGCCCAAATAAACCTCAATAATAAATAACACTATATATTACGATTTTTCGTCATTTTTGTACAGCCAACATAATTTCTCTACTAGCAAAATCTTAATTGAGGGTAACCGTACTCAAAGTTTAGTTCATTTCCGGTACGGTTATGAGCTAAATGTGTAGCTACAAGGATTAATCTAACACAATATTATTTTTAGTACTTCTTCTTGAAACTATTATTTTCTTTGTTCCCTGACAAATTTGCGTTCCACTTAAGTCGAACGATAGTTCCACTTAAGTGGTTCTGTCGTTCGACTTAAGTGGAACGCAAACTGGAGTGCATGTCTAATTATTATTTATAATAGACAGGAAACTAAATACTGTATTGCAATAGATTATCTTTTACTAACTATTGGAAACTATCGTTTAATTCATTTCCGTACCGAAAAGAATTAAACTTTTGCTGTAGTTGCCCTCAATCAGAATCTTTTTAATGGAGATATCAGTCAACCATTTATGCCGGCTGTACAAAAAGTGACGAAGAACCAATATGAATATTTTGTTTTCTTTATTGAACAATTTTTTTCTTCCTAAATCTTCAAAAGCCATACCTTTGCTACATCAACCAATTTATATTCTAAATATGAAAACTAAGCAATCTTTAATGACGTTCCTAATGACTATGTTCGGGATAATATCTGCATTAGGACAGCAAACAATCCCTCCATCATGTTTTACCGATAGTCATGACATCACTTCATTGCATCCTTGGGGACCTTATTCTAAACGATATGCCGGAATCTCGCATATACCTGATATGAAATCCGGCATGCGTTTCGATTTCTCCGTTATGCCGGGATATTACCGCAACCGACAATTGATTCCTCATGTGCTTTTCGAATCATCTTATTACCCGTGGGATATCAATCCCTCTATGAACTGCATTACATACCGTTATGAAATGGAATGGAAAGATCGCGTATTTGCCGATGTCACCTATTATATATTAGATGAACATCGAACTTTGGTAGGCATGCATTGCGTCAATAATACTACTACGAACCAAAATCTTGTCCTCAATTTGATAGCATATATCGACTATGAAAAAGAACAACCTCAGTTCAAAATCCCTGAAGATTCAAATATACAATGGTATAACGCAACCGACTATATATCAAATGAACCGGTACGCAAATCTCCGCAATATAATCTGGTATACGACGGGCGGAAAAGAAACGAAATGCGGACCTCGCAATCACTCAGCGGTTTTGTCCTAGGAAAAGGTTTCGGAAAAGATAAAGGAGACAAAGTTATCTATGAAGTGGATATCCTGCCCGGAAAAGAAAAAGGAATGATAGGATTCAGATACAATACCCCCAAAGGAAACACAAGTACTTTCCAAGTAACAGGATTAACAGAGAGTCGTTTGGAATTACTAGGCACCGGAAAATATAACATAGCCTCAATCCCTTATGCTTGCAAAGAACCGGGGAAATATATACTAGAGTTAAGTTCAGAGGGGACTTACAGCACTGATTTAGATGGATTCTTTATTGGAAATGAAGAAGATATAAAGCAAATGAAGCTACTACCCAGAAAACTTTCTTTTATCCCCGAAATTCGGTCGAGGAAAACAAAACAAGATTTTATCTTAAAATATCCGGAATGTGATAACTATTATGGGATAGCATGGAATTACCAAGAAACTCAGATTCGGGAAGTTCTGGATGACAATCTGGAATCTTTCTTTCGTAAAAAGACTCACGATCATGTTTCGTCAAGGCTTATAGGAAATAGGGAATGGCATTATTCCAATGCTTTCTTACGCCCGATTGTCCTAGCGCCCCATTCGGAACAAACCATATACGCCTTGGTCTGCACCGGAACTTCCAAACAAGTCAATGAACAAATTGAGAAGTTTCATTCCACACCGGAAGCTTTTATTTCATCCATCCCTAAAGATTCGAATAATCTCGGGAAGAGAATATTATCAAATGGTAAGAAGTACGAATTCGGACATCGCCTATTGCAATCAGCGTTATTATCCAATATTGTTTATCCTGTTCATACACAAGGACAATATATCCGACATTTTACGCCCGGCAAGAATTGGAATAGTCTTTATACATGGGATTCCGGTTTCATAGCTCTGGGGCTAATAGATATAGATATTACTAAGGCTTTTGAGTGTATCAGGGCTTATACCACTCCTGTTGGCAGTGAATCTGCATTTATTCATCATGGCACTCCATTGCCTATACAACTGTATGCCTATTATGATTTATGGAATAATACCCAATCTAAAGAAGCATTGCAATTTCTATATCCAAGATTGAAACAATTCTTTGATTTTATGGTAGGTAAGAATCCTTATTCTACAACCCGTATGAAAGGCTCCGGCCTACTACGAACCTGGGATTATTTCTACAACTCAGGAGGATGGGATGACTATCCGCCTCAACATGCCCTACGTGACAAAGCTTCTGTTACTCCGGTAGTGACTTCGGCTTATTATATCCGGGCTGCGAAAATTTTACGTTTAGCTGCAAAAGAATTAGGGTTTAAAAAAGACGTAAAAGAGTATGAACATATCATCAAGCAGTTGTCAGAATCCTTACAAGCCCACTCATGGGATGAGGAAACTGGTTATTTTGGATATGTAATGCACGACAACAACGGTAAACCTAAAGGAATCTATCGATATAAAGATGGTTCCAACTTTAATAAAGGACTAGACGGAGTAAGCCCGCTTATCGCAAATATCTCCTCCCAAGAGCAAACAGACAGAATGATAAACCATATATTTTCTCCGAATGAGATGTGGACAGACGTAGGAATTTCTACAGTAGACCGATCGGCTCCTTACTATCGTACAGATGGGTATTGGAACGGAGCTGTTTGGTTTCCTCACCAATGGATGGTATGGAAAGCTTTGCTGGATCTTGGAGAAGGAGAAAAAGCCCACCAAATAGCAATTACAGCATTAAATACATGGGAGAAAGAATGTAAGGAGAGTTATTACACCTTCGAACACTTTATAATCTCCTCACAACGTGGGGCAGGATGGCATCAATTCTCCGGACTATCTTCCCCCATACTTAACTGGTTTAATGCATACTACCGAATAGGGAAAGTATCTACCGGCTTCGAAGTATGGATTTCTAACAGCCATTTCAATAATGATTATACGGAGTATCAGGCAGAAATTGCTTTCGATGATTCAACAGCTCCTCACCAGCGAACAATTCTTGTATGTATGAATCCGGAGAAAGATTATCAAATTACCTTGAATGGGAAAACGGTAAAAAGTAAAATATATCATGAAGGATTACTGGAAATAACATTACCTAATACAAATAAAGGAGGAAGACTTACAATAGTATCAATTTAACGGAATCATAAAAATATGCTCTTTCTCCGAAAAAAGTAATATCCTTGGGTACATAAATTAATTCGTTCGGATATAGACAAACTTGCGTCCGGCTATTAAACAAGTTTTTGGAAGATGAAACAATCCGAAAGTATAGAGGAGAAAAACCATTGATACTTAAAGAAGTAGCTTATTTGTTTAACGCACTTTCAAGTGATGATGACGGAGTCAAAAAGAGCAAGAAGGATATACCTAATGATGGAATATCCTTCTTGGTTCATACTCAATAGAACCTTTAACAACTTCATTGCAAATTCTTTCAGCTATTGCGGCATACTGCTTTTTTGAGAAGAAGCCCGCCATTGAGGTAAATTTTGTCAATGACGGACAACTGTCTATTTTCTAATTTTATTTCGAACTCACGTTATTTAATAATGCATAAGCACACCATATTATCGGTGCCTGTCCATGATAATCACCGGCGATGCGGGGACGATCCATATAATATTGTTTACTGTTCTTCTTTCCGGTTCCAACACAAACCTCAGTAAGATCATTCTTGTCATTAATATAATTACATAAGCCAAGCCATGCACGGCGTGCCACTGGAGCATATTCCTCTTTATTCAACCAGCCGTTATTGACCCCCACAATCATGGCATAAGCAAACATTGCCGAACCAGATGTCTCTGTCCAAAAGTCAGGTTCGGTAATCAGCTGATTCCAAAGACCATCTTTATTGACGTATTTTTTCAGATTATCCATCATCAACAAGTAACCTTTCATGATACGTGCACGATTAGGATCTTTCTCCGGTAAGTTATAAAGCAGCTCCGTCATACCGACAGCCATCCAACCATCACCACGTCCCCAATAATAAGGTACATCCGGTGCATGATAGAAAAGACCGTTGGGATGTTGCAATTCATCCAAATACAGAACCATTTCTTTGGCAGCTCTATTGATATACTTAGGATCACCAGTAGCTTTATAAGCCTCAGATTGCACAATAGTAATCATATACATATCATCAATCCAAAGACGAGTTTGCCAAGAGTATCCCTTTTTATCCCATTTACGTTCCTCTTCGTTTGCATTGGCAGGAAGCTGCCATTGAGTATCAGCATAGGGCAGTCCTAGATCCAAATAACGCTTATCTTTCGTTATATTATAAAATCTTAGAGGCAGACAACCAAACATATTCTGGTCTACGTGTATGGGTGGAGGAAGGAGTTCCTTTTCCAGGTGGAACAATAGTTCGAAACGATTTCTCAACAGCTTGATCAATTCTTTATTATTTGTCAATTCTGCAAAACGAAGGGCTCCGTACCATGTACACACCTCTGCATAATGTATTCCTCTATCACCATACAATTGATGTTTGGTCTCCATTAAACGCTTACTAAGTTTATTTCCAACAGTCTTAGGATCTGCTTTTACAGGAAAATCTCCAAAATAATTTTGAGCGGAAACCACATTCGAGCTCAAAAAAACGGCCATCCATAAAGCATAAATCAAATAATTCTTTTTCATAATCATAGTGTTTTATATAATTAATTATCCAATAATAAATTCTCCGAATCATAACCCAGTCACCGGTATCCAACGTGCCGTGCTTGTAGATGTTACATCACAAATAGCATCTACCGAATTGCGCTTTGTAACGGAAAAATTGACAAGTATTTGCCCGGAAGTTATAGTTAATTTAGAACGTGGGATAGCAACTTCAGCAATATATCCATAATTATCGATACGCCTCTCGTTTGTTTCATCACAGACATAAGTTTTGACCTGGGCATCCAATTGCGCTTCTTTCCATGCTGAATCATATATTTCACAATTCTTCAGTCCATTCATTGTTACTTGTATGCAACAAGCCCCTTTGGACAGTTTATTATTACCCACAGGAGATATGTATAAGGAAGTGTAATCAGAAGCTAGCAAGTTTCGATCAAGTACTTCTAACAGAAAATAAATATTATCATCATCATACGAACAACGTAGCGTTCCTTGCGCTTGTGACTTACCGCCCACAAAAAGTGCATGATCTGTATTTGCCCACTCTTTATTGTTACCATCTACCGTAACCTCTCTTTTCACGGCATCAATGCGATGATTAAGTACGAACTGTGCCATCTGAACCGGTCCTTCTTTCACTTTAACATTAGTTCCAACCAATGTATGTGAATCAATCATACAAAGTGAACCCCAATAACCACCTGAAAAAGGTTGATAAGCACTACCAAAATTACGAGCAGTGGCATCTCCTATTTTAAGAGTATATTTGCTTGACGATTCATACGAAAGGACGGTTTCTCCCGAAGGGAACTGTCCCAAATATGGTCCCATACCGGAGAAAACACAATTATTACTATCGGCAGGCCCTTCCTGATCGGCAGCCAAATATTCCCATTCGTCTTTATCTGAATAACAAAGCGAAATATGATATCCTGAATTATTGGTTTCTACAGCTGCAGCTAATCCTTTATTATCATTGAGTCTCACAACAGAAGGCATCTGATGATTATAGCCGACAATTCCATTTTTCTCCCATCTCATTCGCAATACATAATAAGGAGAAGAGCTAAAGTCGGGGCTCCATGTCTTTCCTCCATCAGCAGAAACAACCATTGCCGTACCTGTATCTGTGTCATGTCCTTCCAAACCAGTACGACTGCTATCTGTAAAGTAACAGTGTAGTTCACCTGTAGGCAACTCCAACAAGAAAGGTTCCCAATTAACTCCCTGATATATCTTGACAGGTTCACTCCAGGTGACACCATTATCCGTACTGCGCCTTAATTCAATTCCTGCATCTTCCGGTAAATCGCGATAACCGGAATTAGCCCTGCAAGATGCAACCGCTAATATATCTCCATTAGAAAGCACCAGTCCATCACAATTAGCGTAGCAGTGTATATTCTTATTGCCTTTGCTATCGATAATATCATAACTGTTAAATATCTCTCCTTTCTTTGTCCACGTTCTCAGATCCTTACTGAGCGCATAAACACAACGCCGACCAATATTACTGTTAGCACTGCCATTGTGATAGAACAGAATATAGTCGCCATTTTTCATTTTTTTTATACGAGGATAACGGGGATAAGAATCCTCCATAGTCACAAGCGTCCGATAATTCATCATCAGCGATGAACGTTTCGTAACATCTGCATGGGAATTTATAATAGAAGTCCCCTGATTCAATTCCCCTATAGGTGTGATGCTACAGACCACAGGCTCTTGGGTTTCATCATCCTTTGGTTTCTCCGTATTCCCGTTATCGGCAGGTAAATTCTCATCATTCTCCCCACCGCCTTCACACGCCATAAATGAAATAGCGATGGAGACAAATAACATAAAAAAAGTGTGTTTCATAGCTCTACTATATTATTCAGCTTACTATTTCGCCTGTCTTGTCGGCTGTGGTCCTAAATAAGAACGCTTCATACCTCCGAAATCCAAAACAATCTTTTGCAGGACAGTTCCGGCATCGCCACATATAATTTTCACTGTGTGTTTACCCGGTTTATCGATATGCAAAGTGGTCTTGTTTATTCTACAGTTCTTCAACACACTTTCGTACCAGATTTGTGCATACTCAAAAGAAGAAGTGGAAGGATTCATTACAGGACCTTCGTCAATACATACTCCATATTTCGTTTCTACATTCGTCGCTTCATGTCCGGCATATCCACGATCCTTACTTAAAGTAAATGTAGGCAGTACATACGTATAAACATCAACCGAACCTTGTTCGAATGTATAGAAATCATATTCCAGGCGAGGTGTGCTGCGACCTGCAGTCCGCTGTGGAGCGGCTGTCGGATCACCTAGCTGAATAGCTGTATTTTCTATTCCTAAATTAGGAATCGTTCTCATTTGAATAGCTTTGTTCTCTACTTTCCGGTGGAAACCGGCAGCATCAATGGAAACATATCCGTTATGTTCTACAAATAAAGTATCCATTTCCGCTAATGAAGGAGAGGAAGGATTGAAGACAGAAATATAGACATTCTCCTTCTCACCACGTTCAGATGCGATTTCCAATGTTCCGAATACTTTCTCACCAGCCGGTACCTTAGCCCAGTCGATTGAGACTTCTATACGATTTTCTGTAGTAGTTTCTCCGGCTTTCTGACTTAACAGAATCCAGTTATCTGAAACTGATGCTTTCCATTTCAAAGGAGTCGCTCCTTTATTGAAAACGTCTACGTAATATGATTGACGGAAATATGTGTTGAAAGATGGCAGTGAATGGAAGCTTTTCTGCCCCTTCAAAATATCCTCTCCTTCAGCCAATATGCCCAAAGAGGCTGTAGGTGCCAGATTTACCTTCCGCAGAGCCGGGAGTTCAAAGTAGGCTGCGGCAAATCCCTGTTTCATGGTCATTACATGATCCCATTTACCTCCAAGTAATGAGTTATATCCTTTTGTGATTACTTCCAGACTGTCATAACAAGCTTTAGTCATTTTCTCCAATTCTGCAGTAGTTGCCCTTTGCTGAATAGAGTACCAACGATTTCTCTGTCCGTTGAGAATCATACGATTCAACAGTTCACATCCTTTGACCGGATAATATAATGATTGATAATAACATGCCTTCTTATCTTCCGGCAGAGCTTTCAGAATTTTCTCTGCCATATTCCCTATCCGACGATATTCAGCCAGACGAGTATCCACTTCACGATAATTGGCAAGTGAAAAATCAGTATCTGTATTCCGTTCTCTTCCGTGTTTGTCGGTAGCCCACTGGTAACCCCATCCCATAAACTCCGGTTTACGTGCAAAGGCCAGTTTATAGAAAGAGTTTATTACATCCTGATATTCATTGCGATAATCGTTGCCTAACATGCCACACAACCATTCGGTACGATAATTTGCCGCTCTTTCAAAGTTGAATGAATCAATATCAAAAGCCATCGTCAAGAAGTAATCAACAGCAAATTCACATGATTTGATGTCTCCGGCATTGAGCAGCCAGATACGGTCGGCCGTCAAGTCGTATGCTTTACGTAGTTCTTCATACATTAATGTGGGTGAAGTTGTGTTCATCCAAAGATGATCGTGAGGTTTACCCAGATAAGAAGAATGATAATATACTCCCGAACGTCCGGAACGTTTCTGCTCTTTCGGACTACTCAAACGTTTCATATATCCATAATTATCATCCGGCCAGATAATAGTCACATCATCCGGAAGTTCCAATCCCTGATCGTATACATCGAGCACTTCTTTATAAGGAGTAAAGGCTTGAGGAATATCTTCAGCACGCTTGCCGATTGCATCCATCAACATTTGCCTTTGTGCCATCAAAGCTTCCTGAAGCATTTCCTTTCTATCGCTCATATTATTGCTTGCATTCATTGCCCGGTCGTGCAACCCACGCAAAGCCAAAGTATATACATTTTCAAATGGAGCACATTCATCTACACGTAATTTCAACACTTTGTTGACTCCATCCTTATTATTGATATAGTCCCATTCACCCATTTTATCACGCTTCCACTCACTTGCCGTATTAAACAATAACGGTTCACAATGGGAGGACCCCATGACAATAGCAAAGCTATCCGCTACCAGGCGATTTTCAGGAATACGGTGGAATGCCATAGATGCATCGTGCATAGCCGGACAAAGATAATTAGCCTGAAGACGCAACAGCAGTTCACACACTTTTGCATACGTTCTCGGTCCGAAGTTTCCACGTTCTTTCTCAAAATTGCGTTTCGACCAACGATAAAGCCCCCAGTCTTCATCGTTGATAAAGACACCTCTGAACTTGACAGACGGTGTTTTAGAAATGAACTTATCAACTTTTACACTAACTTGTTTTTGCTGTTTGATTGGAGCATCTGCCCACCAATACCAGGGAGATACTCCTATTGCCTTTGATATGGAAAGAAGTCCGTAAGCAGTACCACGTCTGTCACTTCCGGCTACGACAATTGCTTTCTTAATGCCCGGAACGGGATTGTTGACCACCTCTATCATATAGCGTTCCCAACTTCCGGCAATGGCAGCTGTATCTATTTTATTTCTCGATGCCAAAGCATCAATCCATCCGCTTTCTCCTATAGTACCGGCAATAATCGCATACCGCGCAGATACTTTTCCGGGCTTGCTTTCATCCATTTTCAACTCTTGTCCCGTCACACGATGAACATCATCCACAAAAAGAGAAGCACTCTTACGTACTACAGTTGCATCTTTTCCATCAAAGCAGATAACCGCATTCGCTGATGAAGAAACAATAGGAAAGCTATTCTTTCCTGCTCCTTTGTCGAGTAAAACTTGTGCATTTGCCGAAATCAGGCTACAACAAAATAAACCCAGCAATAAAATTTTATTTTTCATATACACATTAGATTGACTATTGATAACGCAAAGTTAGGCAAAAAGCAACAAAACGAATAAAAGAAACCGACCTATAAATAGCAGAATATGTTCAAAAAGCAACCACCGCAACTCGAGATTCAAAGTTACGGTGGCTATTTTTCAGAGAAAGCTTTCCTCACCTATCAGAATTTGTCTTCATCGGCCACAGCTTCTTCCCAAGTTTCCCATATCTGCACATTCGGATCATAACCATCATAACCGTAGTTCTGATACAAAGGAGCCTTTCCGTTAGAAACGATTGCTTTTTCAGGGATAGGCCAATAAATGTTATGTTTACCCATGATATAATTGATATCTGTTTTAGTAGCGTTTACGTTAATAGTAATGCCTTTGTTGTACATACCTTTCTTGATGCAACGTTGATACCAATAGCTACCACCTTCAGGATCAGTGCCGGATTGCTTATCGAATGTTTCCACTTTATATGTATTTCCGAACTCGTCCGCTCTGCCGCTGATAGCCAAACAGAGAGATACGCGGGTTAACTCTACATTACGCCATTCTTCAAAGAAAAGTTCACGCGCACGTTCATCCATGATATCACCGATAGTAACCTTATCTGTATAAAATTCAGTACAATGAGCGCGTTCTCTGACGATGTTTATATCATCCTTGATTGTTGGATCATCCGGATTGATATAGAATTTTACTTCTGCACGCAGCAGGTAGGCTTCCGCCAAACGATACAGATACCAATCAGCAATACTGCCATCCGTAGCTCCTTCCAGACCATTATTGGTTTCCTTAGCTTGATTGATGACATCATTCAGGCAGAAAATGTAATGAGGAACGTCATACCAACGACGAATAGTGTCAGAACACATCAAATCTCCCTTGCGGGTAACAAGTTCATTTTTCTCATTGTAATAATCATCTTCTGCGTAAAGCTTAATATTTTGCCCAAAGAATTCAGAATCCGGATTATTACATTTCAGGTTTTCCATGTGCATCCAGTTTCCCGTTTCTGTACTATGCCGCAAATCGGTTTGATCCATTTTACCATTAACAGCCCACAAATCGTCTTGATAGAAAGTGGTAGTACGGAATGTAGATATACCACGTCCTAGTCCACGCATATAATCATATTCTTTACGATATTTGCCATCTTTGCGAGTATAGTTGAATAGAGCTTGCTTTCCGTCAGGCATTTTGATTTTATTATCAAAGAAGAAAGGATACATAATACGCATAGTCAACATCGGGATGAATGATTCTTTAGCTGCTCCCCGGTTGGGCATACCCATAATCACTTCTTTGTTGGCAGCAATCAACTTGTTCTCCGGACGATGTAAATCCCAGATAACATTGCGGGCAATAGGCCATGATGCGGATTCGCCACCTTCAAAGAAGGTTCCGAAAGGTTCTTCCATCAAAGAATAGCCTGATTTATCAATTAAGATATCCAACTGTTCCTTTGCCTTCCCGAATTCACCAATAGACATATAGAGCTTAGAAAGCAACATACGGCAAGCACCTTTATTTACCATACCAACATAATCCATATCTTTCTGTTCAGGAACCCATTGTACAGCAAATTCCATATCTGCTACCATTTTTTTCAGAATAGCGTCACGGTGAGTAGATCGATAGTTCTGCTTAGGAACTTCCGGAAGTTTTGTCAACAAAGGTACATGTCCAAATTGAAAAACTAATGAATAATAGCGATAAGCCCGATGGAAATAGGCACGGCCAATGTATTCGTTTTTCAATGTTTCATCCATTGGTACATTACCTATAAACGAAAGTATTGTATTAGCATTTCTAACACCTTCAAAATTTTGTCTCCAGAAGAAATATATACTGTTTGTGCGTCCTAAATTTTTTTCGTCACTTTGATCGCTGTTCGGTCTCAACAGATTGTCAACATTATCCAACAATCCGCTTTTATCAGTCGCAGACGGTACCATCAAATCAGAAAAAGTATATTCTGTGGGCAGCGCTATCATCTCCCTGGAATCTTCGCTCACATAATTACGTTTAAGTTGACGGTCACAAATAGCCAATACGGATTTGATACCATTTTCCGTAGAAAATACAGTTTCCGGTTCAAACATTGTTTGAGGATCCGGATCTAAAAAACTTTCCGAACATCCGGTCAACATTAATGAAGCGCCCACAAATAAAGTGGCACTTTTACAAATATATTTTTGAATGTAATTTTTCATATACGTTTCTGTTTAAAAGATTAGAATGTTAAATTAAGGCCAAGCGTCCAAATACGAGATGCAAAATTACCGGTTTCAGGATCTCCATATCCTTCCCAATCTTTAGCCCATACAGCAGCGTTACGAACAGAGCCATACACTTTCACACGATCGATTTGTATTTTTTCCGTCCAAGCCCTAGGCAATGTATAGCCAACAGATATATTTTCTAAACGAATAAAAGAACGATTATATAATCTACGTGCGCCTTTTGCACCTTCTGGGCCTTGCGCCTCAATACGTGCATATTTATTAGTCGGGTTGTCTACAGTCCAATATTCCTTAGCATTCTTGTTCACCAATCTATAAGTCATACCACCACCGTCGTCATCATTGTTCAAATACATACTTTCCAGACTCTTATGCCCCATACGAGAGTAAATATTCACAGAGAGAGTCAAATCTTTCCACAAGGTGAAATCATTACGTAATGCCCATGTAACCGGAGCGGCGGTTTGTCCCTGGAACACTTTATCATCATTATTATAGATAACCTTTACTAAATTACCATCAGCATCGTATTGGTCGTTAGCCGGATTATTCCATACTTTCGGGTCACCAGGAACCTGCCCATATTTTTTAGCTTCTTCAACCTCATCTTTCTGCCAGATTCCCGTTACTTTATAATCCCAAATCGCACTAATAGGTTTATCAATAAACCATCCGGCTGCCACATAATCCGCTTCTCTGGAACCTACCACAGTTCCATTGGCATCTACTATATCTTGACGATCACCAAACAAATGTTTGATTCTGTTTTTATTATATGAGAGACTGAATGATGAACTCCATTGGAAATTCTTCTTATCAATATTCAGAGTATTCAATGCCACCTCAAAACCACTATTGTTCACCTGTCCTAAATTGGTAGTGATATTCTCAAATCCGGTGAAATTAGATAGAGGTTGTCTCATAATCATATCTTTGGTACTCATTTGATAATATTCCAACGTACCTGTAATACGGTCGTTCAAAAATCCAAAGTCCAATGCAAAGTTCCACGATTGTGTCTTTTCCCATTGCAGATTCGGGTTCTTCATACGTTGGGCCATCAAATAACGCATTAAATATAAGTCACCTGAAGAAGTGATATAACCTTGCATCTTACCACCCCCCGGATAAAGATTGGCAAGTGCTTCGTAAGGATTTTCCAATGAACGATTACCATTTTTACCATATGAAACACGCAATTTACCACTATTCATGATATGAGTATATTTTTGGAAAAAATCCTCATTAGTGAATGACCATGCTATACCTCCCGAAGGGAACCATGCATAAGGATTATTTGCCCCAAAAGCCGAATAGCCGTCACGTCTAATGGTACCAGTAACCATATAACGATCATCGTAAGAATAGAATGCACGTGCCATCAATGCATCAGCCGTTTGATGATTATCATCCGTTCTGAATGAGCTGACAGACTTATCTCCATTCTGGGTGTTATGGAACCCAAGCGCGTCAGACGGCAGAATATTACGGGCTTCAATCCGGTCCGACCAATATTGGCGTTCTTCCGCTTCTTGTACAAATGTCAGAATAACATGGTGCCTGTTGGCAAAAGTTTGGTCCCAAGTAATCGTATTGTTCAGAGACCAATTAAAACGTTTGGCCTGTTCCCGATTTGTTCCACGGTCGTTAGGATTGGAATTAGGTCTTTCTGCAGACGTAAAATAACGGTCATAGAAAAATTGGAAACGAGGCGCAATATTGAACTGATAAGTGATATTGAAAGGCAGTTTTACTTTAGCATTGAAGATAGTATTCAATGTAGTATACCCTTTTTCCAATTGAATGTATTGCTTCTCAAAATACCAGTTTTTTTCATTAGCACGGTCATATTGATACATCAAGGGGTCTTGTGTATAATTTCCGTTTTCGTCTTTCAGCATGGCGTATGGACTGTTTTCCATAAAACCACCCTTATCCATGCCGATTTCACCATCCGAACGATCTTGAAAGTTTACATTTGCACCCACTTCAAACCAATCGGTAACTTTTGCATTTAGTTTCAAGTTTGCACGGATAGCTCGATAAGTATCGTCGACAAACGCACCTTCATTGCGCAGATAGCCTAAAGACATGTAATAATCCACTTTATCGCCGGCACCACTAATGCTTACATTATAGTCTTGGTTGAAACCTAATCGGAACGCTTCATCTTGCCAATCGACGGTCTTTCCCGACAAAAGATTGTCAAGTGCAGCCGTATCATATCTAAATCCCAAACGTCTTGCCCATATACTAAGATCAGATTCTCCTTCCCGATTGGTCGAATAATTACGCCACTGTTCCAAAGACACCCCCGACAAATTATTAGGATTCCGGAAATACTCCGGCTTTGAAGTATATTCATTACCTGGTCTTGAATAAGCTGCATATTCTCTTGTTTCAGCATTCACACCATAAGTGTTTTTTTCTTTCCAGTCTACATAGTGTTGCAGATATTCGTCCGTAGTTTGCCATCTATCACGATAGGCAGCCTTTTGAGTTAAACCTACGCTAGCTGTGAAATTAACAACAGGCTTGCCTTTTTTACCTTTTTTCGTTGTGATGATGATTACACCGTTAGCAGCCTGTGCTCCATAAACAGCAGCTGCCGAGGCGTCTTTCAAAACATCTATCTGTCCAATATCATCCGGGTTAATTTCCGAGAGTTCTCCCTGAAAGAACATACCGTCGAGGATAATCAACGGATTGTTATGGCCACCATCTGTATAAACAGAACGCTGTCCACGGATTTTCATCTCACCGCCGCCTTTTGCGCCAGCATCGCCTTCACCATAACCTACCACTAATCCCGGTGTTCCGCGTAAAATGTCTTGAACAGTTTTAGGATTTTCATTGGCAATCTTATCAGGACGAACTTGGACGACCGAACCAGTCAGGTCTTTTTTACGCATCGTACCATAACCCACTACAACTACTTCATCCAGCGTCTCTGAATCATCTTTCATCGTGACGTTAATCAGTTTTTTACCTGCTACCGGGATTTCTTGATTCTTATAACCAATATAACTGAATTTTAACACAGCATTGGAAGCCTTTACGGCAATACTGTAGAATCCGTTCAGATCGGTTACGGTTCCATATTAGTAGTCCCTTTTTCCGTCACATTTACTCCAATCAACGGTTCACCCGATTGATCTTTCACATATCCCGTAATTTTAGAACTTTGAGCCTGTAGTGTACCAAGACAAAAAGTCACCAATAGTAAGAACAATCCTACCCGAGACGTGAAACCTCCTTTTTTGTTTTCCATACTAAATAAATTTGAGTTAATATTATAATATTCAAGCTTATATTGAATTTATCTACTTACTTCCGTATTATATTTTAATAGCTGCATTAATATTATATAATTTTACGGCAAAAATAAAAATGCAAGTTTATCTCAAATAGTATTTTTGTCTCAAAAAACAGAAAAATCAGGTCATACGCGATTTTTGGTGGTATTTGCCCATATTTAACAAGTAATTTTGCTCGTCTACAAACTCTCCAATACAGCAATGGTGGGTATATATGTCCAGCACGGTGGATATATATATACACGACAGTGTGCATATATACCCATCAAAGCTTTACGCTGTTCGCTGTCAGCAGCAAACAAAGCAGTAGACAATATTTCTCCTATTGCCCCATTTGTTGTAACTACAGATATCTGTCGGGCACCTTCCACCAATTTCCCATCTTGAGGAGAAACAATATGCCGACGTTCAGGAGAGTCATTGCCGGAGGTTGTAAGACACTCATCATAAAGAAGTATATCATTGACTCTCCATCCCGTTCCAACCGGATGATTACCTAAAGCAAGAACAGAACTGTTTCCCATATTTATCAGTGCATTTTCTATCACACACTCATTCAATATGGTTTTAATTGTTTCCAAAGCATACCCTTTGAGGAAACCGGACAAGTTGACAGCAATTCCCGGCTGTGAATAATAGATGCTATGATCTTCAGGTGATAAATGTACCGAGTGTATCGTGTTTTGATTGTAATTTTCCGAATGGACTGTGACATCAAAGCATCCCAGGGTTTTCTCGTTGTATTCCAGGCATAAATCAATCATTGAATAAAGTTCTTCGCTAAGAACGACCGGAGAAACGGAAGCTGTCCGGTTGACAAAAGACAATTCACTGGCCGGATCATAAAAGTTCGCTATCTTTTCCAACCGACACAATGCATCATACATACGATTGACCACAAGCAACAATTCTTCTTCCGCTTTCTGGCTATATAGAATAATATCCACCCGCGTATGCATGGAAAGAAACCAGGCATAAAGCAGTCCGTTACCATCATGGGACGGTTTATAAATATGTTGAATAGGGACTTGCATCGTATAGCAGGACAAATCAGGCACAGATTACACGGATTTCACGGTTGTTCTAATAAAGTAGCAACCGCGCAATCTGTGCAATTCGTGCCTGAATAAAAATCATAAGGTATTATGACGCATCTTCCACAATAACATGGAATACGTCTTATTTCAGTTCTTTAATCTTCACATTCTTGAACCATACTTCGTCTCCGTGGTCTTGAAGAAGAATATTTCCTTCCTCCGGATTTCCGAAATTAGGCCAGTTTTTATATTTACTATATGCTACCAATGCATTCCACATATCATTGTTACGATCATATTCAATCAATTTAACTCCGTTCAACCAATGTTCTACATGGTTGCCTTTTATGATAACGGTAGCTGTATTAAATTCTTTCTTGTTGAAAGGTTTATCCTTAGGAGCCGGAATCAGATCATACAACGAGCCCAGCTTTCTGTTACCTTTCACACCCAGTTTTGCATCAGGATGTTTGTCATCATCAAGAATCTGGAATTCACAACCGATAGCAGAACCTGCACCTTTATTCATATCCGGGTTTACGAAATATTTAATTCCGCTATTTGCACCTTCAGTAATTTTGAAATCTACTTTCAGAATAAAGTTCTTGTATTTACGGGTAGTCACGATATCACCGCCATTAGCAGATTCAGCACCACCGCTCTTTATCACTTTCAGAATGCCATCTTCTATCTTCCAGCCTTTCGCGGGGAAAGTAGAAAGTTTAGCACCTCTCCATCCGTCAGTAGTCTTGCCATCCCATAATAGCGTCCATCCTTCTTTTGCTTCGTTCGGAGAAATCGTGTTGGCAATTAAATTTACTTCCGGTGCAGCTTGCGCTTCCGGTGTCTGATAGCGTTCTACGTCCGTCGTACAAATGCGGATATCTTTCCAACTAACTGTTTTACCTTCATCTGCCGCATTTCCAATGGCATGCACCTGCAAAGCAATGAAGCCCACAGGAGTCATATCATCCCAGATATTAGCACAAGGCACTCCGTTTATCCAGGTACGGATTGAGTTACCTACAGCCTCAATACGAGCTTTATTCCATGCATTATTCTTAAAAGCGGTTTTTGCCGACGGATTCAGCGTCAAAGGATAAAGCCAGTTTCTACGTGCCTCATCATAGATACCACCTGACCAAGCGCGTTTGGAAGGATCGATCTCAAACTGATAACCGTGTACACGACCCTTCTTATAATCTTTCTTGCTTTCACTACGAAGCTGTACTCCGGAATTTAAACCGTCATCGACCTTGAAGTCAAACTCAAGGATAAAGTCACCATAATTCTTTGTCGTTGCCAAAAAAGTATTGGGTGTTCCCATTTTAGATACACCGACAATGGCACCATCTACAATTTTATACTCGGCTTTGCCATTCAATTTCTTCCATCCTTTCAGGTTCTTTCCATTGAAAAGAGGTTCCCAATTCTGTGCACCTAAAGAAGCGGCACAGAATAAAAGTAAAGTTAATACGATATTCTTCTTCATAATCATTGATTAGTCTTTCCCACTCCCTTATATTCGAAGAAGGAATGGAAAAGGCTATTTTCTATTTATAATTTATAAAATTCATCCCAACCTTTACGCGGTGGAAGTCCCGCCAGCATTGCATTAGCAAATTCATTATTTGTAATCTGCTTCGTACGAGGGTCAAAGAACAACTGTGTATTAAGTCGTTGAGCCATCACACCCAGTGAGAATACCTGGCTCAACACACCATTGATTTCGAACGGCGAGCGTGTCTTTTCAATACCTTGACATGCCAGCAAGAAATTCTCGAAGTGATTGGAAGGACTTTTAGGAACCTCCGGCAACTTGTCTGCCATCTCTTTGGCTTTCTCTTCCGGAATAATAGACAAAGTGCTTCCATGACTACCACCCTTGAAGATCAAATCCTTAGTATAAATGATTTTTCCAGGATTCAACTTAGATTTCGGAGTATCTCCCTGATTAGTTACCGGGATGTTCGGATCTAATCCCGAAACTCCATAACCAGCAGGAATAGGAGGAAGATTATCCAAACCATCATACCAGGTAATATCTACCGGTGGCATTCCTTTACGTTGCGGGAAACGGAAGAGAATCGTGGAAGAATATGGGAAGAAATAATCATTATGTCCATTTGCGTATTGCATAGTGACTTCGTATGGCAATCCCAGTTCCAGGAATTCGTGAGCCGTGTCGAGGATATGTGCTCCCCAGTCGCCCAATGCTCCCATACCAAAATCATACCAACAACGCCATTGTCCCAAATGATAATCTTTATTATACTCGTGATAAGGAGTAACTCCGAGCCAAGTGTCCCAGTCCAGATCTTTCGGCAGTTGCTGCCCGGAAGGAAGTTTATAAATATTAGTGTCCCATTTATGCCAACGACGTGGGTTATTCATGTGGGCAGTGATAGCAGTAACGTCTTTGATAATTCCCGCATCCATCCAGGCTTTAAACTGGAAATAGTTTGCTTCAGAATGTCCCTGATTTCCTACTTGAGTAACCAGGTTCGGACGTTTAAGCGCAGCTTGCATCAACAGTTCCGCTTCATAGAAAGTACGTGCCAACGGTTTCTCTACATATACATGCTTTCCGGAAGCCAAAGCCAGCATACTGATCGGGAAATGCGAATGGTCGGGAGTAGCAATTGCTACAGCATCAAATTCGTTACCGGCCTTATCAAACATTTGGCGAAAATCCCTAAACTGCTTTGCTTTCGGATATTTAGCCATTATCTTTTGTGTATGTTTGGCACCCATATCTACATCACATAAAGCCACCACTTCCACCATACCAGTCCGTGCAAAGTCTTCAATAATCTGCTCTCCGCGGTTACCAATGCCGATATAAGCAATCTTCACTTTGTCACCTCTTCTTTTTTTAGGTGAAGCGGCTTGCGCATGTAATAAATCACCGGTTCCCAATGCCAATCCGGCTGAAGCCATCGACATCGTTTTCAAAAAATCCCTTCGTGTTACCATAAATTATTTATTTTCATTGATATTGATTAAGTTCTTCTTTAAAATTATGCAAGAAAACTATCAACTCCTGCTTTTCTTTTTAAACAGTGCTTGCATTCCATAAAACAAGAGACGCAAAATCCCCCAGAAAGCATAAAGCACAAAAGTAAATATAATTATATAAAAAATAGACGTTATCATCTCCGTAAATGGTGCATGATAAGCAATAATTGCATAAAGATGTAGCAAATTAGATACTACAAAACAAACGAGTAAAGTAATTAACTCTATTTTCTTACGTCGTGCGGTTACAATCGTGTCTTTCATATTGCTTCGGATGTTTTTACAGATTGATGATTCAGATAGTCTATTTTATACTCATCAGGGAAATAAAGCGTCCGTTCTTCTTCCAATGCCTGATGACCCAACAAACAGAGCATACTTGCATAATATCCTTCTTCCGCGATATTTTTAGGTTGTTTTTGTGTTATGACGGCTTCAACAAAAGCTTCCAACAACAATGACGTACCGTCGCTCTTGGGACGTTCTCCGATAATAAATTCTCCTTTGTTTTCGTTTGCTGTTTCCGGCGCCCAGCTTGTTCCGGCAAAAGGCAGAGAGTCAAACACTTTGTTTTCCCAGTCATTCACCATTTGCAGGAAGGCCGGTGCAGGAGCTACACTTTCAAAGTAATATTTTCCCTTTTCCGGTTCTACCGTTCCAAGATTACCCATGATCTGTTCTTCCAGTCCATAGAATTTATTGGAAATGACAGAGTCAAATGTCATCTTTACCCCATCATCAAACACATATACACAGCTCACATTGTCATACACATCTCTGCCGTCTTTCCAATAAGTGATGGCACCGTGTCCCATCACCTTTTCGGGTATCTTACGCAAAGCCCAGCTTCCGATCTGAAGTTGATGGCAAGCGAGTTCCGTCATCAGTCCTTTTGAGAACTCTTTGTAAAGACGCCAATTTATCAGGCGTTCCAAATTGGGTGAAGGTACCGAACGTCTCCAATCCCCATTCCGATTCCAGAAAGTACGGATGGCATTTATTTCACCAAAGGTACCTGCATGAATCATCTCCATTGCTTTGATGTAACGAGGATCGAACAGACGCTGTTGTCCTGTGAAGAAAATCTTTCCCGTGCTACGATGCTTCTGATACATACGGTAACACTCTTCCATCGTGAAACCTATTGACTTCTCACAAAATACATGCTTTCCTGCGTCGAAAGCATCCAAGACGATTTTACAATGCGAACTAAGAGGGGTAGCTACGAGTATGGCATCTATCGACTTATCTTCCAGCACTTCTCGGTAGTCACCATACACTTTGGCATTAGGCACAAGTTCCAATGCGCTCTCGATAGACGGTTTATAAATGTCGCACAATGCTACGATCTCGACTTTGGGGTTCTTAGCCAGAAATCCCATTAAAAAACGTCCCCGGGAACCGGGACCGATAATTGCCAAACGACACTTTTCGTTTGAGGTGTTCATCACCTCCGAAAAAGCAGAAAGCCAAGGGCTTGCTGCAAGAAGAGTGCCAGCCCCGGCTATGCCTAAATTCTTTAGAAAATCCCGCCTGCTAATAGGGGTATGTTTCATGCTTGTGGTATTTAAGATTATAATTGGTTTATTTGAAAATCAGTTATTAAATACAGGTGCTTTTTGTGTTTCGTAAGAAGGAGATCCTCCCTCTACGTAAGGCCAACCTTCTTGGTCCCACTTGATCTGGTCCAACAACAGAATACGTCCGTTCTCCGGAGTTGATCTTGAAAATCCATGATACAGAAGCCAGTCTTGTCCGGCATCATCCTGGATAATCTGCGAACCGTGCCCATTGCCTACAAAATGATCATTCGCACCTATCACCAAAGAATAACCATTTTTCAACATCGGTTTACCAGTCTTGTCTTTGTACGGGCCCCATACTTTCTTGGAACGTCCCACTACGACTTTATATGTACTTTTCACTCCTTGACAACAACTTCCTATGGAGGCAAACATATAATAATAATCACCGTGCTTATGGATATAAACAGCTTCAAAAGCAGTTCCCGCTATTCTCTTTTTTTTCGCTCCCGACATGATCGACAGCCCATCCGCAGTCAGTTCAATAACATATATTCCCCGGAAGCTGCCCCATACCAAATAGTTTCTCCCCTCATACTGCAGGAGACTGGGATCGATCGAGTTCTGTACACCAATCTCATTACTGCGGAACATCTTACCATGATCCGTAAAAGGTCCCTGCGGAGAGTTGGCCGTAGCTACCCCAATTCCGCACGTTTGTTCTCCTCCCCACACCGACATTGCATAATAAAGCACATATTTACCGTTAATATAATTAATGTCAGGTGCCCAGATTCCAGCTTTAGGTTCAAACCTGGGACGAGTTTTATTCGTGAATGCAGTGTTGCAATACGTCCATTCCACCAAATCTTTCGACTTCATGATCGGAACGTTTCTGGTAGATTCGGTAGCATACACATAAAAGTAACCATCTGCAGCTTTAATCACCGTAGGGTCGGGCATGGCAATATCTACAACCGGATTCTTATAACTCACCGCAGACTTTGTCTGTGCTCTCCCCTGCGAAAGACAAGCACCTATCATGAATACGAAAACGAACAAATTTACATACTTTTTCATCAAATCATTCCTTTAAAAGCTCCTTTTTACCTTATCTTTATAGCTATAAATTAATATTAACTTACAAAATCTTTGGGTAACACTCCAAATTGCTTCTGGAAACACTTGGCAAAATAAGACGGAGAATTAAACCCTACCATATAGCAAATCTCATTTACCCGGTTTTCTCCTTCTTTCAATAATTGAGCAGCTCTCTTTAAACGCTCCAGACGAAGATATTCATTCGGACTCAAATCCAAGACGCCCTTTATCTTCCGATAGAAATTGGAACGGCTCATATTCAGGCTATCCGCCATATCATCCATGCTAAATTCCGGATTACTATAATTCACTTGGATAACCTCATTCAACTTCTTTATAAAATCTTCGTCAGCTTTTGTCAACGCCATCGTATTGGCAGCCACAAAAGGAGACTGTGCAAAAGCCTTACGTAGTTTCTCTCTATTCTGAATAAGGCTGGAAGCACAAGCCTGCAAATATTCCACAGAGAAAGGTTTCTCCAGATATGCGTCTGCTCCCAATTCCATTCCCTCTATCTTAGACTGGATATTCGTCTTCGCAGTCAACAAAATAACGGGAATATGGCTATAATTCAAATCTGACTTGATCGTCTTACACAATTCAAAACCATCCATCACAGGCATCACAACATCACTAACCACCAAGTTCACATAATTACCATCCAACACTTGCAACGCTTCCGCACCATTAGTGGCAGTCAATACAGTATATTCTTTCGATAGCTGACGCACTACAAAGGCAAGCATATCCGGATTATCTTCTACAACCAGCACTGTAGGCCGGTTATCTTTCTTTTCCGTCTCTCCAACAGGAATTTCATTCATCCTGTCTATTTCAACTTCCGGTTCCGGGGTTAAGGTTATTGTCATGTCCTGAACAATCGGCAAAATCAAACAGAAGGTATTATTTTCTTCCCCTTCTCCCATAGCTAAAGTCCCTTGATGCAGTTCAGCCAATGAACGGGAAAGAGCCAAGCCGATTCCTGTTCCGGTAGTCACCTTGCCGTCTTCTTTTTCATTGAAACGAACGAAAGGCTTGAATATTTCCTCCTTCATCTCATTGGGAATAATCACTCCATCATTCTCCGTACGAATACAGAATGAATTGTTGTCATCCGTTTCCGGCACTTCCAAAGATATGTGTACGTAGCTTTCAGCATACTTCACCCCATTATTCAACAGATTACTGATAATCTTCGTAAACGCCTCCCGGTTCACATGCGCATAGAAATCCTCCTCGGGCACTTGCAAAGTAAACTCCAAGCCTTTCTGTTTGGCAAGGGAAGTAAAACGCACATGAGTCTCTTTCAGCACCTCCGTTACATTACATTTCGCAAAATTCAGGCGGAATCCCTGACTTTCCGTTTTACGGAAATCAAGCAACTGGTTAGTCAGGTTCAACAACCGTTCCGTATTCTGCTTCATTACATTCAAGTCTTCCCTCGTTTCCGCATCGACCTGTTTCTTCAATATGATGTTTTCCAAAGGACCTTTAATCAGCGTCAACGGTGTACGTATCTCGTGGGCCACATTCGTAAAGAAATCAATCTTTGCATGATAAACTTCACGTTCCTTCTCCTGCTCGAATTTCTCCATCTGCCTGCGGTGTTTGCTGTTACTGCGTCTCTTGAAATACATAACCGTATACAGGGAGCAGCCGATAATCAGCAGAGCATACACACAATACGCCCATATAGAGAGGTAAAAAGGAGGAAGAATATGTACCCCTAATGACACTTCGTCGTCACTCCATACACCGTCGCTATTAGCAACCTTTACCCGGAAGGTATAATCACCGTAACGAAGATTGGAATAAGTAACGATAGGGCTTTCGCCAACCGTCAGCCAATCCGTATCAAAGCCCTCCAGTTTATACATAATCCGGCTCGTTTTCGGAGCCTGGAAATCCAACGCTGCTACACGGAAAGAAAAAGAATTCTGATTGGACTGGAGCACAAGCTGGTCGGAGAAAGTTATACTCTTCTCTAACGGAGATCCCGGTTCGCCGGCATACACCTCCTTACCAAACAGAAAGAAATCAGTAATGGCAACAGACGGAATGAACTTATTCTCCGAGAAATTCTTGGGATTAAAAGCGATAAAACCATCGATGCTACCCAGATAGATCGTACCATCTTCGGTTTCAAAGCTTGAACGATAATTAAACTGGTCGCCCAACAAGCCATTAGAGGTGGTATATACTTTCATCACTCCGGTGGTAGGTTGGAAGCAAACCAGACCGTTGTTGGTTGTCAACCACAAAAATCCTTCTTTGTCCTCCACAATCTGATATACAACATCGTTCGGCAATCCGGCCGACAAATTATAATTGGCAAAAGTCTCCGTATCCGGCTGAAAACGACAGAATCCCCCTCCTTGGGTAGTCAGCCAGATTTGCCGGTGAGAGTCTTCAAAGATGCTCAATACCTTGTCATACGGAAGGCTCTTCGGATTATTTTCATCGTGCAAATAGTTCTTCCATTTCTTTTCGCTCACATTGTAGCAATAAGCTCCATTTGCATAAGTTGCCAGCCATAGATTACCACCGGAATCTTCCTTTATATCATATACAAACCTGCCGTTCAGTTCCGGTATCCGGTCAAAATCATCAGATTGTCTGTTGTATCGCAGCAAACCGAATAAAGTACCCAGATAAATATCACCCGTCGTTGTGCGGCAAATAGAGAACACGCTATTGTCTATCAATGAACGGGGAGAGTCTGTTTTCTGATAGGTTTTCACGATAGCTCCCGTACGCGTATCTACTACTTTCACTCCTTTTGAGAAGGTTCCTACCCAAAGATGGTTATCAATCAAACACAGACCATGCACATTGGTAAAAGCACTGCTAGGGGTAAAAAAGGAAAAAGTCTTGGTCTTCGGGTTGAAACAGTTCAAACCGCCGTCTTCCGTACCAATCCACAGAATACCCTGATTATCCTGGCAAAACTCACGTACCCGTTTTCCATGCAAACCATTATCTGTTCCTTTGGGATAATATTTTTCAAAATACGTATAAAAACGCGGATAGTAGTTCACACCTCCAAAATAAGATCCAATCCAGATACCACCCTCTCGATCCTTACACAAGGAATAAATAGCATTATCGGACAAAGAATAAGGGTCGTTGATCGAACTGCGCAAATGAACATATTTACCCATTCGAAGATTATAAATATAGAGTCCCGATTCTGCACCAATCCACAATTCATTATCAGAAGCGACCAGCAGTTCGCGACAAAAAACAGACTCTCCATTTTCATCCTCTGAAAGTAAGTCATGTAGTTTGTTAGAGGTCAGGTTCAGTTCTTTTACTCCTCCCTTTAAAGAGCCTACATATAGACAATTATATGCTCCTTTCACCAGGCCTATCACGACATCATTCTCATAAGTTTTTTGATTGTCTACAGGCGAGACATAAGGATGAAGGGTTTGCAAACGGTCTTTCGAAAAGAAAAGTCCATCACCATAGCAACCAATCCAAAGAGTTCCGCTATTATCGAAAACAAAAGACTGAACATTGGTGGAGATAAAAGGAAAGTTCTTCAATGTATAATTCCGGAGCTTTCCTTCCTCCAAATCATAACAAAATAATCCCTGTGACTCTACCGCTACCCAGACACATCCCTTATTGTCTCCGGAAATTGCAGTTACGGTATGTTCAATTTTCGTATTTTCTATGCTCAATTCAGCAAAATGCCGGAAAGAATCTTTTTCCGGATGATAGATATAAAGTCCGACGTCCGTACCTACCCAGATATCTCCTTTCGCATCCTCATAAAGTGCTGTGATAAAATTATTGCCAATACTCCGCCGTGTGCGGTCATCATGTTTGAACTTGCGGAATGACAAACCGTCATATCTATTCAAACCATCTTTGGTGCCGAACCACATAAAGCCTTGCCTGTCCTGCAAAATCGCATTGACCGTATTTTGGGATAACCCGTTCTGTACACTAAGATTTTTAAAATAGTAATGTTCGTCCGCCATCTGTGCATGGCAGCCTATCCGATAGCCTATTAAACAGATTAAAAGTATTAGAACTTTCTTCATAAACATACGTGTTTTCTATCCTTCCGTTTGAGTTACCAAATGTAGGCAAAATCATAGCGGAAAGATAGTAAATATGTCTCAATGAATGAAAGAATAGTCCTATTTTTCTATCCTGATACGCGCATCAACTGCTATAACGGCTTTTTGCGTAGCTAAAAGCGGATTTATATCCATTTCTTTGATTTCTGTAGCGAAGCGTAACAAAGTGGACAAACGAACAATAATTTCAGCAAACTTATCTTCATTGACTCCTTTTTGTCCCCGTGTTCCCTGAATGATTTTATAAGCACGCAGAGAATGAATCATTGAGTAGGCTTCTTCGTAGGAAAGTGGAGCCAAACCGGAAGACACATCTTTCAGCACCTCCACAAAAATACCTCCCAAACCGCAAAGCACTACATGACCGAACTTCTCTTCGTATTTCGCACCGATAAACAATTCCGTACCTTTCAACATCGGCTGTACCATAATTGCCCTAGCATCAGGAATCTGCATCATACGATCGAATTCCAGTGCCAGATGTTGCTCGCTTTTGATGTTCAGAACTACACCACCGACATCCGATTTATGCACTGGACCAACAACTTTGGCAACTACCGGGAATCCGCACCGACGGGCAAAGGCTACTATCTCCTCTTTATTATCGGAAACAAACTCATCTACCAGCGGAATACCGGCAGCATGCAGTAATGCTTGTACGTAATTGGGAGCAATATAACCATTCTCCGGAATAGAATCGATAATGCGACGAATCCTCGGAACGTCTACTCCGAACAGTTCTATTTCAGGAACTGCAGGTTTAGGAACATTGACAATGCGGGAAAGGGCAGTACCCAGGGTCACTTCATCTGCAAAATTCACGTGTCCTTTTGCCAGGAAGGCGGCAACCTCCGCTCCGGCTGTATTAATCGAAGGAAGTATAGGGAAAATCGGTTTCTTGCAAGTTTGCATCTTCTCGTGAAGCACGTCATACATTTCAAACATGGTAACCAATCCCGGAGTTCCGAAGATGGCCATCATGGCGTCTATATTGTCGAGTTTCTCCTCGCAGTAGTCGATGCAAAGACGCAGATGCTCCGGTGTTCCGGTAGCCAGAATATCAATAGGATTCCCAACGGCAGCACCGGGGAACAGTCGGGCTTTTAGTTCTTCGGCTATTTCTCCTTCCAGTTTAGGAACATTCAGTCCGCCTTTACTCAAGGCGTCTGTCAGCATCACTCCCGGACCTCCGGCATGGGTGATAATAGCAAAATTCTTCCCTTTCAATTCGGGCAGAGTAAACACACAACCTACAGTAGTCAATTCTTCACGAGAGAAACAACGTACAATCCCCGCTTTACGGAACAATGCTTCCACTGCCGAATCGGAACTGGCGATTGCACCTGTATGGGAAGACGCCGCCCGGCTTCCGCTCTCCGAACTTCCGGCTTTGATTGCCGCAATCTTACATCCTTTTCTAATCAAAGACGAAGCATGGAATAACAACCTGTCCGGATTCTGAATACTTTCAATATAAAGCAGTTTTAGATGAGAGTCTTTTTCGGGATCGAAGTTCTCATCCATAAATTGCAATACATCTTCTACGCCAATCTGCTTGGCATTTCCCACCGACCAGACTGAATTGAACTGCAAACCTTTTGTAACGGCACTTTCGAGAATAAATACCGCCGTAGCACCGGAGCTGGAAATCAAGTCCACCCCTTTCGGATTTAAATTGGGAATTGGCTGGCTGAACACGCTATGATGCCATGTGTTCATCAATCCGATGCAATTAGGGCCAATCAATGAGGCTCCGTATTTATTGACTGTTTCCAGAATACGCTCTTCCAACAGTGCTCCTTCGTGGGTTTCTTCACCAAAACCTGCAGAAAGTATGATAAATGCCCTGGTTTGCTTCTTGCTGGCCAATGTTTCCACAATATCGGGACACATTACAGCAGGTATAGCCAACACTGCCAGATCCGTATCCGGCAGGTCGCTCACATCCGCAAAAGCAGGAACTCCCTGTACTTCCTTCTCCTTCGGATTCACCGCCCGAAGTTCTCCCTGATAACCTCCATTTATCAAATTCTTTAATATTGCGCCACCCGGCTTATGTACATTATTCGATGCCCCTACTACAACAATGCTTTCAGGACGAAGCAACTGGGTTGTTATCATATCATGCTTTGGTTTTCGTTTAACTTAGGTACAAATATATTCTTTCTTATGAGAAAAAAGAAAGAAAAAGGGAAGAATTGTATATAGAAACAAACTGTAAAAAAGAAAAAGATTAAGATTACAAATAGGTTATACTAACTTTTTGAAAAATGAAGCCGTCATCTCTTCATGAAATTCTGATCATCAGGGATGAAATTATTTTTATGCAGAAAAAACGGATATAAAACTAATAAAGAATCTGAAATATACGCCACAAAGACCAAGATGTATCAAGAAAGGGAAAGAAAGACCATTTGTAAATTTCAAATTCACACGAAATAGAGATTAAAACGAATTAAATTAATAGCTCAAAAAGACTATATATAAAAAAGGATCAATTATCTCAATTCCACATTTCAAATTAACACTATTAGTATCTCACTATTTCAGGAGCAACCAGAAGAAAATTTGTACCTAAAAAAAACTTTTATCTCTTTGTTTAAAAGCAAAGACATGTTTCTCTCTAACCAATGAATCGTTCCTTTAAAAGCAACAGAAGCTTCCTTTAAAAGGAACGGTGTTCAATTCTGCCAATAATTATACATATTTACTTATTTATATTCAAATTCATATAGTTGTTTCTGCATATTCTTACAATACCTTATACATTATTTATTTTATTAGGACGAAGTTTAGATACTAATATTTTGTTTTAATCTTAAAAACAGAACATGCGAGAATAAATCCAACATATCAGTAAATAGCTTTATGTTAGAATAGCTATCAAATTTACATCATTCTTATGAGACACCCCCGACTATGAGAATGAAAAATCTGTGTTAATCCGTGTAATCTGTGATGAAAAGTCACTATCTTTGCACATTACAAAGCTGAAAACAACAAAAATCACACTATATAATGGAAAAGAAATTCAAAAGAACCACCGTCACATCGGCACTTCCGTATGCGAACGGGCCTGTCCACATCGGTCACCTGGCGGGTGTATACGTACCGGCAGATATTTATGTGCGTTATCTGCGTCTGAAAAAAGAAGATGTATTATTCATCGGAGGTTCGGACGAACACGGAGTACCTATCACGATCCGTGCCAAAAAAGAAGGAATTACTCCGCAGGATGTAGTAGACCGTTACCATTCACTGATTAAAAAATCATTCGAAGAATTCGGTATCTCATTCGACGTGTATAGCCGCACCACTTCACCGACGCATCACCAACTGGCTTCGGATTTCTTCAAAACATTGTACAATAAAGGAGAATTCATCGAAAAAACGTCTGAACAATATTATGACGAGGAAGCAAAAACATTCCTTGCCGACCGTTATATCACTGGAGAATGTCCCCACTGCCATTCGGAAGGCGCTTACGGCGACCAATGCGAAAAGTGCGGAACCTCACTTTCTCCTACAGATCTTATCAACCCGAAAAGCGCCATCAGCGGTAGCAAACCGGTAATGAAAGAAACCAAACACTGGTATCTTCCTCTCGACAAACACGAAGCATGGCTGCGCAAATGGATTCTGGAAGATCACAAAGAATGGCGTCCGAACGTATACGGTCAATGCAAAAGCTGGCTCGACATGGGTCTGCAACCACGTGCCGTGAGCCGTGACCTTGATTGGGGTATCCCTGTTCCCGTAGAAGGAGCAGAAGGAAAAGTGCTCTATGTATGGTTTGACGCTCCGATCGGATACATCTCCAACACCAAAGAACTTCTTCCCGACAGCTGGGAAACATGGTGGAAAGATCCAGAAACGCGTCTGATTCACTTCATCGGAAAAGATAATATCGTATTCCATTGCATCGTATTCCCTGCCATGCTGAAAGCAGAAGGCAGCTATATCCTGCCGGACAACGTGCCGAGCAACGAATTCCTCAACCTCGAAGGAGACAAGATCTCTACTTCCCGCAATTGGGCCGTATGGTTGCACGAATATCTGGCTGATTTCCCCGGAAAGCAAGACGTACTCCGCTACGTACTGACCGCCAACGCACCGGAAACGAAAGACAACGACTTCACTTGGAAAGACTTCCAAGCACGCAATAACAACGAACTGGTAGCCGTATACGGCAACTTCGTAAACCGTGCAATGGTGCTGACTCAAAAATACTTCGACGGTCGCGTACCCGCACAGGGCAGCTTAACCGACTACGACAAGGAAACGCTGAAAGAATTCGCAGACGTGAAAGCAGAAGTAGAAAAACTGCTCGACGTATTCAAATTCCGCGATGCACAGAAAGAGGCCATGAATCTGGCACGTATCGGAAACAAATACCTGGCCGACACCGAACCGTGGAAACTGGCTAAGACAGATATGGAACGTGTAGGAACCATCCTCAACATTTCCCTGCAACTGGTTGCCAACCTTGCCATCGCCTTCGACCCATTCTTGCCGTTCAGCTCGGAAAAACTCCGCAAAATGCTGAACATGGATACTTTCGAATGGTCTGAACTGGGAAAAGATAACCTGCTTCCTGTAGGCCATCAGTTAAACAAACCGGAGTTATTGTTCGAGAAGATCGAAGACGCTACTATCGAAGCACAGGTACAAAAGCTGCTCGATACAAAGAAGGCAAATGAAGAAGCCAACTACAAAGCTAATCCTATCCGCCCGAACATCGAATTCGACGACTTCACGAAACTGGATATCCGTGTAGGTACCATTCTTGAATGTCAGAAAGTACCGAAAGCGGATAAATTGCTGCAATTCAAAATCGATGACGGACTGGAGACACGTACCATCGTATCAGGTATTGCCAAGCATTATCAACCGGAAGAGCTGGTAGGCAAACAAGTTTGCTTCATCGCTAATCTCGCTCCGCGCAAACTGAAAGGAATCGTCAGCGAAGGCATGATTCTTAGTGCCGAAAACAACGACGGCAGTCTGGCAGTTATCATGCCGGGACGTGAAGTGAAGCCGGGCAGCGAAGTAAAATAATAAAACTAGAATAGGGAATACATGAAAAGCTATCATCACGCATAGCCTTTTCATGTATTCTTTGCAAATAACATGAGCGAGAATCAGTCACTAAAAGAAAAGACAGCCAAAGGACTATTTTGGGGAGGATTCAGCAACGGCATACAGCAGTTGCTAAACCTACTTTTCGGAATATTCCTCGCGCGATTACTCACTCCGTCAGATTATGGAATGGTGGGAATGTTGGCCATCTTCTCCCTCATTGCCAGCTCGATACAAGAAAGTGGTTTCACAGCTGCCCTTGTTAATAAGAAAGAAGTGACGCACAATGATTACAATGCCGTATTCTGGTTCAACGCGGCCATCAGTCTGTCGCTGTACCTGCTGTTATTCCTCTGTGCACCGCTTATCGCTGACTTTTACGATACTCCCGAACTGACACCACTGGCACGTTATTCTTTTATCGGCTTCTTCATTGCCAGTCTGGGAATATCCCACAGTGCCTATCTCCTGCGTAATCTGATGGTCAAACAGCGGGCATTGTCTTCGGTTATCGGACTCACCGTGTCCGGAATCACCGGAGTCACTCTTGCCTACTTTGGTTTCTCTTATTGGGGAATTGCTACGCAAAGCATCGTTTACGTAACCATCAACACAGCCTGTTACTGGCATTTCACCCGTTGGCGACCAAGCTTGCAGTTCAACTTCACCCCGATTAAGGAAATGTTCGGATTCAGTGGGAAACTACTGGTTACCAATGTATTCAATCACATCAATAACAATCTGTTTTCCGTGATACTGGGTAAATTCTACAGCGAAAAAGAAGTAGGATATTACAACCAAGCCAATAAATGGTGCGGCATGGGACAACTCTTCATCTCCGGCATGATAAACGGAGTAGCGCAACCGGTACTCACCAAAGTGTCCGACGACCTTGAACGGCAAAAACGGGTATTTCGCAAAATGCTGCGTTTCACCGCTTTTGTCTCGTTTCCCGCCATGTTGGGATTGGGAATCGTATCGGAAGAGCTGATTATCATCACCATCACCGACAAGTGGTATTCCAGCATATTAATCATGCAAATACTGTGTATCAGCGGAGCCTTTGCTCCCATCGCATACCTCTATCAACAACTGATTATCAGTAAAGGAAAATCCCGCATCTATATGTGGAACACCATAGCGCTCGGCATCATCTTACTGTCAAGCGTTCTATTAGCCCACTCTTATGGGATCTTTACCATGCTCACCGTCTATGTATCCATCAACATACTGTGGCTACTGACATGGCACTACTTTGTATGGCAGGAAATAGGATTGAAGCTTCGCCATGCCCTGATGGACATACTTCCTTATGCTGCCATTGCGGCTACGGTTATGGTAATCACCTATTACACCACCCGCTCCATCGAGAATATTTATCTCCGCCTGGCAAGCAAGATAGTGCTTGCTGCAGCACTCTACGTAGCAACCATGTGGGGCAGCCGATCGGTTACTTTTAAAGAAAGCATTCAATATTTCATCAAAAAGAAGACACATGAACCCAAATGACCTTGCCACCCGATACCATCTTCTGAATAGTTCTTTCAAAAAGACGATGATTTATCACATAGGTATAGATGCCGGTTTCTTCACCGAATATACCTATATGCTTCACGCAATGCTTTATTGCCTGCAACACAAAATACAGTTCAAGCTCTACTCCGACGACGCCAACTTCGGATGGGAAAAAGGTTGGGAAGATTGTTTCGCCCCCTTCTGCGAGCAAGTGCACGAACCGTTTCATCACACTTATAACACCCATCGCCTCCCCTCCTGGCAGGCATTGATGAAAGACAAAAAGCTGCCTAAGACGAAGTTACTGAAATGGAAACTGAAAGTAACCTGTAAGAACATCATCGGAAAAACGATTGCCTTTTTCACATACGGCAAGCCGGTCTTGCTCAACTTTCAACTGACATTCAACCCCAATCAGCACTTCCATATTCCCGAACTGGGAATAGACGGCGACTATCTCCATACCTTCCAAAAACTGACGGAAATCACTTGGAAACTCAACGACACCACCGCACAGGAATGTCGCCAATGTGCCGCCGACCTGCAACTTCCACCCCAATACGCAGGATGCCAGATACGGGGAGGAGACAAGATCACTGAAACCAACCTGCTTCCACCGGAACATTACATACGGCTTATTAAAGAAAAGACCGCCCTACGCGACGTCTTTGTATTAACGGATGATTACCGCCTTTTCGAACAAGTACAAACCCTTGCCCCGGACATACACTGGTACACCCTTTGCAGCCCCGACGAAAAAGGATACGTCAACAGCGCTTTCACGCAGACCACCAAAGAGCTGAAACAAAGACAAATGGCACGTTTCCTTTCCTCGATACAGATATTGATGGACGCCTCCGTCTTTATAGGAAGCATCACCACCGGCCCCAGCCTGTTCCTATTGAAGAAATTCTATCCGGACATCAATCCGGCAGACTGTCTGCTCAAGGACTTTCCGCAAGCATCCGTCCTTCCCATACCGGGACGCGGACAAGTGGCCACCGAATTTATGCAAGGAAACTTAAAGTTATAGTAACTTAGCAATATAATTACTACTTTTGTAGCACAACGTGCATTAACCATTTCCGATGAACAAGAAATATACAGCCGAAGAGCTTGATTTATTACATGCCGAACTCTACGACATATTGGGAGAAACCATCCGGGTGTGTCAGAAGCACAACATTCCCTATTTTGTGATTGGCGGCACGGCAATCGGTGCACTCTACGACCAGGCGATTCTCCCCTGGGATGATGATATTGACATAGGCATGACGCGGGAGAACTACAACAAATTTCTGAAAGTAGCTCCCGGGGAACTGGGTCCTTCCTACTTCCTTTCATGGATAGAGACAAACCCTCATACCCCGTATTATTTTGCCAAAGTCAAGAAAAACGACACCCTTTTTGTAGAAGAAATGTTCAAGAATGTCCCGATGCATCCGGGCATTTTTGTCGATATATTCCCATTCGACAAAATTCCCGACAACAAGCTGCTGCGAAGAATACAATCCGAAGCACTCGGCTTCCTCAAATGCTGCCTGATGGGAAAAGAGATATGGATGTGGAAACACTTCGGTACATGTGAAATAGAGAACCCCACGAACCGGGGAGCCTTCTCCTGTTTCCTGAACAGGGTAGTCGACCTACTTTTCTCTAAAAAAGCAATCTACCGCATGCTGGTGTCAGTTCAAAGCTGTTTCAACTCACGAAACACCCGTTACTATAACAACGTAATGGCCACTGCCGACCACGTAACCGTAGAAAGCATCCGCCACCTGCAACCCGTGAAATTCGGCCCTCTCACAGTGACCGCCCCCGACGACCTGGAAGGATTTTTGCGTTACAACTATCCAACCCTGCATCGATTTACAGAAGAAGAGCAGGAAAAAGTGAACAACCACTATCCTGCCGCCCTGTCATTCAGTACAACCCCAAAACAAGAACTATGAATATGAAATCCGCTTTAGTAGACGTCCCGGTACTTATCCTGTTCTTCAACCGCCCGCAACAGTTGTCGCAAGTGTTCGAGCAAGTGAAGAAAGCGCGTCCGTCCCGCCTCTTCCTCTATCAGGACGGAGCACGAAACGAACGTGACCTGCCCGGAATAAAAGCCTGCCGTGAAATCGTATCACAGATAGACTGGGAATGTGAAGTAGAACGGCTTTATCAGGAAAAGAATTTCGGCTGCGACCCTTCGGAGTACATTTCGCAGAAATGGGCCTTTTCGAAAGTCGACAAGTGCATCGTATTGGAAGACGACGATGTGCCCGCCGTCTCCTTTTTCCAATTCTGCAAGGAGATGCTGGATAAATACGAATATGACACCCGCATCAGCATGATTGCCGGATTTAACCCCGAAGAAATCACCCAAGATATGCCCTACGACTATTTCTTTACCACCACCTTCTCTATCTGGGGATGGGCAAGCTGGAAACGGGTAGTCGACCAATGGGATGAGTTCTACAACTTCCTGGACGACTCCTTCAATATGCAACAACTGGAACAGCTTATCAAGGAACGCAAATTCCGGAGCGACTTTATCTACATGTGCCAGCGTCACCGGGAACAGCAGAAAGCCTTTTATGAAACGATCTTCCACGCCTCCATACTGTTCAACTCCGGGCTAAGCATCGTGCCTACCCGCAACATGATTAATAACTTGGGAGCAACGGCAGATTCCACCCATTTCGCCGGCTCGATTCATACCCTGCCCAAAGGTTACCGCCGCATCTTCACGATGAAGCGCTATGAGGTGGATTTTCCACTGAAACATCCCCGCTACGTCATCGAAAACGTTGCCTACAAAGAGAGCGTTTACCGCATCATGGGCTGGGATCATCCGTGGATCAAGATCGGACGTTCGTTCGAAGAACTGTTCCTCAACCTGAAATACGGCAATTTCTCCATCATTACGAAAGCTGTCAAAAACCGAATCAACAAATGGCTGAAAAGAAACAAGCACCACTAAATAAGTTGCTTACTATTTATTTTTACCATACCCGCCTCACACGGGAAAGCTACGAGGAATGGAAAGAATATAAATTCCCCGGACACATCTTATACGGACTTCCTTTACTGGAGAATTACGGAATACACTCCGTGATGCACAAATGCAAATATTTCTCCGGCCGTCTGAAACTCATGCTTTACGCCACCAAAGAGATTCTCTTCTGCAAGGAGAAATACGACGTCCTCTACGCCACCTCTTTCCGGGGTATAGAGCCCGTCATCTTCCTCCGTGCACTGGGACTGTACCGCAAGCCCATCGTGATCTGGCATCATACGGCTGTCGTCACCAATCCCAAACCGTGGCGCGAACAAATCTCCCGCCTTTTCTACAAAGGTATAGACCAAATGTTCCTGTTCAGTCGGAAACTGATTCAGGACTCGCAGAAAACCCGGAAAGCACCGTCCCACAAACTGAAACTCATCCATTGGGGACCGGATCTTCCTTTCTACGACCACCTGCTTGCAGAAATGCCCGACCGGAAGCCCGAAGGATTTATCTCCACCGGCAAAGAAAACCGGGACGTAGACACCTTGCTCCAGGCATTTGCCGCAACGAACGAGAAACTGGATTTGTACATTGCCGTCTCATGCGGTAACATCAACTATAAAAAGATCATCGACCCGTATGCATTGCCCGACTCCATTCGCATCCATTATACCGACGGAGTGATTCCCTACGAACTGGGGAAACTGGTGGCACGCAAAAGTTGTATCGTGATCTGCTGCCTGGACTTCCCCTATACCGTAGGACTGACCACGCTCGTGGAAGCATTCGCCCTCGGCATCCCCGTCATCTGTTCGCGCAACCCCAACTTCGAAATAGACATCGACAAGGAAGGAATAGGTATCACCGTAGAATATAACGACGTACAAGGCTGGATAGACGCTATCCGCTACATCGCCGACCACCCCGAAGAGGCACGGCGCATGGGAGAGAATGCCCGCAAACTGGCGGAAGAACGTTTCAACCTCGAAATCTTTTCACGCGAAATAGCAGAAAGCTTGCTGGAAATATCAAACATTTCCTCTAAAAACCGTACATTTGCATAAACTTTTGCCCATGAGAGTCCTGATTATAAATACATCTGAACGAATAGGAGGAGCAGCCATCGCAGCAAGCCGGTTGATGGAGTCACTGAAAAACAACGGCATCAAAGCCAAAATGCTGGTACGTGACAAACAGACCGACCAAATCAGTGTTGTCCGCTTAAAAAGTAACTGGTTGCAAGTGTGGAAGTTCATGTGGGAACGGATTGTGATCTGGAGTGCCAACCGTTTCCGGCGTTACCATTTGTTTGACGTAGACATCGCCAACACAGGTACAGACATCACCTCACTCCCGGAATTCCGCCAGGCCGACGTGATCCATCTGCATTGGATCAACCAGGGAATGCTCTCACTGAACGATATACGAAAGATACTGACCTCCGGCAAACCCGTAGTCTGGACCATGCACGATATGTGGCCATGCACCGGCATCTGCCATTACGCACGGGAGTGCAACAACTATCAGCAGGAATGTCACGACTGTCCGTACATCTACAAAGGCGGGGGACGAAAGGATTTATCCTATCGCACGTTCCGCAAAAAACAAAAGTTATACAGCTACGCTCCCATTCATTTCGTCACGTGCAGCCATTGGCTGAAGGAACAAGCCCAGACCAGTGCATTATTTGAAGGGAAAAGCGTGACCAATATTCCGAACGCTATTAATACCAACTTGTTCAAACCCATGAACAAGAAGGAAGCGCGTGCCAAATTCATGTTGCCGGAAGGTAAGAAACTAGTTTTGTTCGGCTCATTAAAGATCACCGATAAACGAAAAGGGGTCGACTATCTGATTGGGGCATGCAAACTGTTAGCAGAAAAGCATCCGGAATGGAAAGACTCACTGGGTGTAGTCGTATTCGGCAACCAGTCGCAGCAGTTACAGGAACAACTTCCTTTCCATGTATACCCGCTCCCTTATATCAAAAATGAGCATGAAGTAGTGAATATCTACAATGCCGTAGACCTCTTCGCCATCCCGTCTCTGGAAGAGAATCTTCCCAATATGATTATGGAAGCAATGGCCTGTGGAGTGCCTTGTGTCGGTTTTAATGTGGGAGGTATCCCCGAAATGATCGATCATCTGCACAACGGCTACGTGGCACAATACAAATCCTCGGAAGATTTTGCCAACGGCATACATTGGATATTGACGGAACCGGAATACAACGAACTCTCTGCACAGGCCTGCCGCAAGGTTCTGGGTAATTATTCGGAGAGTATCGTTGCAAAGAAATATACAGATGTCTACAATAAAATAACGGGGAAATATGCATAGTGTCCATCCTACTCCCAAGTTCTCTATCATTACGGTGACATACAATGCTGAAAAGGTATTGGAAGACACGATTCAAAGTGTTATTTCACAAACCTATCATCATATAGAATATATTATCGTGGATGGAGCTTCCAAGGATGGAACCCTCTCTATTATCAACCGCTACCGGTCACGCATACACACCGTCGTCAGCGAACCCGACAAAGGACTGTATGACGCTATGAATAAGGGCATCGCCCTTGCCAGCGGTGATTATCTCTGTTTCCTGAATGCAGGCGACTGTTTTCATGAGGATGATACGCTGCAACAAATGGTGCACACCATCAACGGCAATGAACTGCCCGATATACTTTACGGAGAAACCGCTATCGTAGACAAGGACAGGCATTTCCTGCGGATGCGCAGATTGTCCGCCCCTGAAACGCTCACCTGGAAAAGTTTCAAACAGGGAATGTTAGTCTGCCACCAGGCATTCTTCCCCCGCCACACGCTCGTAGGGCCATACAATCTGCAATATCGCTTTTCTGCAGATTTCGACTGGTGCATCCGCATCATGAAGAAAGCACGTACTTTGCACAATACCCACCTGACAATCATCGACTATCTGGAGGAGGGAATGACTACCCGGAATCAGAAAGCATCCCTCAAAGAAAGATTTCGGATCATGGCAAAGCATTACGGGCTGATTGGAACCGTGGCGCATCATGCATGGTTCGTGATCCGTGCAGTTACTCACCAGTAGGCGAAGGCATATAAAGCATCACCTGGTCTAATATCACTCCTTCGTCCAATGCCTTGATTACCAATTTGTGGGACTTCTTTCCGGATACCGGAAGTCGAACCGTTCGGATGGCTTGATTGCGCAGCACGTTCTCTTTCCATTCTTCACTCCGTCCTTTCGTTTCATAAGAGATCACTTCAGGCGCTGCATCGTCCAACGATATTGAGAAACGTAATTGATCTCCTCCCACAGGATGATTAGGCAACAAGCGGATGTCAACCTCTACCGAGTCTGTTTTCCAGTTGTCAAAAGCGAACATCAGTGCATCTCCCTTGTCAATGCCTGTCGCTTTGCTTTCATATCCCAGGCCCTCACAAATAGCAGAAGTTCCTTTCCGCGCATTCAAGGTCTTACTATTCGGGATATTCTTCCCATCCAAGCCGTTCCATTTATAGATAGCTACACGCTCTTTCATCATCGGAGAAGTAGCCGTTTTTCTTTCCACGCGATTGAATACGGGGAGTTTTCGGGGTTGGAAATCCATCATGCGGTTCCACTTTCCATCTTCCAGTGAGTTATACTGTTTTGTCAATACTACAATGCTGTCATAGGCAAGATCACTTTTCTCCCAGTCCGCTTTTCCGTGGCGGGCTAATTGGGCATACAGCAATTTCCGGTTCATCTGTGTAGCAGCTTGCACCGGGTATTTCACCAATTCAAAATAGGCACTTTGTCTGCCGGATGGGATTTTCAAAGCTGCCCGTTCCACTGTCTCCGACAATTTATCATAAGCCTGCAAACGTCCGTTGATTTCTTTTTCACTCCATGGGAGATCTTTGACAACACGATAAACAGGATCTTTCTCCTCTTCCCTCGTATTTCCCATAAATTCAGGTTTACGAATATGGGCCAGACGATAGTGTTCCTGCATCACAGGCAATACTGCCTTTGCGCACGAAGCTCCCAATTCCCGTTCCAGCCAGTGTTTCAGATGAGAGGTCACTCCTTCCGAGGCCACCGCTTCTATATTCCAGGCCATATCCATAAACAACTCTATCTGATACTCGGCAGGCTTGATATCTCCGACGTTCAGTATCCACATCTTCTGTATGCCTCGATCGTAAGCCAGCTTCATTTGTTGGAAAATCAGATACGGGCTCATCGTACTCAACCAGAGATGGTCGTGCGGACGTCCCCAATAAGAAACATGATAATAGACTCCATTCCCTCCTTTACGTGCGCATTCTTCGGCCGTAGGGAAATGGCGGATATAGCCATAGTTATCGTCACACCACATCAATGTTACATCATCGGGCACCTGTAATCCGGCATGATAAATGTCAAGTACCTCTTTATAAGGGATAAAAACCTGCGGGACTTTAGTTACATCCTTATCAACATATTTTTCAATCAACCCGCGTTGATCTGCAAACACACGATCTATTACGGCCTTCTGTTCTTCCACCGTCTTCGCTCCCTGCATCTTGCCATCGTGTACACCACGCATACCCAACGTATAGAGTATTTCCTGATCTGCCACCTCTTTTACACGGTCTTCCCAGAACTTATAAACAGCCGGGGCATTATTTACATAATCATAGGCGCCTTCTCCTCTCCGACTCCACTCACCGGCAGCATTGCAGGCCATCGGTTCGCAATGGGAAGCACCGATGAAGATACCATATTTCTTGGCAGCTTCCCGATTACCTTTAGTCAGAAAGAATGGAAGTGTACATTCGTGCATTGCAGGCCAATAGGTGTTGGCACGCAGACGAAGTAAGAGTTCAAAAATACGCTCGTTGGTACGCGAGCCTATCTCACCTTTCACTTTTGAAGGTTCATAGGTCCGACTGCTCCATGGCATCAAGCCCCAGTCTTCATCATTAATAAATATACCCCGATATTCCACCGAAGGAGCCTGAAGACTTTGGAATTTGGAAGATAGCTTAAAAAGTTTCTTCTTTTCCGGAGTTACGTCCGCCCACCATTCCCAGGGAGAGACACCTAACAAACGGGATATTTCGAGTATTCCATAAGCCGTACCATGTTTGTCACTGCCGGCTACTACCAATTTCCCCTCCGGAGAAACAGGTAATAGAAAAGCCTGCTTCTTGCCTCTTAACGCAGAAACATCTATGCCGGTCCGGCTGATAAGCTCACTCTGCCCCACCGTTCCTATCACAATTTCACCTGTTTTTTCATTCGTTTGGGTAGTCGACGACAATACTGTCTGAATATCACGCCCCAGCATCTCCAATGCGGTTCGTACAACCTGTTCTTCAGAAGGGCTGCAAGCGATGACAACTGTTTGACCGGAAGTCAAAACAAAATCCTTACTACGAATCGGTAAAGCAACTATTAAAAAGATGAAAAAAGAAAACAGAAGTTTATGTCTCATAGGTTCTATTATTTATAGAAGACAAAATTACAGGTTTGCAGAAAATGTACTATAGAATAGTGTACAATTTCATAGAATTCTGTCCGGCCTATTTAAAATGTAGCAGGCAACGCAAGCAACTGATACATCAGCGTTCGTGCCATGCGTATCTGTCCTTTCGTGCTGGGATGCAAACGGTCATATCCCGCATCGTAGAAATAAATCAGTTGTTCTTCCACCATCGGATTCAATCCGGTTACCGCATTAAAATCAATCACGGGGACTCCCCACACATTGCCGGCTTCTTTAACAGCCTGCACGTAGGCATCCACATATTCGCCACAACTATTCTGGTAGTTTTCATCCGGTTGCACATTCGTTTCTCCAAAATTGGCCAGTGAACGGTGCAACGGGGTCAGCAACACAATCTGCTTGTCCGGGAAGAGTTGTTTCAGTCTATTGATTCCTATGTTTATACGTCCCTTATACGTGCTTCCATCCATTATAGGAGTGCGTTTCTTACGGATTTCCAGCTTTTGGGTTTGCCCACGGGCTGCCATCACTTGTTCTTCTGTTTCCGTAAACCATTCTCCAATAGGTACACCGTCATTAAAATCATTCGTACCCATCAAAATCACGATAGCATCTACTTCTTCGCCGTGTTCTTTCTTCAGTTGCTCGGCTTGCCGGGGCACATCATTCCATTGCCTGCCACTGATACCATATACATAAGGAGTGATTCCCAGCCATTCCTGCAGAAAATCCCAGTATTTCTTTATCTTGTCACCATAACAGTTGGGATCTGTAATAGAGTCTCCCAAATATCCCACTCTTTTTCCTTGCCACGGGTGCCGGATGCATCCATTATTCGTTTCAACAGAGTTTGCCACTTTAGAAGATTGATTCTGTCCGCACAGAAAAGAGGAACAGAAAAACAGGATGGTACATGTGAGTAATAATTTGCTTTTCATCGGTATCATACATTAAATGAGAGATTTGTATTTAATATTCGACAAAAATAACTCAAAAAAATGTAGTTTCAATCAATTTGGACGATCAATCTCATCCATGCAACCGGATATATAAACATATTCCTATTTGACTATTCTTGCTAAAATACAGGTTTACAGTCTTTTTTCAATCAAGTTATCATTGAGTTTTGCAGCTAAAACCCTATCTTTGTCACAAACTAAAAGAAATAATTGGATGTTTAACTCATTTTCATTCCATAAGGATTCCGTTCTGTAAATAATCTGTAAGCCTTCCTCTCATTACAGATTATCCCTTATGTTTTCTGACATACTCTTGTCAGAGTTATTTTCTATATCTAAATTTTCAAACTATTTGTATGGTCAAATGGTTGCAAGCATCATTATATGCCTCCATTCGCCGTACAACTAAAACATTAAAACAATGAGTAACGATTTTAAATCAATCCACGAATTCGATTTTACACTGATATGTAATTACTTCAAGGCATTAAAACGTCAAGGTCCCGGAAGTCCTGAAGTCACACAAAAAGCCGTAAGCTTCATCAACGAACTGTCCGACAAGGCACGAATAGCCGACATTGGCTGTGGCACAGGCGGTCAGACAATGGCATTAGCCAACTATACGAAAGGACAAATTACAGGTATCGACCTTTTCCCCGACTTTATCGAGCTATTCAACAAAAATGCAATAGAAGCCCATTGTGAAGACAGAGTAAAGGGTATCGTCGGTTCCATGGACGCTCTGCCATTTCAAGAGGAAGAACTCGATCTGATCTGGTCCGAAGGCGCTATCTATAACATAGGATTCGAACGCGGCATGAACGAATGGAACAAATTCCTGAAAAAGAACGGATTTATCGCTGTAACGGAAGCCTCCTGGTTCACCCCGGAACGTCCCTCCGAAATAGAAGACTTCTGGATGGCCAATTACCCGGAAATCGATACGATTCCAAGAAAGATAATGCAAATGGAAAAAGCAGGATATATCCCGACAGCCCATTTCATTTTACCGGAAAATTGCTGGCTTGAGCATTTTTACGCTCCCCAGTTCCCTGTTCAGGAAGCTTTTTTGAAGGAATATGCAGGAAATGACGCAGCCGCAGACCTCATCACCGGGCAACGGTATGAAGAGAGCCTATATAATAAGTATAAAGAATACTACGGCTACGTATTCTATATAGGACAAAAAAAAGATTGATTATCTGCCGGAGAAGTTAGCAAGATAGGACAACTCTCCGGCATTTATTATCCTTTACTTTGCAGAAAACATGGAGACGAAAGATATCAATAAACAGGAATATCAGTTACGGATCAATAAAGTGACCGACTATATTCACAATCACATAGACCAGCCGTTATCATTACAGAAAATGGCAGGTATCGCCTGCTTTTCTCCTTTCCACTTCCATCGCGTATTTACAATCCTGACGGGCGAAACGCCTACGGATTATATCAAACGCACTCGGATTGAAAAAGCAGCCCTATTATTAAAACGAAACAAGGAACTTTCCGCCACCGAAATCGCCCGTCTTTGCGGCTTTAGCAGCCTTTCACTTTTAAGTCGCAATTTCAGGTTGCATTTCAGTATGACGATCCGGGAGTTCCGTTCATTAAAATAAAACCCTAAAGAATATGGAAAAAGAAAATAAGATTCTGATTTTTCGAACTTCTATCACCCAAAGGCGTGACATCAAGCGCATAGGAGAGCTTTTGGCAGAGTTCCCCCAAATAGACAAATGGAATGTGGACTTTGAGGACTGGGAGAAAATATTAAGAATCGAGTGCAGGGATATCTCTGCACTCGAAATATCGAAAGTACTCCGGAACAATCATATTTTTGCCACCGAACTGGAATAAAACCGGGAAAAGAAAACCTCTCAAACTCCCAACAACTGTTTCAATTCAGCCACTCCTTCAGAAGCTCCCTTCTGAATTACATGTATCGAACGGGAAGTATGCGTATCTACCGGTTTCGGATCAATCAGATACACCTCTGCTCCTCTCGGTACATAATGAAGCAGCCCCGCCGCAGGATATACGTTAAGCGACGTACCGATAATGACGAAAATATCCGCTTTCTCCACATATTGGATGGCGGTTTCAATTTCCGGCACAGCTTCTCCAAACCATACGATAAAAGGTCGCAATTGAGTGCCGTCGCCGGCCTTGTCTCCCATCTTCACTTCATATTCTTCCGGTTTCAGTTCTTTTATGTAGTGGGGATTATGAGGATCTCTGCTGGAACACACTTTCGTCAGTTCGCCATGCAGATGAATGATGTGGCTACTCCCGGCACGTTCGTGCAAGTTATCAATATTCTGTGTCACCACCGTCACATGGAAGCTTTTCTCCAGTTCCGCCAACAGTTCATGCCCACGGTTCGGTTTCACCTCCAACAACTGTTTCCGACGCTCATTATAGAAATTAATCACTAAAGCCGGGTCACGCTGATAACCTTCAGGAGTGGCCACCTGCTCCACAGGATACCTATCCCACAAACCGCCTGCATCGCGAAATGTACTAATCCCACTCTCGGCACTCATACCCGCACCCGTCAAAACTACCAGATTCTTCATTACTATTCCTCCTTCTTTTTTAATAGCCACACAAATGTAATCAGAATCATCGAATAAAAGAACACTTTCTCACGCTTAATATAATCCAATTTATGCAGAACTTTAAGATGAAAGATGCAGATAGTTAGCATCATTTATGGCAACAACTATTCGTCTGACTACTGTTATTCTTTCGTCTGACAGTTGTCAGACGAAAGAATAACAATTGTCAGACGCAAGTTCAACAGCTGTCAGACGATTAATTATCCACATAAACCAACCTAAATAATAAGAATAAGCCGATTAAATCCTACGAACAAAAAAAACTAATTCTTTAAAGAAAAGCGATTAACTTTCACAGATATAAGAATTTTTAAATAGCAAATGCTAAATCATTCAAATAAAACACGTACTTTTGCGATTCATAAATTTGCAATTGATTGAAAGCTAAAACCATGATGGTGATACATTTCAATCGCCAACAAAAAACATTATATGGATAAATTCAGTTACTCTATTGGCCTCGGAATTGGTCAAAACTTATCAAGCATGGGAATCGGAAACCTTGCGGTAGATGATTTCGCACAAGCAATCAAAGACGTATTGGAAGGCAATCAGACGGCTATCAGCCACAATGAAGCCCGCGAAATAGTAAACAAGTATTTCGAAGAACTGGAAGCTAAAATGGGTGCCGTTGCTATCGAGCAAGGACAAGCTTTCCTCGAAGAAAACAAAAAAGGACCGGGCGTAGTTGTTCTTCCCAGCGGACTACAATATGAAATCATCAAAGAAGGTACAGGCAAAAAGCCGAAAGCTACCGACCAGGTAAGATGCCACTATGAAGGAACATTGATTGACGGCACACTGTTCGACAGCTCTATCCAACGCGGAGAACCGGCTGTATTCGGTGTCAACCAAGTAATACCGGGATGGGTGGAAGCTTTGCAGCTGATGCCGGAAGGGTCTAAATGGAAACTGTATATTCCGTCAGAACTTGGTTATGGCGCAAGAGGTGCCGGAGAAATGATCCCTCCTCATAGCACACTCATTTTTGAAGTAGAATTACTCGAAGTATTATAAATAAAAAATTTCAAAGCAAAATGAAAAAAGTTAGTATTTTTATGGCAATCGCCGCTGCTGCAAGCCTTGCTTCTTGTACAGCTCAAGCTCCTAAAGCAAATCTGAAATCAGACATCGACTCACTGTCTTATTCTATCGGTATGGCACAGACTCAAGGTCTGAAAGGCTATCTGACAGGTCGTCTGGACGTTGATACTGCTTATATGGCAGACTTCATCAAAGGTTTGAATGAAGGCGCAAACAAGACTAGCAAAAAAGACATCGCTTACATGGCAGGTCTGCAAATCGGTCAGCAAATCAGCAACCAGATGATGAAAGGTATCAACCAGGAATTGTTTGGCACTGACTCTACTAAAACCATCAGCAAAGAAAACTTCCTGGCAGGTTTCATCGCAGGTACTTTGGAAAAAGGTGGCGTGATGACTATGGAAGCAGCTCAAGAATATACTCGTACAGCTATGGAAACTATCAAAGCAAAAGCTTTGGAAGAAAAATATGCTGACTATAAAGCTGAAAACGAAAAATTCCTTGCTGAAAACAAGACTAAAGACGGCGTAAAAACAACTGCAAGCGGTCTGCAATACAAAGTAATCACTGAAGGTAAAGGTGAAATTCCTGCTGACACTTGTAAAGTGAAAGTGAACTACAAAGGTACTTTGATCGACGGAACAGAATTCGACAGCTCTTACAAACGTAACGAACCGTCTACTTTCCGTGCTAACCAAGTAATCAAAGGTTGGACAGAAGCTTTGACTATGATGCCTGTAGGTTCTAAATGGGAACTTTATATCCCACAAGAACTTGCTTACGGTGCAAGAGAATCTGGCAACCAAATCAAACCGTTCTCTACTTTGATTTTCGAAGTTGAACTGTTGAGCATCGAAAAAGATAAGAAATAAGAAAGTTCTTTTCTAAATAGAAAAAGGAAAGAGGCGCAAAACGTTTGTGCCTCTTTTTTTTGCTTTTTCCTATTTTTTTTCTCCGAAAAGAAGAATAATTAAAATAAATCTCTATATTTGCTTACTATTTGATAACAACAGGAAATTACAATTTATTATTATGGAAAGAATAGACAACCTCGACAGGCAGATCCTAGAGATTATCTCCCAGAATGCCCGCATCCCTTTTAAAGACGTAGCAGCCGAATGTGGAGTGTCACGCGCAGCTATCCATCAGCGTGTGCAAAGACTGATTGACCTAGGTGTCATTGTAGGCTCTGGTTACCATGTGAACCCGAAATCATTGGGATACAGAACTTGTACCTACGTGGGTATCAAACTGGAAAAAGGCTCCATGTACAAATCTGTCGTAGCGGAACTACAAAAGATTCCCGAAATTGTGGAATGTCATTTCACTACAGGTCCGTACACAATGCTGACAAAGCTTTATGCATGCGACAACGAACATCTGATGGATTTGCTGAATAACAAAATGCAAGAAATACCGGGTGTGGTAGCTACCGAGACATTGATTTCTCTGGAACAGAGTATCAAGAAAGAAATCCCCATCCGCGTTGAAAAATAATTGTGATGGAATTTCTAAATGAATATCACCTTGCGGGGTTATTCATCGGAATATGTACCTTTTTGATTATCGGCCTTTTTCACCCCGTCGTGGTAAAGGCCGAATACTATTGGGGTACAAAATGCTGGTGGATATTCCTGGTACTCGGCATAGCCGGTGTGGTCGCCTCATTAAGCATCGATAATGTGATTTTATCTTCTTTGCTTGGCGTGTTTGCGTTTTCTTCCTTCTGGACGATTAAAGAGGTCTTCGAACAGGAAGAACGGGTACAAAAAGGATGGTTCCCCAAGAACCCGAAGCGCAAATATAAGTTCTAAAAATAAAGTATCGTAGTTTTTTATCAAAAGGATTTGCATAATTCGAGGGAAAATACTACTTTTGTCACCGCATCCAACAAAGGATACATCGGACTTGTAGCTCAGTTGGTTAGAGCAACAGACTCATAATCTGGAGGTCCCTGGTTCAAGCCCAGGCTGGTCCACTTTGAAAATCAAGCACTTACAGAGTTTCTGTAGGTGCTTTTTCTTTTACAGGTGACCTTCAGGTGACCTTTTTGAAGCGAAACTCTGCAAGAGTGACCTTTTGAAATTGCATGGGATTGCAGAGAATTTTTATAGATTTTTATTCTATGGTGAACTTGACACTGCGGAATGTGATGCACATTTTAGGCCGAAATAGGATTTCCCACTAAGCATATTTGTAAGTCGTTGAAAACATCTTTGGTATGGGAATGGTCAATCTGCAAGCTTTCCAGTCTGTCCGTTTTCATTCGTATATTCCATTTTGGTAGTCGCGCAAATATTGCGTAAAAGTCTTTCCAGTTTCACGTTTAAAGAAACGCATCAGATGACTCGGGTCGGAGAAATGAAACTCTTCGGCCAGCTGGTTCACGTTTCGGTTAGCAAACAGTAACTCATTCTTCAATTCTTCCAACAGACGCTGCTTGAGCAGATGATTGGCAGATACGCCGAATTGACTCATCACGGAACTGTTTAACGTAATACGGCTCACACGGAGCATATCCGCATATTCCTGCACCCGCTGTTTCGTACGGATATTCTTTTCCAGCAAGTCCTTAAACTGGAATGCGTAATTGTTTTTAGGTACATCAATCGGTAAATGATAAGTGGCGGCATACGCCCGGTTGATAATAACCAATAAGTAGTAAAGCACAGATACAATGAGATTATAAGTATCGGCAACAGGATGCAGAAGCTCCTGCTTTATGATTCCTAAAAGACGAATATACTCCGCCATGCTTTCCGGCGAAGCAAACAGATAGGGAGGCGTGTCGGTCTGATAATAATACAGCAAGCGGTACACAAAAAACTTGTCCGCTATGAATGTGCGCATAAAATCCTCGCGGAATATAAGAAAAGAGTAATCTAGTTCTGCTTCATCCACGTGCCATTCCTGCTGCTGATGCGGCGAGAGGAGCAATACCATATTGGCATGCAATTCAAATTTGCGGAAATTCAGCAGCAGATACCCATTGGCCTTACGAAAAAAATAGAAGCTAAAAAAATCTGTTTTAAACACCCGGTTTTCCGTCAGGACACCACATACATCGCTACTGTAGCCTGAGTTGATATAAAAGTCCACACCACAGCGTGTCTTGCTAAAAGGAACGCTGACCAGACGTTCAGGATTGACGATTTTATCCATTGATTTCGTTTTTTGGGGCAAATATACTATTTTTTATTTATCAAAATGGCATATATTCCTGTTTTTAAGGCATAATGCATCCGATTTTTTTTACCGAACTTTGCGGCTATAATCAATACAATAAATTATGATGGAAGAAAAAGTAACAATTCGATTGATCCGTAATGCAACATTGCGAATCCATTATGCTGGAAAAGAGATACTTGTTGACCCCATGCTTGCCGGAAAAGGCACTTTACAGTCGGCTCTAGGTGTGTATAAGACCCCAAGAGTACACCTCACGATGCCGATGAATGAAATTGCGGACGGTCTGGATATGGTATTGTTGACACACAACCATATTGACCATTACGACCCGACAGTGAAACAGCATTTAGCGAAGAACATCCTGTTCCTGACACAACCGCAAGATAAAGAGAGTATTACACAGGATGGTTTTACAAATGTAGAAAGCATTGAAAAAGATAAAGCTATTGGAAATTTAACCATTCATCGCATCCAAGGACACCATGGCTTCGGAAAGATTGGAGAAATGATGGGGCCGGTATCAGGCTATGTACTTACTGCACACGGTTTCCCTACTATTTATATAATGAGTGACTGTAAATGGGAAGACTGTATCCGTCAGGCCATTGAACAATTTTCTCCAGATTACATCATAGTGAACAGTGGAGGTGCAATTTTTCCTGAATTTTCTCAAACAGAAGGTTCTATCATTCCAGATGAGCAAGAAGTTATGACAATGCTCGATGAACTTCCCGCCCACATCAAACTAATAGCAGTCCACATGGAAGCTACCGATCATGGGCAGACTACACGCGCAATTCTGCGTAACGAAGCCATGCATCACAAAATAGAAATGAGTCGCCTGATTATTCCAGAAGATGGAGAAACAATAATATTATGAGCGACTTCTCTGATTGGGAAACAGCCTGAAAAGAGGGTTACGAATGGATTGTTATAGGAACGGAAACAGGCAAAAGGAAAGGGAAAGTAGATGCCAATCCTGAATGAGTACGTCATATTGTAGAACAGGCGAAAAGAAATTATATTTTGGTATTTATGAAAGAATACCTTTTGCCTATAATGGGAGAATACCGAATGATTCAAGAACTACCGAAACAATTTATAGAAAAAATATGGAAAAGGAAATAATCAGAGAAATAGATGTACAGAATGTCATGACTAAATCCTCATTACCAGTAGGGGGCTTCTCTGTCAATCCTTATGTAGGTTGTCCTCATGCTTGTAAGTACTGCTATGCTTCATTCATGAAACGTTTTACAGGGCATACAGAGCCTTGGGGTACGTTTCTGGATGTAAAGCATTGGAAACCTATTGATAATCCGCATAAATATGATGGACAACGGATTGTTATCGGTTCTGTAACAGACGGATACCATCCGTATGAAGAAGATTTTTGCAGAACCCGTAAACTGCTGGAAGAGTTAAAAGGCACTAATGCTGAAATCATGATTTGTACTAAGTCAGATTTGGTTTTGCGTGATCTTGATTTACTTAAAGGCTTTCAGAAAGTGACAGTATCTTGGTCAGTTAACACACTCGATGAACAGTTCAGATGTGATATGGATCGTGCCGTAAGCATTGAGCGAAGACTTAAAGCCATGAAACAGATCTATAATGCAGGCATACGCACCGTGTGTTTTATTTCACCGATTTTTCCAGGAATTACAGATGTGAAAGCTATCGTTAATCGGGTAAAAGATTATGCAGATTTGATATGGCTGGAAAATCTGAATCTTCGTGGACAATTTAAGAGAGACATCATGGGGTATATACGGGAAAAGCATCCGGAGCTTGTAGCCTTGTATGATGATACCTACAACAAGAAACGAAAAGATTACTGGCAGGTCTTGGAACAGGAAGTAGCTGCGTTTGCTCAAGCGGAAGGTTATCCTTATCGTATAAACGATTTACCATACGGGCGTTCTCAAAAAGGAAAACCTGTTATAGTAAACTATTTCTATCATGAAAAAATTAGGCTAAAAAAATAGGATCATTTGATTGATTTGATAAATTTACTGATAGCCTGTCTTGTCATTTATTTGAAAAAACGCATCAGGTGGTTAGGCTCAAAGAAATGCAAACGATAAGCCGTCTCTTTAACTGACAATCTAGAAAACAAGAGATCGCTTTTTCCCTCTTGCAATAGACGCTGTTTCAGCAAAAGAGCGGAAGATAAGTCAAATTCACGCATAACGGTAGTGTAAACTGAACTGTATCACGGCTCTGTTTACACTACCGAATTTCTCCATGATTGAAAGTATTCCTCCAAAAGGAGTGAGTTTCTCTGATTTAATTGCCATGTCATATAGTTCTTATCTACGTATTCCTACCTGATTTTGTTCTATTTTCCAATCATAAGCCCCATTAGCGACATCAGCAACCTCCTTGTAGGTCTGCCGATGTTTTATTTTATCAAAAGACTGTCGGCTGTCCGCATAGTCGCAAAGCCATCTTCCGATTGTTTGCTGCTGCTCTTTGGTCTTGCCATAGCTCTGCATCACGCTCTTGATGTCAGCAGCTTCATCACTGCCAAAGATAGACTTGTATTTGTCCGTGCTGTAGTGAATAATTGCATCAATGGCACGTTTGAATACCTCACTGGCAGCATAGAGCATATCGGCAATAATAGCAAAAACCAGCTTGCGTGAATTCAACTCACCTTGCAATCGGCTGATGGTCTTGTCTTTCTCCGCATTGGCAAGTTTGACCGCATTATTGATGCGCAGTTGCACATTTTCGTTTAGACTGTTAAGTTCTTTAATAGCCTTGTCACGTTCTGAAGCAATAGAACAACTTTGCGCAATGACATTATCACGTTGCGCTTCGGCTTTCTGCTTTTCCAAAGCCAGTTCCTTTGTCTGCTTCTCCACCTCTTTGATGACAGTCGGCCTAAACGCCTTTTTAAGGCGATCATATTCCTGTGCGAGCAGCTTGTACTCCATTTCAAGAGTGGCAGTCTTACCAATACCGACCAGACTGCCGACACTATCCAAGATACCGTCCACCATGTTTCTGCGGATTGCATCACGCTTTTTCTGCTTGTCGGCTATCTCGCTGTCAAGTGCCGCACTCCGTTCAGATTTAGCCTTATTCTCAACCTCTATGGAGTTGCGCTCGGCTTCGGCTTTCGCTTTGGCGGTGACAGCTTTTTCCTTTTCTGCTTTAGCTTGCTCCGCTTCCTGCTTCTGCTTGGCTATGATGAAGTCCGTCCTTTCCAAATGCTTCTTACCTGTAAGATCTTTTGATATACCCCTTTCCATCTCTAAGCACTCAGCCAAAAGCGTCTGCATCTCGCCCATGCATTTCTCGTCCAGTTTGCAGGATTTTCCAGTATCGTGGTTCATCCAATCCCATACGATATGGGCGTGAAGATTGGGCATCCATGTGGCGGTATCTCCGAGATTGCCGTAATGCCCCTCGTCACGGTGGATGAAGATTTGCAAAGCTGTGATACCCCAATGTTCCTTACACTCCTCACAAAAATGCTGCAACTGCTCCAACGTGGTATCATCTTTGATTACCACGACACCCTCTTTGAGTGGGGTGCTGCCACGCACGATAGTCACCTTGCCTGTCTTCTTGTTCATTCGTTCACGGTCTTTGGTCTGCATTTTCCGACCAGTCTTTTCCTTGACCATTTGGGCAATCTGATTGTAGCGGTCAGTTAATGAGCTGTTGCCCAATTCAGGTGCTACCCATACTTCGTTTGAAGCCATAAGGTCAGTACGGACATAAAGCCTCTCTTTGTTGATATGAGCGAGGTATTCTGCTGCTCTTTTGTTATGTGCCTCACTACTACCAATGTTACAGGGTTTGATATTAATGGATGTTTTCTGTGCCATTTTACTTATGCTTTTAGAGATTTATATTAAAAAGGGTTATTAGGGCAAAGCCTTAATCGGAGGGTGCAGGGAGAGGGTCACTTCCTGCTCGGGGTTTTCAGGGGTGAAGCCTCTGAACGGAGTTTCCAAAGAGAGGGTCACTCTTTGGTCGGGTTGCATAGGACTGACAGTCCTTGCCGGGTTCTTAGGGCAGCGTCCTAAGTGGGACGGGGCAACGCCCAGCCCCTCGGGAGAGCCCACAACTTCGGGAGCAAAGTGGAGAAGTTATAGTGGGCTATATCAGGGCAAGCCCTGTCATGTACGCCACACCTCTTTGCCTCCAGCCGCCAAGTCAGAATTTGTTTCTTCCCTTTTGTTGGAATGCCATGCTTTTGTTCATCAGATACTCGTTGAGATCTTTGTATTCTTCATACTCATTTGAGGCATCAGTACATTTGTCTCCCAATGCTTTCATTATCTGCCAGGTAGCCATTCTGCCAGTTTTGTCATTATCCAAGTGGCAGCATATTTGAGAATACTTATTGAGCATGGAGAGAGCACTCGGGATGTTTACAATGGAGTTGAGTACCACCGCATCACATTCGCCATGTAGTATGAGATAGGAGAGATAGTCCACGAATCCCTCGAATATGTGACAAGCTGTTTCGTGGTTCCTTATCGTAGTGATTGCTTTCGGAGCAATACATCCCTTGAAGTATGGATTCCGAAGTTCATAGCCACCAGCATCATTCTTGAAGCCAATAGCAAAATATCGCTTACCAGCACTTTTGTAGTGTATTTCCACGCACTGCCTTTTGGCTGTAATAGAACCAATTCCCCTTCCCAAGAGGTATTGTAGCAAAGCAGGATGAGCCAGTTCTTTTACCTCAATATCTTCAAACGAAGTGTGCTTTTGTGGGCAAGTAGATTGAATTGGTATTGTGGGTAGAATGATTGAACGCCCCATCATGTGCAATACTTCTGAAATGTTTTGCGTGTGGTATAGTTGCATCGCCAAATCAATGATGTTACCTCCTTTGCCCAGTGCAAAGTCATACCACACGTTTTTGGTTAAATCCACCTTAAATGATGCGGTTTTCTCCGTATGTAGTGGCGATAAGTACCACCACTTATTTCCTTTTCTGTTTATTGGTTCATATCCCTTGCTTGCAAGGAAGTTGGATATTTGGATTGCCTTTATTTCTTGTATAGTCATAATGTGAGTGATTTGTTGAAATGTTGAGTTGTTGAGAGAATGGGCTGGTGAAAAGAAAAATAGCTTTCTCTTTTGCCCAGTTACACCTCTTGTTGAGTGCTTGTTGAATTGTATTTGTTTGAGTACCAAAGATTAGTCTGTTGTTCTCAACAATTCAACAACTCAACAAAGAATTATAAACCTAAAGAGTCTATAAATTCCTTGGTCACCGTGTAGAAACGTCCCACTCTGCTAATTGAGGAAACACGCCCCGGCTTAGTGTAGTCACATTGATAGGCAAGATAGGTCAGTGCATTGTGAGCAGGGGTAAGTCGCCAGACATCTTTCACGACCTTTCGTATCTGCCATTGCTCCACCTTTACACCGTTCATGGTCAGTAACGGTATTAAGTCTTGAGGGATGAACGACAGCTTGTCAACGTGTTGCGTTTCCATAATGTCACGTATCAGCTCTACCATATCCAACTCCGTATGGTTGCGGTTGCACTGGATAATGCGGTCAAGAGCCTCTGTCCTGATAAGGGTAGGATGAAACCACATACGCCCCTCTTTGTTGGTGGAGAGTGTGCGGTGCTGGAGATAATAGAGGAATGCAGGTATCTGTTCCTTTAGCTTTTGCAGGAAATTGGTATCATCGCTTTCAAGTGGTCGGATTTTACGCACCCAATAGCGGTTTTCTCCCGGGTCAGTGATAACAGGGTAAAGTTCGTTGTTGGAACATAGTACGAACTTGGCAAAGAAGTTTACCTCCTGTCTGTCTTTACCCTTGGCCTCTACCTTGTAGGTTTGGGCTGTGCTTAGGTTCTTCAATCGCTCTGAATCTTCTCTACGACTCAACAGCACCTCGTCCACAACGATGAGTAGCTTGCCAGCCCAGTCAGCATTGAACTGGCTCCTGAAATCCTCGTTTGTATTAAAGGTGGCATTGTCCTGAAAGATACTTTTCAGAAAGTTCAGGAAAGTGGTCTTTCCTGTGTTTCGTTCCTCTGACACCAATAACAGGATGGGGAGTTTCTGAGTCGGCTGCATATAAAGCAACTGCATATAGTCCAACCCCAGTTCGTATTGCTCCTCAAAGATGTGGTGTAGCAATTTTTCAATATCTGAGAAATTCCCTTCTGCCGGAACATGGTCAATTGGTTCATACAGATTATAGAAACCTGCAACATCCTTTTGATAGTCTGTGTGACTTGGCACTGTGCAAAAACCATTATATTTATCAATAGTAGGGATATTGTGCTTACCATAATCTTGTCGGATAGTGCCAAAGCTCCATTGCAATCTGCGGGTAGTCATCGTTCCATCTGCCAAAGGCTGCTGCACTACCTTATATATAGTAGTGCCTACTCGAATGTATTGTTCTTCCATAATGCTTGCTTTTAGATTAAACATTTGGATTAACGCTATTAGCAGTTTGTACTTTAGCTTTCAGAAGTGAGGAGATTTCCTTCTTCGAGTAAAGATTACGTCCTCCCAATTTGTGAACTATAATTCTTCCCTCCTTCTGCATACGCCACAAGGTGGTATAGGTTATGTGGAGTCGTTCACATACCTGATCGCGAGTAAAATACTCGTCACTCTCTTCTGGTGTCAAATCGGCCTGTGGCTTTTTCCCAACTAATTCTTCCACCAATTCAGAAACAACCTGTTTCAGGTCATCCTTCTGTAACATTATAAAATTGCCTTGCATATCATGTTGTTTTAATAATTACGCTGCGAAATTACGATGGAATAAAATGAAAGCACCTCGGTAAAAATCATGACGATTTCTGCCGAGGTGCTTTTAACGGAACAGCGTTTCTTTTTAACAAATCAAGCCTTTATGATGCAATCAATATACATCAGGGGAAAGTAAGGTGCGCAGTCTTATGCTTATCAACTTTGCCTGTTCTTTTCCTGTTTGAACAGTCTTTTCTGATAAACTCAAATTATAGTCGTTGCCACGTTCACTGACAATGGCATTATAAAGGGCTTCTCCCCAATCAAAGCCAGACTTAAATCCAAGGGATGGGAATTTTTCCAAGATGGCTGTATGGAAAGTACGATAGTTATAGGTATCATTAAGCAAGCTTCCATTGGTCAGCGCAGCAAAAATATAAGCAAGAATAGAATCCGTATCATTCGTTTCCATCCATTCGGTGAGTATTTTTTCTATCTCGTTGGTAAGAAATTCTGCATGAGGTTGTATAAGCATTTCTTCAAGCAGGACACAGACTTGCTTACGTCCACGTCTGCCTTTACTCTCTTGTAATGCAGAATTAGCTACATCTTTGACTACACGATTGTTTGCTGCTTTCCATGTTCCTTTAGTGTAAGTCGCTTTATCCATACTGGTAAGCATCAAAGAGCGCATAATTTGTTCGCCAAAGTTTTTCTGCCAAAAAGAAGTCTTCTCTCCCATCATTGTTTTAGTTACTAAATCAGCGGACTTCACGAAACCATTATCAAATATCATCCAATAGAACACACTGAACAAGAAAGGATTATTGTGCTGCAATTTATCTTTTGTTTCCTCTTTGTTAAATGTAGAGGCAAACAATTCAGTCAGTTTTTCGTGTGCCTGCTGACTAACATTAGAAAATTGAGCTTTGTTGTAGCTCTCAGTTCCTGGGCATAGGCTTAACAATAATTTGGAGATACCTTTTATACCATCAAGTGACAGCAGTTCTATCAAGTAGGAAAAACCTTTGAAGGCGAAGCTCATGTCACCCTCGTATGCTTTTGTGAAGAGATTTGTGAACTCTTGATATTCTTTCGGGTGTTCGTAATGCCAACGGCGCAAACGCAATAGATTCAGTTCTCGGTCTGATGCCTCTTGAGTTTCCTGCTCTTTATCCTGCAAGTGGAATTTAACCACATCTTTGATATATTGCGCATCCGTAGATTGCTCAAATTTAGTCATGGCACTCTCTATTTCCTTAAACCCATTATCCAATTCCAAATAGCAATGCATACAACAAGCAGCCATATCACCTTCTTCTGCGGCTTTAGAGAAGGTGTTTATTATGTTCTCAACAGGCATATTCTTTGCTGCCATTGCCTCTAAAAGCATATTTTGAAGCGAGTAAGTTTCATCGCATTCTGCCACATTGGTTCCATCTTGTGATAGAATGTTCAATGTGGAATGAATCTTGCTTTTGAACTCTGCATAGATTTCTTGGTTCGCCTCAAACCATTCCTTCATCTTATTGCCCATAAGTGTTATTTTAGCTAATAGGGTTAATCTTTAAGACAAGCCAACGGAATGACTTTCACGCCATCCTGACGAGTGTATGCCATGCTTCCACCAGTCATCACTATCAGCAAATCTGGTTCCCGAATGGGCATCTGTTTCTCTGTTGTGTTATGTTCCTGTATAAGCCTTTTGAGTTCAAGCAGATGCTTGGCTCCATCGTCAATCTCACGACTGCCAAGTTTGCACTCTATCAAGGCATACCGTCCATCTTCCAGATGCAGCACTATATCCGCTTCCAAATCATATCGGTCATGATAATAAGACACGTGACTGTTTAAGTCCATAGTATATGCCTTTAAGTCACGAATACACATCTGTTCAAAGATAAAACCAAACGTCTTGAGCTGCATGCTCAACGCTTCAGGAGACAACCCCAAAAGAGCAATCGGAATGGAAGGGTCGCAGAAACATCGTTTCACGCCACTTCTGATAGCGGTTTTACTTCTAATTGCAGGACACCATGCACTTATGTTCTGGATAACAAATAGCTTTTCCAAAGCTGCAACATAATCATCAAATGTGTCCACGTGGCAACTTACTTCGCCAGATGAGGTCACATCATCCAAAAGCGACTTCTTCTTGACCAGAGTCGAAACATTTCTGGCATACGCCCGAAGTATCATACTGGTCAGTCTGGCATCTCTTTTCTTGCCATCAATGCTAGAAATGTCGTTGGAGCAAATTGTTTGAACATAGTTCTTTGCAACGAGTAGTTGAGCCTTTGGGGTACGAGCCAACAAAGAAGCTGGCCATCCGCCTCGGGAGGCTGCAAAGATTAATTCCTCAACGGTCATCTTAGACATCTTACCGTCAATATCATAATCTGGATTGTTGAAAAGTTCTTTCAACGAAACTTCACCTGTAGATTCTTGTGATTCCCACAAACTCATAGGCAGCATACGCAGTCTGGCAATACGACCAACTCCAGAATGGTGTATTTGGGATTTGTCAACGGCATTGGAACCTGTAAGTATAAATTGTCCGGGGATTTGACGATCATCAACAACAGTTCGTACTGCATCCCACAACATTGGAGCATCTTGCCACTCATCAATAAGGCGAGGCGTAGCTCCATTTAACAGAATGGACGGCTTAGTTTTAGCGGTGACCAAATACTCCTCACGCAAACTAGGATCTTGCATTCTCAAAATGCTGTTTGCAAGTTGAGATGCAGTTGTGGTTTTGCCACACCATTTTGGTCCTTCTATCAATACAGCCCCAAATGCATCCAGTAAGTCTTGCAACAGGGCATCGGCAGTTCTTCTATAGTAACTCATATAATATGCTTTTTCAATTGCAAAGATACACATTTTCTGCGAAATGCATGGCCAATTCGTGTTTTTTGTGGCATTTCAATCCACTTTTTTGCGGTGTTTTATCCGGTATTTTTGTGGCATTTCAATCCACTTTTTTGCGGTATTTCACTTGGCATTCTTGCGGTGAGCAACTATAATTAGTCTGATAAGTTAGCCATCAACTCCGTCCGTTCCTCCTCGCTCAAGCCTTTCAGCATCTCAAGCAGGGCTTTCTTATCTACCACAGGAGTACTTTCTTTCGACTTCTCATTGAGTAGATAATGGTTATACTCCAGCATCTTTGCAAGCGGATAAGCACCGATATAATTGGAAGTAATGTCACCGCCGCCACTATGCCCCATGCTGTCGCTTATATATTTATAAGGTACGACACCAGAGTTATTGAGGTTGGTAGCGAAGCTGTGCCTTGCCCAAGTGGGTGATGGCACCTGTTCCATATCCAATAGTTTGGCAACTTTTGCCATGTGCTCACGTATATATCTGTTGTAGCGTTGGATAACCCATATCTCTTGTTCTGGTGTGATTAACTCACTCATGATGGGGAATACCCTTCGCCCAAGTTTTGGGACATTGCCATACCGGTTGAGTATCTCTTGAATCTCTGGAGTAACAGGAAATATCACTTCGCTGGCACTCTCGTTCCGTTCACGGGTTTTGTGGCGAAGAAAACGAAGCTGTTTGCCATGAGTGGCATAGTATAGTTCATCATAAGTCAGTCGGAGTGTATCTGCAAGGTTCTGCCCATCGCCCAGATACATAAAAAGGAATAGTCCAAGGTCGCGAAATATGGCATACTTCTCTCTGCCGAGGAACAGTTCGTTTCCATCTTTGTCTTTTGCCTCGTCAGCTTTCCAAAAGTCATAGAGCTTCCGCATGATAGCCACGTCAAGAAACTCATGTTTACGGCTCTGCGCTTTGTTGTAGCCCGTGTCCTTAAACATTTCTTTGGTATCACCTTTCATCAGTCCGTTAGCGATACACATATTGATAATGGTTCTTAGACTACGGAGTGCGATAGCAATAGTGGTGGTGCTCAATTCATTCTTCTTCATGTTTTTTACCCACTTCAAGATAAAGTCACGGTTAATATCTGCAAACGATACATCCGTTCCCAAATCTTTCACAAAGCGATTGCGTACATCCTTACTACAACGAGCGGAACCCACCTTACCTTCATTGGTCTTAGATTGAATGTACGAATCCCAAACAGTGATGATGGTGCTATCATCGTCTTTCTTGCCTTGGAACCTATCTTGCAACTTGCGAAGAGAGAAATTGTTTTCTGAAATCAGTTGATTAGCCATCTGCTCCACTCTGTCCATCAGATTCTTCATATCGTTACGCTCCGCTAATTGGATGCGCCGACCGCTTTTCTCATAATCGCAAAGAACCAACCATTCTTCCATAGTGTATGATTTTCCTAAGCGCAGGAAAATCTTTTGTCCACCATGACACACACGCACAGCTACTGGAAGCGGTTGCGAATAGTCGCCCGCTTTTCGTATGTCAAGAGTCAGCGAACCATACACATTGCCATTCGCAGCCGTGAATTTCGCAAGGCATTTTTCTCCTCTTGCATTGGATTTTCCGTTCTTCTTTGCCATTTCGGTGACCTTATTCGTTTTTTCAATCTCCATAATGCACTTATTTATAGTTAATATTCCGCTCGTTTTGGTGACCTTCAGGTGACCTTTTCGCACGAAAACCACTGCAAATATACGCATTTCCCTGCAAACAGCAAAATGTGTTAGATACTGATTATCAGTACAATTACACTTTATGCAATCCTATGAAATAATCCACAAAAAGACTCATAATCTGGAGGTCCCTGGTTCAAGCCCAGGCTGGTCCACTGAAAAATTCCTGTAAGTGTTTCACTTGCAGGAATTTTTCCTTTTTATAGCCATCCTCCAACTAGAATAAAAGATAACTAATTGTTCCCAAACAGGTAAAAACAACAGCAACGGACAAAGCAGAAATGGCGAAGAATAAGCAATAGGGGAATAACACCTATAATATTAAGCTATAGAGTACCCAATATTAAATAATTCCAAAATGTTTCAGCGCTTTACAAAGCCCGTCATTCTCCACCGTATCAGTAACAAAATTGGCTGAAGCCTTGACTATCTCCGATGCATTTCCCATAGCCACTCCGATTCCGGCAACTTTCAACATAGGAATATCATTACCACCATCGCCGCAAGCCATTATTTCCGTCATTCCGATCCCATAATAATCAGCAAATACCGAAAGGCCGGTTGCTTTACTTATTCCTGCCACATTTACGTCAGCAAATAAAGGATGCCAGCGCGACAAGGAAAGATTAGGCAGAAACGACATCACTTTTTGTTCCATCTCATCATCGATATAAAAACAAAGCTGACAACACTCTTTCTTTTCAAACAGGTTTTCAATGTCTACAACGGTCGGGATAGGGTGTTCCACGATTTTAGCAATCTGTTCGACAGTCGGAGTCAGACGATTAACAAACACACCTTCATCCAATTCAATAGCGACTGCAAAATCAAAGGTCTTTGCTATTTCCATGGCTTTCTTAAAATCATCTTTCGGAATAAGGTGCTTTCTTATCACGGTGCCATCCCGCAAAACACAGTCGGCACCATTCAATGCAATAATTCCGTCATACGGAACATCAGCTATTTCATGAAGGTCGCCTGCCGCTCTACCGGTAGCAATGACTATTCGAATTCCACCGTCATGAATCTTCCTAAGGGCATCAACAGAGGATGGCAACACTTTATGAGTTTCAAAACTTACCAATGTTCCATCCACATCGAGCATGATTGCTTTTATCATAACATTTATATCTTTATTCATTCTTCGACAATTTAGAGAAGCAAATCGACTATCCTTGACTGATAAGTCAGAGCAGTCAATTAAACAGTGACAAAGTTACTGAAAAAATTCCCATAACAAATACAAACCTCCAACACATAAAATAAAAAAGGCAAAAGGAAACGAGATCCTTTTGCCCTATACCTATTGATACCAACTGAAAATTGATAGTAAACGTTTAGCGGAAGTCCTTTAATTCTTCCTGCAATTTCTGACGGGTAAAGAATATGCGGCTCTTTACAGTACCTAACGGAAGATTCAGCTTTTCTGCAATCTCACGGTACTTGAATCCTGAAACATGCATAGCAAACGGAACTCTGTATTCTTTCGGCAGAGCATTGACTACGCGATGCATTTCTTTTAAATCGTAAGCTCTTTCCGTACTTTCAAAACCTGAATCTTGTGGCAGGTTAAGGTGATAGAGGTTTTCAGTCTGATCGACAAATGTCTGATCGCGCACTATTTTGCGGTAATTATTAATAAAGATGTTCCGCATTATAGTATACATCCATCCTTTGAAATTTGTGTCGGGGGTATATTTATCTTCGTTATCCAATGCTTTTAATGAGGTTTCCTGTAACAAATCGTTTGCTTCTTCACGATCGGTTGTCAGTTTATATGCAAAACGGAGTAATTCATCCTGTACTCCTATCAGATCTTTCCTGAAGCTTAAACTTTTCATATACGTTATTTTTTAATTGTGAGTATTCGTTATCATCATTTTGATGTTGCAAGTTTACGGGTTTTCAACAAATGTGGCAGGTGAAGAACAGACATTGTTTAGGGGAAAATCTATCCACTGATAGAATTTAGGTCATTTTTGATAGTATTCAGGTGGTTTTGAGACTGTCTTTATAGCGAAAATCCCATTTTGAAGTCACACCTGACTCAAAATGGGATAACACAAACAAAACAAACAATATTAGCGATTTTCACAAACAGCTGTCTTTTTCATCTTTAAAAATTCATAAGACTTAATTTAGAATCTGTTACTAAAACATTCTAATTATGGGAACAAAAGTATTATTTTCCGGCAAAAAGGAACGTAGAAATTAAGAATAGTTATAAATAATAGTTGTTTTATGTATAAAAAATTGTGCCTGACTATAAAGAATTGTATTTAATATTTGCTGCCAAAAGAGGCATAAATGCTTCATTTGACGATATTTTATAATATCAGTATTCCAAAGCGATGTAAATTCTCCTACTTCTTTTTTTCACTAAGAATTAATTTCTATATTTGGAGAATATACAACCAAATTCAGATTTACTATCTATGACTGATACCATCTCTTACCAATATGCAGCTCCTTCCGCACTGCAACGGTCAGCCGATCAGGACGAACTGTTTCTTGCCAAATACAGCGAAATAGAAAAGAAAGAAACACCCTGTTTCTTTTGGGGAAAGTTGACGCAACCCTACATGACAGCACGCTGCCTCATCGCATTATCCAATGTTGTGCAGTCCAGTTTTAATCTGACACCGTCACAGCTTTCCATGCTGAAAGATCCGATTGTAACCGCAGGAAATGACCGCCTGCGTTTTGAAGGATTCTCTAATTGTGCAGGTGTATATGCCAGAGTCGACGTGCTTCCTGACGGACACGACGGAGAATTTCTGGAAAACGGGACAACAAACGTAGATTTTAATCCCGGAATGATTTCTGCCTTAGGAGGAATAGGCAGACAGGAGAATATGGTAATGTCGGTCGGTCCCAAAGAGGTGGGACTTTATCATAAAGGTGAGAAAGTGATAGAACGAAAAGTACCTCTTCCCGTGAAATGGATAAAAGGGCTGACTACAGTACAGATTTATCAATCCGTTGCGGAACAGCTCTACTCCTTCAATCGCATACAAACCTTGCAACTCTTCCAGACTCTTCCGAAAAGTAGTGTGAAATGCGACTATTATTTAGTGATGCGCGGTCAAAAACCCGCCTTTTCACCGGTGAAAAGCATGAATGCCGTCTGCATTGGAGGACTTCATCGCTTACGTCTGCTCGAGCCCTTGCTTCCATTTGCCGATGAGCTGAAAGTCTTTGCGCATCCCACCATGCAATCTACCATTTGGCAACTTTATTTCGGTCCGGTACGCTTCAGCCTTTCTCTTTCCCGCGAATGTTGGAGAGGATTTTCCGGAGAAGGCGCCGCACTGGAATCTCTGCTCGAAGATGTCCCCGAAAGATGGATAGAGGCAATGGACAAATACAGTTATGCCAACCAACAGTTCAACCCCACTCTTTTTGCCATAGAGGAACATATTGACCTGGATAAGGTAGATTCTCTCGCGGCACGGCTGGCAGCCATGGGGTTATTGGGATTCGATTTGGATGAAAACAGCTTCTTCTACCGTCGCCTGCCTTTCAAAACCGAACGTATTTTAAGTCTCAATCCTCGAATGATAGCTGCAGAAAAACTATTGGAAGAAGAAAAAGTAGAAATCATATCGAATGACGAGAAACGGACAGAAGCACGCGTGGCAGGAAGTGGAGGTGTCAGGCATACGGTCATTCTCGACAGAGAGAGTGAGAAGGAGCGTTGCACTTGCACCTGGTTCAGCAGCAATCAGGGAGAACGGGGGGCTTGCAAACATATTCTAGCAGTAAAGAAACTAGTACAATGGAAGAACTAAAAAAAGAACTGGAGAAATTATCCAAGGCTTATGTGGATACTCCGGAGAATGAAGAGAAGATATTAATCCCTTTTGTCAAGAGATTACTGGAGTTACCAATGAAAGAAAGACGGAAGCTGCTGCCGGTTATCCGGGATTTACAATGGATAAAAAGTAAGTTTGCCGGTTTCAGTAGTGAGACAACCTGCAGTGCGGCACGGGCACATTTTCTATCTGCTGTCCAGTTTGTCTGCGCCAACAAACGGGAGATGGATATGGCATATCATGTAAAGTTTGATATGCTTTGCAAACTACTCCCGCTCTACTACCCCACCTGGCTGACTGATTTTATCAATGATGACAAAACTTGGTTTAATTTCGATCTCAATTACGAACAGCTGATGCAGCTCATGGATATGGGATACCTCAAAGAAATCGCTCCAAGCCGCATTGCACATGTACTCCCCTGGATTACCCGTATCAGAAATAAAGAACCTAAAGGAAACGATACTTTCAACAGTGAGTTATTACTCAAGCGGGACATCACCCTGAAAGAACATATCTGGACGATTTTCGAATACGAATCGTCCATCGGCTATCAAGATGATTGCGCCAAAGAGGCTTATAAAAAAGGAGTTACCGCACGGGATGAAAGTATCAGTGCCGCTCTCTACCGCTTTTCGCTGGACGGCCATCTGGATAGAGAACGCCTATTAAAAGCCACACTCGCCACCTTCCACCGGAGTTTCAAAAAAGATATGGCAGGATGGTTTGCCGGATTCTTCGAAACTCTGCAACCAACTACCGGAGAACTGTTATCCTTGCAAGAAGAGATGATGCAAATATTCACCTCTTCCTATACCAAACCGGTGAACGTGATGTTGCAACAGTTGAAAAATATTGCATCCGAAGAAGGATTCCGTTATCAGGAATTCATCGAACGTGCAACCACCCTTTTCTTCTCCAGCCCCAAAAACTCGCTGCTTACCATTTACGCCCTCTTTGAAAAGATCGTCGCACAACATCCCGAGATGAAAGAGCCCTGCTGCATCACTCTCTGCCAACTCTTCTTGAAGAAAGACGAAAGCCTTCAAAAGAAAGCCGCTAATTTTATATCAAAGTATGGAGACGCCTCTTCATCCAATCTCCAGGAAACACTGCAATCTTATCAACCGGAGATGTTTCAAAGCGTGCATGCGATACTCTCATCTTTCAAACCGCAGCCTGCGGAAGATACCCTTGAACCCGATGCAAGTGTAGGAGAAACGGTACGCATCTGCAGGGAAGACAACTTTATCCCCTTCCCCGCCAACAAAGAAGATTTCCTGTTCCAGCTTAGTCGTTTGTTCGATATGGAGGAAAGTTGGGAGATAGAAACAACCATCGCCGCCATCATTGCTTTCCATCCCCAATTGGACAAAGAAGATCTCAACCGGATGGAACCTGTTTTCCAACGGGCTGCCACTATCGTTGCCAATAGCTGGGAGCCATACGAAGATCTTCTCGCTACCTTCCTACTGGAATATCAACGCTTATGGGCACAGAAAGATACCTCCAACACAGGATTTTTGAGAAATATGTTCACCCGACTGGAAGAAAGGCTGAAAGGAATAGATGAAAACAGAGGAGCTTACGACGAGCGCTCTTTCAAACGACTTGTCGACTGGAAACCCGGCTACAGCAACGCAACCTGTTTCACACCCATCAAACATTTATGGCTAAATGTGATCCGTAAAATAAAAGGAGGCAATGCCTTCCCCCTACTTTCTACTCCCACCCATACCCCGGCATACGTACAGGCTACCGAACTGGTACGCCGGCTTGCCGTATATCAGAAAGCAGAAACGAAACCCTGTCCATGGGATTTCCAGCTAGCTATTGCCCGATGTGCTATGGAAGACAAAGAAGAAGCCATCGCCACCGCCCGGCAACTGTTGCAAGATGAATACCTGCATCTCTTTCTGTTCCTGTTGGATGAAAACACGCTACCCGAACCGCCCTACAATCATCCAACCGCCTGGATGGCCGCCGGACTGGTAAAAGCACCGGAGACGGAATTCGAAGCATTCAAATCTTTCGCCTGTAACACATTACCACACAACTATCTGACAGGAGACTACGAGTGGAAAGAGGTAAAACCCAAAGAGAAATCATACGAAACAGACAGGCGTCTGCTCCAACTCGAGTTCTACAAATGGCATACATATGCCGAATGCAACAGCCACCAGTTATGGCAGGAACATCTGATTATCAACAGTAAATATAACATGGATGATTCCCGTTACATGGAACCTTTGTTATGCTGCTTTCCCAACCGCCCGGAACCATTAATAGCCCAGATTATCACTTGCTACATGACTTTCGGCACTCCGCAGGAAGACAGCAAACGCACCCTCGCCTGTGCCTTGCGCATGTTGTTGTCTTTCCACTGCCCGCTCAAAGAGATGAGTTTACTCCTACTAAGTGGTTCGCTGCTTTTTGTAGACAAAACAGTCCGTTCCTATGCAGCCGAATTATGGGTAGAAGGAATATCCACAGGAAGAATAAACAATCACCGGGTAGGAGAAATCCTGGCCCGCCTCATCCAGATGGAACTTGCTCCACTAAAACGCTTCACCACCCAAGTGTACGAAAGCATGTACAAACGAAGTACTTTCCACAACCAGCAACTGGAAGCACTGCTCACAGAATTTATAGGCGGATTGCCAGACAAACCCGTTACCGGACTCAAACAACTGCTCGAACTTTATCTGGAGCTATTGACCATCAACCACAGCAAGGTTACAGACGAACAAATCCTGCAACGCCTACAAGAATGGGGCACAAACAGCAACCTGAAAAAAGTGACGACTTCACTCAACAACCTATAACAAATTCATGATTATGACCATAGAAGAACGCCTCAACGAGATAGTAGAAAAAGGACAAGGCGATGCCATCATCCCTTTTCTGCAAGGATTAACGCAGGAAGAACGAAAAACGCTTGTTCCCTGCCTTAACAAATTGGAAGAACACTACAATAAATTCGTGCAACTTAACGAGAATACATACGGTACACGCGGAACTCCCGAACAGCATCGTATCATCAATCTTACCGCCCTCGTCATCTATTCGCTAAAAGAATTCCGCAAACACGAATGGGGAATCTATACAGAACAGCTGAACGAATTGATTCCGTGGTATATTCCTTCCTGGCTCGACAGTTTCTTCAAAGAGGGTGAAAGCAGGGAATTTGGCGGTTTCTATGGAATGAATTACGAAACTCTGATGGATTGGATAGAACAGGGAGTACTCACCCTAACACCCTCTCCGCAAACCATCGCCGGTTATCTGGTGAACTACATGAACAATACCGATTTCCTGCAAAAGCGGGCAATCACACTCAAAGAACATATCTGGTATCTGTTCCAATACGATTGCGGACAAAACTGGACGGATAATCGTACAGGCGGACAGCCTTATTTCTCTTTCAGATACTTCGTAGAACACGGTCAACTAGATCGTATGCGTGTATTAAAAGAATCTCTGCTTGCCGTCAACCGGAATCTGAACAAAAACCTAAGCAGTTGGTTTGCAGGCATGTTTACCGCACTTAACCCCAGTACAGAAGAACAACTAACACTACAACCGGAAATGTTTGCCGTTCTGTCCGCCCCTCACAGCCGTCCGGTAAATATCATACTCGGACTGCTGAAGAACTTATGCACTCACCCACAATTCCAGGCTGAAGAGTTTCTAAGTCAGACTTCCGTGCTTTTTGCTTCGGACGTGAAAGCGATTCACCAAAACACACTGGCAGTACTCCATAAGCTGGCAAAAGAAAGAAAAGAACATCGCGACACTATCTGTTGTGCAGCCGCACAAGGACTGATGAGCCGGGAAGAATCCACCCAAAGCAAGATAGTCAAACTTATTCAGACGTATGGAGAGACGGCATCCACCACATTAAAAGAGATACTTTCCATATATACGGAAACCATGTTGGCTAATACTAAAAAGGAGCTGAAAGCGTATTTGGAGAATAACGAGCCGGAAGATTCCGCCTCTTTCACGTATGAGCCAATACTCCCTATCATCCGTGAAGACAACCGGATACAGGAAATCACTTCCACTGAAGACCTGATATTTCTAGCCAGCCAAGTGCTCGACGTGAACGAGATCTATCACTTCGACCTGTTACTCGGAGCCTTAGTGAAATGGGACTGGCAACAGGAAGCAAAACAAATCTCTCAATGGACCCCTATTCTCCAACGTGCCTACAAATTGCTGATGAGCGGAGGAAGTTCCCGAAATGGTATATTAGACCAGTTAATGGCCACCTTCCTCCTTGACTATGCCAAACTGCTGATTAAACGTTTCCCTGAAGAAGCCCAAGAGTTAAACAACTTACATCTGAAAATGGTACAAAAAGACGAACTTCAAAAAGGCAAATGGGGGTATCGTAATCTGCAAAAACTCACCATTCGTGAAAAGACGAACAAAAAAATAAAGTTCCCCGTTCATAAGCAACTGTTATGCCGGACATTAGACCTTCTGGAAAGCAAGGAGAAACCTTTGCCCCTATTGTCCACTCCCACTCATACACCGATGTTTATCGCTCCGGAAACCCTGATAGAAAGGTTAAAACAATATCAGCAGGCAAATGCCGAACCGGACGATATGGATATGCAAACAGCACTTTCACGAGTGGCACTGGAAAGTTCGTCGCAAGAGCTTCCTCTGCTCCTCCGAAGTTTGAAAGGAGAATACCGGCACCTGCTCACTTTTTTGCTGGGAGAAAAAGATGTACTCCCCCAACCACCTTTCAATCATCCTTCCTGGTGGATGATGGCAGGATTAATGAAATCACCGGAAACAATCTATTCTGAATTTAAAGACTTCTCTTACAATAAAAGTCCACGTGAATTTCTGACTGGAAACTTTAAATGGAGAACCTATCAGTATACTGACTCGTACACGGATTATAACAAGAAAACGGTAGAATGGATTTGTTCAACTCTTACTTTCGATATTCCGGAAAGCGAGAACTCTCATGTCATCAATAAAGACAAATATAATGAAAGAGTCAGTTACTATTCATACGATCCGCATCCGTTACTGGTTGAAATGTACCCACAGATAGAACGTTTTGACGACATACAGAACGACTTACCACGTTTGGCATGGTTAACTCCCAATATACCGGAGCCACTATTGGTATGGTGCATCCGCAGTGCCATATACGCCCCGACGTTAAATGAGGTAAGGGAAGCAGGTATCACCCAAGCTGCTATTGAAGCGCTTCATCAGTTAAGGCATACATGGCACGAAGTGTCTTACCTGCTGGAAGCCACTTGCATGCTGGTAGCCGATAAAACTTCCCGTTCCTATGCAGCCGAAATCTGGATAGAGCGTGTAGGTCAAGGCTCCATAGACAGTGGACGCATAGGCAGTATCTTAGGTTCGCATCAACATACCGGCTGGGGACCGCTGAAAAGACTCACTGACCTGATACAGCAACAAATGATAAACGTCAGTCCGCTGCATAACCGGGAATTAGAGAAACTAATCGTGGCAATGTTGACCGGACTTCCAGAAAAGCCTGTCAAAGACTTAAAGAAATTACTAGAAATATATGCAGAGCTGTTATCCATCAACCACAGCAAAGCCGAAGACGAACACGTTTTGCACCTGCTTGACGCATGGAAAGGAGTGGCCAATCTGAAGAAAGCAGTAGCTAATATCCAACGGTAAGAGAGGTAGCTTATTGGAGCTAAAGCCAAAAAGAAGTATCTTTGGCACACTAAATACAAAAGGTTGAATGATTATTCTAAAATATAGTTTAGCTATTTTCTGTTTACTGCTGACAGGATGCTCCTTCTTTTCCAGCCATAAGGAAAAGGAGAGCACTCCCCTCATGGAATACGAACAAACGACGGAGGATATACAACCATGCGAAGAATGTTCCATCATCTCACCACCGGAACGAAGCGAAATGGCTCTCTACATGGACTCATTAGGACTCGTCAATATAGCTGACCTGGATAGCAGTCTCGTTGTAAAACTGATGTATACACAGGCTGATAATTTCACAGGCGAAGTGCTTTACGACAACTTAACGGAAGCCTACCTGCATCCGGATGCGGCATACGCTCTGATAGAAGCACAAAAAGCCTTAAAGAAACTACACCCGTCTTATAGTCTTATCATTTACGATGCGGCACGTCCCATGTCGGTACAGAAAAAGATGTGGAACGTAGTGGAAGGAACGTCCAAATATAAATATGTCTCCAACCCCAACCGTGGAGGCGGGTTACACAACTACGGACTGGCAGTAGACATCAGCATCCAAGACTCTCTGGGACAACCCCTGCCGATGGGAACCAAAGTAGACCACTTAGGCATGGAAGCACACATCACAGACGAGATCGGATTGGTACATAATGGAAAAATGAGTGAAACAGAGCGTCAGAACCGGTTACTGCTACGAAAAGTGATGAAAGAGGCCGGATTCCGTGCATTACCCAGCGAATGGTGGCATTTCAATTTTTGCAGCCGGGACGTAGCCAAACAGAAGTATAAGTTAATACCATAACCGACACTCAACAACCCCATAATCAGAGCTCGACGATTCATTGTAATATCCTATAACACAATAACACCATGATGCAAATCTCTCCTGAAACCCAACTTTTTATTCGCGAACATTCATCGGACGATGTACGTGTGCTGGCTTTACAAGCTAAAAAGTACCCGGATATAGATATGCCAACTGCCATCACCCAAATTGCAGGAAGGAAGGTAGCAGCCGAAAAGATTCCCTCATGGTGGGAAATAGAAAAGATATGGTATCCGAAACATCTGTCGCTGGAACAATGCTCTTCAGAAATCACCGCCCGCTACAAAGCACGTCTTTTGCAGGGAGATTCTCTGACCGACCTCACCGGCGGATTCGGCATTGACTGTTCTTTTCTTGCCACCGGATTCAAATCCGCCACTTACGTAGAACGTCAGGAAGAACTCTGCGAAATAGCAGCACATAACTTTCCCGTACTGAATCTAAACCATATAAACATAAAAAACGAAGATGGAGTAACCTACCTGCAAGCAATGTCCCCCGTAGACTGCCTTTTCCTCGACCCCGCGCGTCGCAATGAGCACGGCGGAAAAACGGTTGCCATCTCCGACTGCGAACCAAACGTAGCCGAACTGGAAGAGCTTTTACTTCAAAAAGCCAACCGGGTAATGATAAAACTCTCCCCCATGCTCGATCTTTCATTGGCACTGAAGGAGTTGAAACAGACACAGGAAGTTCACATTCTGTCCGTCAACAACGAATGTAAGGAACTACTTATCCTACTCGGACAAACATCACCGACAGAAATCTCCATTCATTGCGTGAACCTCTCCACGAAAGGGACTCAAGAAGAACAACACTTTGTATTCACCCGCGAACAGGAACAATGCAGCGAATGCACATATACGGATTCTTTAGAAACCTATCTTTACGAACCGAATGCCTCCCTTCTGAAAGCCGGTGCTTTCCGAAGCATTGCAGCAGCCTATCCTGTCCGCAAACTGCATCCCAATAGCCATCTTTATACTTCCGATACTTTCATTGAAAACTTCCCCGGAAGAATATTCCGTATTGTCAACCAGTGCAGTTTCAATAAAAAAGAAGTAAAGGAGAATCTGGCAGACCTGAAAAAAGCAAATGTAACTGTCCGTAACTTCCCCGCCACAGTAGCCGAACTCCGCAAACGAATCCATTTGGCTGAAGGAGGAGATACCTACTTATTTGCCAGTACATTAAATAATGGGCAAAAAGTTCTGATTCGCTGTGAGAAAGTCTGAACTATTTTCTATTTTTGCAAAAAAGAAACACAATCTAAACTAATCCAGATGAATCAAACACTCATAAAAGCCATTCTATTACTAATCGCATTCACCTTGTCCTGTCACACTCTACTTTTCTCACAGAGAGATTTTGAGCGACACGAGTTCTCTTTTCACGCGGGCTACGGTGTTATGTTCCATCACCCTCCTACACTCACGTTAAGTACCCACAGTTACCAACGTACACTCGCACAAGGCGTAAGCTGGGATGGACAATATAATTTCCGCCCTCTCAAACGTTTTGTCTTTGGAGGAATCTACTCCGGATTTTCTTCCAAAGGAAGTCATCCTGAAGGGAAGGACCATTTATGGGTTCATTTCATTGGTACTCAAATCGGAATGTGTAATGCCAACACCAAACATTGGCAAATCCGCGTAACAACTGGTCCCGGTGGAGTCATTCTACGGAACAACAGTGAGGTGTTCGGCAAAACACGGAAAGTGAAAGCCTTCACTATTGGTCTCCTGACCAATGCCAATCTTACCTATAAACTGAATCCCAATCTGGGAGTCAGTCTAGGAGTACAATATATGTATAGTGAACTGCTTAGAATTAGAACCCACTATCACGGAGAAAGGGTTATTGTAAAACTCGATGGCAATAATGATACCAACCTCACACGAATAAATTTCACTACGGGATTATCCTATTATTTCTAACATTCACTCAAAAAAAGCACTATGAAGAAATATATACTCATTCTTTTTTCCATTATCAGCTTTTGGAGCTGTACGGAAGATGAATCGATTGACATCACAGTTTTACCTTCTGTCACCACTACAGGTGCCAACACCTTTGGCTGTCTGATGGACGGATGGATTTATGTGGGAGGACGATACCTGAATTGGGGGCACTCGTATGTCTGGACGTATGATTCATTCCACTACTATCCGGAGGAGGACAAACTATCCGTCAATGTTTCCGTCAAACCTGACATCAACATACACTTCATCATTTTATCTCCCCAGGAAGGCAAAGAAGCAACTCTCACCGATATACGGTTCAGAGGAGAAGAACTGGAAGACGGAACAGCTTTTATAAGCCATTTCGACCCAGAATTGAATATTATCAGTGCAACCTTCGGCAACGGCAAACGTCTGACTAACGGACGTTTTGATATTCATTATACAACACAACAGCAATAATGGCGGCGACAGTAATAACTATTCAGATTTACTTTCTTCCCCCGCCTTATTGGAAGGATTGTTACTTTTCTGATACTCTTTGGGAGTGGTTGTCTCATTTCCATCCCGTACAGCCATATAGTGCGGCGACATAATTTCAATGCCGGCTTCATTAAATTTATCCTGAATATTCTGATGCAAATCCGAATAAATCTGTGCCATTTTATCTGCTTGTTTGATATAAGCATTAATTTGATAGACCGGATACCAGTCGCTCAAAGAAGTCTCTAACACAAACGGACGCGGATCATCCACCACTCCGGGAGTATTCAACGCAGCATCAATCAGTATCTGATTAACCTGTCGCCAGGGAATATCATAACCGATAGATACTTCCGAGTGAATAATCAGTCCATATTCACGTGCCGAAGTACTGTAGTTTACCGTATGAGACGACATGATAAATGAATTGGGAACAGTCACAACCTCATTTTTAGGAGTCCGAATACGTGTCACTAGAGGAGTCTTTTCGATGATATCTCCGGTGGTATCATTCAATTTAATCCGGTCACCCATCTTAAACGGACGCATATAAGTGATAACCAATCCAGCGATGATATTGCCAATAACCGTACTTGATCCGAGCGAAACAATCAATCCGACAAATACCGAAATACCTTGGAACACTCCGGAATCGGAACCCGGGAGATAAGGATAAATCATCGCAATCATAAATGCATAGAGCAGGAAACGAGCGATATGGAAAGTTGGCATCGCCCAGTCCGGGTAGAAGCCGTTGATTTTGAGCCGTCCTGCTTCCACCTCACGTGCCAGATACAAGACGAGACGTACCAAGTATTTCACGGCATACCAGATAACGATGATAGTAAACAATTTGGGCACATAGTCGATAATACCCACAAAGATACCGCGAATCGGATTCCATATATATCCTAACAGTTGGTATGCCAGTCCTTCCGTCTGGGGGAAGATGATGAAAATCAACGGTACGGTAAACAGTAGTTGCAATCCCATCAATATATACCGCCCGATACTGGACAGGAATACCAACAGGTTCGCCTGTTTCTGCGCATCCAGCAATTCATACCCCTGGATGGATACCGGTTTTATCTTCGTATCTTTCAGGCGCAGGATACGCGCTTTCAGTTTACGGAACAACCAGTTGGTCAAGCGGAACAGGAAATACTGTCCCACAATTACCAACACAAAATAGAGCACACGCTTTGCCATCCGCCAAAGTCCGTGCTCCGCTTTCATCTCATGCAGTTTGGTAATGACGTTCTGCTGTCTTTCCTTAGCCAACGAATCACGGGAAACTCCTTCCCACAAAGCATCCTGATCGGTAAGAGAAAGCAGTACTTTGCTGCCGTACATCAAATCGGAAACAATGTCCGAATGGTCGATAGCCACAGAGTCGGGTTGTAGATTAAAGCGTCTTCCTATCTCTTCAATCGCTGCACCGGTCATTTGGGCACGTTGCTGAGGAGTATATCCGCCTCGTTTGGTGAAAAGGTAGAATAAGGTATCACCGTCCGCCACTACCGGTATTCCCTTAGTGAACTGACGCAGAGAGTCGATACGCTGTCGCTGCTGTACATACTTGACGGAGTCGGCAGTAGCCATCTGGAGCTTCATCTGCTCCATTTCCATCCGCATATTCGCCTCATTGAGCCGGGCTTCTTCCAACGATTTCCGCATATCCGCCAGATGGATAGAGTCCGAATCCCGTTTCAAAGGAACGTGTCCGTTCGTTATTGTATCTCCGGCAAATATCTTCTTAACCGCCTGTTCCAACTGTGCCTGCGCCCCGATTGCCAAAAAAGAAAGGAACAACATCAGTAACGACCGTTTTATTTTATTTATTTCCATACCTTATATCCCTTGGTTATAATTTAAGGTTAATCTAACTTTTCATAAAAACAGAGCAAACATACGGATTGTTTTTGACATTACCATTTCCAAATTGATTATCTTTGCCACTAAAAGAGAAAAAGCATGAATATATTATTACTTATCGGGGGATTAATCCTCATTCTTCTAGGAGCTAACGGATTAACAGACGGTGCCGCCTCGGTAGCCAAGCGTTTCCGCATCCCTCCCATCGTGATCGGACTTACCATCGTTGCATTCGGTACTTCTGCCCCGGAACTGACGGTCAGTGTATCTTCTGCTCTCAAAGGAAGCGCGGATATTGCCATAGGCAACGTGGTGGGAAGTAACATTTTCAATACATTGATGATTGTAGGCTGCACGGCATTATTCGCCCCGATTGTCATCACCCGCAATACACTTAGAAAAGAGATTCCGCTCTGCATACTTTCTTCTATTGTCTTGCTGATTTGTGCCAATGATGTATTTTTGGATAAAGCTCCGGAGAATATCCTGAACAGAGTAGACGGCTTGTTGTTGCTTTGCTTCTTTGTCATTTTCATGGGCTACACTTTTGCCATCGCTTCCAAGCCGGTTACAACGGAACAACAGGCAGAACATCCGGTCATAGAAGAGGAAACAGAAATCAAATCACTGCCTTGGTGGCAATCCATTCTTTACATCATCGGAGGCTTGGCCGCCCTTATTTATGGAGGGCAGTTGTTTGTCGACGGTGCCACGGGCATCGCCCGCAACCTGGGTGTCAGCGAATCGATTATCGGACTGACACTGGTTGCAGGAGGGACTTCTCTCCCGGAACTGGCTACGTCTATCGTTGCCGCATTAAAGAAAAATCCGGAAATTGCCATTGGAAATGTGATTGGTAGTAACCTCTTCAATATATTCTTTGTACTGGGATGCAGCGCGAGCATCACTCCTCTCCACCTTAGCGGAATCACCAATTTCGACTTGTTTACATTAGTAGGTTCCGGTATTCTGCTTTGGTTATTCGGGTTGTTCTTTGCCAAGAGAACGATTACAAGAATCGAAGGAGGGATTATGATACTTTGTTATGTGGCATACACAGTGGTATTAATTTATAATACCTGAAAATAAAAAAAGGCTCCCGACAATAATAATATCGGGAACCTTTTCATTCATATTAATAAATAAAAAACTAATACTTATTTCACACTAACAATCGCCAGTATATTTACACAACCGAAACTATAATACAATTTCTGCCACAGCCATCTCACAAAATTTCATTCACTGATAAACTCCTTTGGCAATAAAATCCGGCGCATCGTATCCGCAAAGATAGCAGCCATACGTTGCTGTATATAAGATTTCTCTCCATGTAACGGATGCCACCCATAAACTTCACCATAAGCAACCTGCGTATCACCGCCTGTAAAAATACGACTAAACTGCTCACCTGTCACAGGATGTTTCTGCCTCTTCGAGAAACCAATGTATTTGTCAAACTCAACAACTGGAAACCCCCACTTCTCTGCAAGCATACGTATAGTACTATTGAACATCGGACGACTATCGTTCCAATGAGTACACAATACAATCAACGCCGGTTTTCCATATGGTGAGTTATAGTACTTTGACACCAAATTAAACTTCTGATTGTAACATTCGGATATATACTGCTTGATAACATAATCATAACACGCAGCATAATCGGAAGCATCAAAAGGAAGCACATAATCTTTATAATTTTCTTTCAGATGATCCGAATGAAATACATCTTTATCATGTACCTGCATGATGACAAACACATCAATTTCATCCAATTCTTTAGAAGAATAGAGTGTTCCTTCAGCCATTCGGTTAGCCGTATTCGCAATCGACTCGCTGGATACTGCACGGTTAACAGGTACAGTTCCCAATGCCCGGCATCCCATCTCAAACCATTTATTATTGGGTTCGGCAAAAGATGCCCCCGACAATAATATCGTATATCGATCTTTATTCTGTGCATTTCCATAAAAACAAACGAGCACAAGCAACAAAAGTAAACTACTTATTTTTTTCATTTCAAACTATTTTTATTTTCTGAACTTCATCATCCAATCCCAACCTTTATTCCATTGTTCCGGATAATTATAATGTCCTGTCTCCTCTACCACGAATAGTTTCTTCTCTGACTGAATCATATTATATGTACTATAGATTGTTGTAGGCGGACAAACTATGTCATTATACCCAAACGACATATAACAAGGCACATCAAGTCTCCTTGCAAAATTAGCAACATCATAATAAGCTGCAGTTTCCACTTTGGATTTCAATGCCGGATTTTCCTCACAATTACGGAAATAATGCGGCCACCCACCTGCACGACCACAAAGATAAGCAGTCAGGTCACAAAGTGCGGGATAAAAGGTCATAATTGCCTTTACTTTCGGATTCAACGCTGCCGTTACAATAGACAGTGCCCCCCTTGACTTCCTCCAGCCACAAACAGATTAGTCCCGTCATACTGTGGTAACGTAGCTAAATAATCAACCGCCCTCACGCAACTCAAATAAACTCGCCGATAATAAAAATTAGAACGAGAATCCATATTCATCGTGGGATAACCATTTAGTGCACCATTGGCTAAAGCATCATACACAGTTTGCGGCAAGTTCACCGGAATACCATGGATACCTAGTTCTAAAGTTATAAAACCATTTTCAGCCGTAGCCACATCACCTGTATATGAGCGTACACCCGCCCCGGGTACTTTCAAAATAGCCGGATACTTCCCCTCTTTCTTCGGTACACAAAGGATACCATATACTCTGGTATTCGAGGCAAATACCCCCAAACCAAGATGATAGACATTGACGTTCTCTGTACAAGAAGTCGGAATTAATTGCAACCGGACATTCATAGGTACACAAGCTGTCTCTGCCAACTGCCTATCCCAAAAAGCATTAAAATCTGTCGGCATTATAACTGTCGGCACCAACTTTTCCGGCTCAAAACCTACCGTACACAGGCCTTCATAACGGCAATGGTCATAAACAGCCTCAACCTTACAACGCAAAAATCCACTTTTTTTCATCGTCCCGCCCTTAATACGTCCGGTTCCATCCGGCAACATCAACGAATCTTGTTTCAAAGGCTCCATCATATCCTCTTCTATCGAATAAGTGACCACGCTCCTAACCGGAATACCCGACACCTTGACAGTAACATTAAAATCAACTTGTTCACCCAGAGAATAATCAAATTTCTTCTGTTGAGGTGAAATCCCTACTTCCACCATTTGTCTGGACGGCTGTGCCTGCAGAGCAGGTGAATACATTACTAAAAAGAAACACAAATATGATAAATATATTCTCAATAACATAACTTTATCCTTTCCAACTAAATTGACAATCTTTATGCACCGATCACTTTCACCTTTCCAGCGTCCGTACGCCACAAAGTCACCAGCCATACAAAATATATAACATCTTTTTCTTTTATATCTTCTTTCAAACTTCTTTTCTACGGACTTCCAACTCTTTCGTAATCTCCGATATTTTCTTTTCATTTAACGGATATCCCGAAATGAATAAAACAGAAAATAATGTAGCACATGCAGGCAGAACGCTCATCATCAGGCAAATGCCAGTCAATGCTGTTTCCGTCTGAACCACATTTGCCTCAAAACCGAAATAGAACAATAGCCAGCCACTCAAAGAACCTCCTATCGTCCAACCAAGCTTTTGAGACATAGATGAAGATGAAAAGATTAACCCCGTCGCCCGACGTCCCGTTTTCCATTCCGAATAATCGGCTATATCTGCATACATGGACCACATCAGCGGCGAAACGATACCTGCACAGAAACTAATCAGAATCTGCATCGACAGGATAGCAACAACCATATCTTTAGGTAAGAAATAAAAAATAATACTCAATACCGTTGCAACCGCCATGGCAGAAAGAAATGTTAGTTTTTTACCTATCGCACGCGTCAGAGCCGGTACACATAAAATGCCGACGATATTAAAAGCCTGCCCCAGCACCAAATAAATAGTGATCAAAGTCAGTGACGCATCCATGATGGAAAACGACCATAAGTCCGCCCCCTCCACATAATATTTGAAATAAAACACAGCTGCACCATCACGCAAAGAGTTGAACACAAGCACCATCACGCTGGCTCCTAAAAGAATCCACCAAGGTTTATTCACTCCCAAATCTTTCAAATCACTCTTCAGAGAACTTTTCTTTTCAAGAATCGGACGAATCCGCTCCTTTGTCCACAGAAAAGTCAACAAGAACATACAAGTGGCCATAACAGCAAAAACGACGGCAGCCATCTGCCAACCGAAAGCCATTGAAGGTAAACCATCAACCAGCTTCATCCTACTAAAGAAGTCAGTCAATGGCTCAACTAATGCCAGAACGAGTATACTGCCCCCGAAAGCAAAAGTCATACGATAGGAAGAAAACTCCGTACGAGTCTGCGGATTGACCGACATGACTCCCAATAAAGATGCATATGGTACGTTAATCAAGGAATAAATCATCATCATCAACGTATAAGTAACATAAGCATAAACAATCTTAGCAGTTTCACTTTCCCCCCATGAAGAGAAAGTTAGGATTCCACAAATTCCAAACGGAACAGCCACCCACAACAGATAAGGCCGAAATTTCCCCCAACGACTTTCTGTACGATCTCCCAAAACACCGATAAAAGGATCCAGAAATGTATCCCAAATACGAGTAACCAAAAACATAGTACCCACCACTGCAGCCGAAAGTCCTATCACATCCGTGTAAAAGAACAACAGATACATAGTAAACAACTTCCAAAACATAGAAGAAGCCGCGTCCCCTAATCCATATCCAATCTTCTCCTTCAGTTTAATATGTTCATTTTCCATAACAACCTACTTTAAAGAAGCTAAATATGCCTTATTCTTATTCACTAACTTATATATATTCTGGACTGATTTTATTGAACGGAAATCATCTGCCGGTGTGTTGAAACAATAATCCAACAAATGTTCAATATCAGTTTCCGCCACATGCATACGGGTATCACATGAAGCATAATAAATATATACTTTATTCTCGTCTCTTATCCAGCCATTCGCAAACAACACGTTAGAAACGTCTCCCACTCTTTCTTCACCGACCGGAGCCATAAAATAACCGGCCGGTTCAGCTATCACCTCCGTCGGATCTTCCAACGAAGTAATATACAAATATAAAACATATCTCAAACCTGCAGCACACCCGCGCACACCATGAGCCAGATGCAACCACCCTTTTGAGGTTTTGATAGGATGCGGACCTTCTCCATTTTTCTGTTCCTTGATGGTATGATAAAAGCGGGAATTAATAATCTTTTCCTTTTTGACTTCGGCATGAGTAATATCATCAACGAGCGCCCATCCTATACCACCGCCATTTCCCGCATCTATAAATCCATCCTGCGGACGAGTATACAACGCATATTTACCATCCACAAACTCCGGATGCAGCACTACATTACGTTGCTGACTCTTCGTCACCAGGTCCGGTAAACGTTCCCAGTTTTTCAGATCTTTTGTTCGGGCAATTGCAGCAAATGCCACCGCCGAAGATAAATCTCCCGGACGGGCAGCCGGATCCTTGCGTTCCGCACAGAAAATTGCATAAATCCAGCCATCTTCATGAGCAGTGAGCCGGGCATCATACATATTTGTATCAGGAATCTCCGTTTCCGGCATCAGTACCGGAAAATCCCAAAACCTGAAACGGTCTACCGGACTATCGCTTTCAGCTATAGCAAAAAATGACTTACGGTCCATGCCTTCCACACGAACCATTAAATAATATTTACCATCCAACTTAATGGCACCAGAATTCATCACTGCATTAACTCCGATGCGTTCCTCCATAAAACGATTGGTTACCGGGTTAAAATCATAACGCCAGATCAATGGCGCATGATCAGCTGTCAATACAGGATATTTATAACGACAATAAATGCCGTTTGTCGTCTCCATCTGTATATTCTTACGAGTAAGCAATACTTCATGCTTAACTTTCAAGTCATTTAACATACAATTTTTCATAATACTATCCTTATCATTTTTCTAATATTAATACCCAATCTTCTTTTTCACTATTATCCGGCGTATTGATTTCCAAACTTACTCTTGAATCAATACCTCCCTCAAATATCAAGCCATTACGCGGGTTCATCCACCTTAAAGAATAGCAATCTGCTTTCCAATCCTTCAAGTTCAGTTTCCATCGCCCGCTTTCCGGGAAATAACACACTAAATAGTCATTTCCGCCAAAAGCCACAGCTTCATCAACTCCATCTTTTACACTACTTATCATCCCGAAAAATGTTTTTCCATTTTTAAAAGAAAACATATTCCACAAACGACGAAAGTAAATCAATTGTCCTGCACCTTCCAAATCAAGAGAATCATACCAGGGAATACGTGCTTCGCACATCGGAATATACTTAGCAGTATACATTTGCCAGACATTATTGCAACCATAAGTATAACCACATGCTCCGGACAACATACTCTGATACAAAGACTTTCGGACATCATATGCCATAAAACGTCCATCCTTCGGTCTGAAATTACGGGGTATGTCTTCATAGCGAGGTTCACCATCCATCACAGGTTTCCTCGGCTCCAGGAACAAATCCGGAAGTAGCAATCGGCGATAAATTTCATAAGACTCCTGGCAATGCCCGCTTTGAAACATATTAAAATCTAACCATGTTTCATTATGAAACCACATGGATGAAGAATGTTCTCCATGCGGATGATAAGTCATTAAATGCCGGGAGTCCTTTTCCCTGATACCTTCAGCCATTGCTTTCCAAATATCTTTGTTCTTCTCACCACCGCTTCTATCACCTCCTATTACCCAGATTATATTCGGATAAGAAACATAACGAGCTCCCAGAAAGCGACCGTATTCACGAGCGTTTTTTACATTAAACAGTTCCGGACCTCGCCCCCACTGTTTGTCGACTTTATCTCCCCATGTTGGTAACAAAGCCACATACAATCCTTTTGATGCCGCCATTTGGAGAATATAATCAACATGATCCAAATAATCAGTACTCAATGTAATGTTAGCCTCATCCGTCAACAGGGGCGTTCCCGATATAGTTGAGAAATCATCCAGCTCCGTCAGAATAACAGATTGAATTACAGTGAAACCTTTTAACCGGCGATTTTCCAAATAACGCTCTGCTTCCTCTCCACTCAAACGGGCAAACATCTCCCACGCCGTGTCTCCTAAATATAGAAACGGAGTCCCGTCTTCATGCTGCAAATACCGTTTACTGCAATCTACTTCAAGGTCTCCATGACTAAACGGAATCATATTTCCCCAGTCAGACACAGCAGGAAATGCCATAATCATAAATGAAGCCAGCAATAAATATGTCAGAAGTAACCGCTTCATTTTATAATATTCGCTTCTTTATACTTTTCCAGAATCTTTACTTGAGAACGCTCCACCCCTCCTTTATAGGTCGGAATCACCATAACTGCATCATCCGGCCACCAAGAGCCGGAAGCCCAGTATGTCCCATTGATACCGTTTGCAGACAAATAGGACAGAAAATTATCCAAAGTAACTTCCCAATCCGGATCATTCACCGGAATACCATATTCACCTATAAATCCTTTCAAACCATTCTCCTTTAACCACTCGACAAAAGGAGTGACTAGTTCCACCCCTTTATCAGGAGTACCCTCTTCTTCTTCGTAACTATATTTATATGTCCCCGAATTATCTTTATCAAAATAGCAATGAGCCTCATACAGCAATTTATCTGACGGGTCTTTCAAATACTTGAGTGTATCACTTACATGCTTCCATTTAGAAGCAGAACTCCAATGATTACCACCAACTATTATGGCCGTATTGGAATCTGACACACGAATAGAATCAATAGCTGACTGCGCCATACTAATCCAGAAAATATCTTCACCCAAATCATAAGGTTCGTTCATTAACCCATAACCATAAATATTCGTATAGTTTTTAAACTCATCGGCCATTTTCTTCCAGAATCCAGCATAATGTTCGTTAGTAATATCATCTTGCCCTATTATCTGTACTTTACCATTATGATATCTGCGGCAATAATTATGCATATCCAATATAACCTTCATATCCAATCGTTCGGCAGCCGTAACAAAATCCTTGATAGCCTGCAAATCCGGTGAGTGAAGTTTACCTCCCGGTTCATGCTGCAAACGCTCCCATTTAAAAGGCATACGGATCAGACTCAACCCTTTTTCTTGCCAATATTTCAAATCCTCCACAGTAGGATAACCATAATCCTTACCACACTCACCGGGAAAATTATTACCAAACTCGGCGCAAGCAATATTGATTCCGAAAGGTTCACCTTTCTGCTCTGGAGGAGTCTTAACCCCACAAGATACCAGTCCCAACAAACCTAAGCCACTCAATATAATTTTAACCTTCATATTTAATCATTTTATTGTTATAGAATACATTTATCTCATCCCCCATTTTGTCGGTTTGTCAGTCATTACTATTTCAAGCCGACCTCCGGATACAATATCCTGATGACTGAAAAAAGGTGTGTTCAATGATTTTCCGTTTAATGTTACCGACTGAATATATTTATTTTCCTCTGAATTATTCTTTGAAACGATAGTGAATGACTTATTATCCGCCAAGTTTATCACTACACGGTCAAATAACGGCCTCCCTATGGAGTATACAGGTTTACCCGGACAAACTTGATAAAATCCCATTGCATTTAGTATATACCATGCAGACATCTGTCCACAATCTTCATTACCGGACAATCCATCCGGTGTATCTTGATATAATTCTTTAAAAACTTGATCCACCAACTCCTGGGTTCGCCACGGCCTATTTACATAATTATACATATGAATAATATGATGACTCGGTTCATTTCCATGTGCATATTGCCCAATAAAGCCACTTATGTCAGCAGAAGCACTACTACCCTCCAGCCTGGAATCAATTGTGAATAAAGAATCCAATTTCTCAATGAATGCTTCTTTTCCATCCATTAGCTGCACTAAGCCATCAATATCATGAGGGACGAACCATGTCCATTGCCATGCATTGCCTTCACAATAATTATCACTGCGATGTGAAGAAGCTTTCGGATTAAAAGGAACATCCCATTTTCCTTTAGAATCGACTCCTCTCATAAAACGGACAGAAGGGTCGAAATACAATTTATAGGCTTTTGCCATGCGACTGTATTTCTCATAGTTCTTCTCGTCATTAACCGCCTTTGCCAGAATAGAAATGCAATAATCATCATAAGCATATTCCAACGCTTTTGCAACCGATTCATTCTCAAGATCACAAGGTATATAACCTACGGTGTCCTTATAATATTTGGCCATCGGCATCAAATGGTGCATAATCAACGGAGGACACTTAATTCCTGACATATCGAACTCCGCCGCCCGCAGACACGCATTATATGCCTCATGTAAGTCAAAATCCGAATACCCCTTCGTATAAGCGTCAGCTATTAATGAGACAGCATGATAACCGATCATTATCCCCGTATAGTTTGAAGCCAAATCCCACATCGGAAATATTCCCCCTTCTTTATGCTTTTGGAGCAATGAGTATATAAAATCATTATTCAATTGCGGATCAATAATAGAGAAAAGAGGATGAAGAGCACGAAACGTATCCCATAAAGAGAAAATAGTGTAAATAGGTTTCTGTACATCACCTTGATGATTTTCCAGATCCATTCCCCGATAACGTCCATCCACATCCATAAATAGATTCGGGCATATCGCTGTATGATACATAGCTGTGTAGAAGATTCTCCGGTGGGTATCATCCTTTGTGGCTATATCTATTTTAGACAAATATTTATCCCATTCCCGGGATGCTTTCTGACGGACACCCTCAAAATCCCATTCTGGAATTTCCTTTTCCAGATTCTGACGGGCCCCATTCATATCTACAGCCGAAATACCTATTTTCACCATCACTTGCTCATCCGGTTGAGTTTTGAATTTCAACAACGCCTTACAACGTGGCTGCCGTTTCCCGCCATGATCAATAATGGTATCTTCTATTATACGACATTCAAATGGCTTCGAACATTTCATATAGAAATTAATAGATTGCTCTGCCGCCCAATATGCAGTTAATTTATGTCCCCTGATTTCCGTTGTGCTGATCACTTCTATCTGCATATCCGAGTTAGTTTGATATTGGATGGAATAATCCAAATCCAGAATAAAACCGGCTTCATCACTTTTCGGGAAAGTATAACGATGCAATGCTGCACGTTTCGTAGCAGTAAGCTCTGTTTTCACATTATAACGATCCAGAAATACGGAATAATATCCCGGTCTGGCTATCTCATTATCATGCGAAAATCCCGAAGCGTAAGGAAGTACCTGACTCTTATTATCCTGTGGATTATATTCTTGTTTACCCACAGTTGGCATCAATAAAATATCCCCATAATCTGCACAACCTGTTCCGCTCAAATGGGTATGAGAAAAACCATTAATGATAGAATCTTCATAATAATATCCGGAACAAGCATCCCAACCATCTATACGTGTATCCGGACTGGGCTGGATCATTCCGAAAGGAACTACCGCTCCCGGAAATGTATGTCCGTGACCGCCAGTACCAATAAAAGGATCTACATAGTCAACATAACTTTTTTCTTTTGCGGTGGTAGATAATACTACCAGAAATGCAAATCCTGCACAACAATATATCCTATTTAACATTCTCATTTCACTGATTATTTTATTTGTTTAATCGAATTGAAGCCTTATATTCAAACTCACGCAAAATGTCAGAAGACAGTTGTGCCTTTTCTTTCCATTCTTTAGAACCATAAACACCTGCCTGTGAATAATCAAATGGAATAAAACCTATTTTCCTGACATTCTTTAATTTTTTAAATCTAAAATCATCATTCTCTGCATCTATAAATAAAGGAGAAGCTACCATCGAATCATTCTCTTTCTCTTTTTTCCATTGTTCCCATGGAAGTCCGTCAAAACGAAGTGCTCCATCTACACTCCAGTATAAATTAGACCCTATACAAATATTTCCTTCTTTCCAGGGACCAGATAACGTTTCTCCTTGCTTTTGCAATATAATATTATGCCGGAACGAAAAAGATAAATGCTTTTCCACACGAGTAAACTGTGCCTGATAATAAAAACCAAAAGCAAAAATATTATTTTCAATTATATTGTCCCGCCCATAATGTTGGTGAAATCCGCCACTTTTACAACGATAAACCAGATTATTACGCATGGTGATTCCTCTTGATCCCTCATCCGTATACAATCCCCAGCCACCATAATCATAAGAAAGAATATCATGGACTACATTATTGGAAACACTAGTACCCGGAGACTCTCCCAGCGTATAAATGGCTCCCATATCCGACAATTCTCCCCAGCCTATATGATGTACATGATTATATTCTATGATATTACGAACGGAAGGACTTGTCAGCGGAGCCTGATAATATTGTCCTACACCCCGTTTATTTAGAACAGAGGTCCATGAATCGGAAGTCTGGTTATATCCCCAAAACCAGCCTGAAGATATTCCCGAATAACGCAGATCGGCAATATCATTGTGTGTTATCCGGTTGTCGCTTGTATGGAAAAGAGCAATTCCTACCCCACAAGGCAGTTCACTTCCCATATGTTGCAAAATGCAATTATCGACTATATTCTCCCTAGATACCGGTTGTCCGTCTGATTGGAAAAAAGGTTCCCCGATCTTTATTCCTCCTGCACCAAAATCCGCTAAATAACAATGTTCAATCCTATTTCGATGACACCCACGTTTCAGCCATATCCCATAACTCCCCAGATGCATCAACTCACAGTTCACAAAAGAGACTCCCTCTGCATAATTTAATAATAAAGCCGCATCAGTAAAAGCGGCAGCCTGAACTGCATCCTCTCCATTATCCGGTAATAAATAAGAGGAATACTGAAATGAAATATTTTCAAAATGCAAATCACGAACTGGAGCATCTTCAGTCCCTTCCACAACCAATAGATGCTGCAAAGCCGGTGCCACACAAAAGGCCGTGGCCATATTTTCATTAGCCAATGGCATATAATAAATATAACCTGTCTGATGGTCCAGATACCACTCTCCCGGTTCATCCAGAGCCTTCATGTAATTAAACATCACATACCGGGAACCTGCAGTAATGGGATTCCAATCCTGCATTCCTTTCCCAGCCAAATAAACAAATCCAGAATCAGCATCTACATATTCAATATGTTTCTGTGTAATATCCCATTTATGATAAAAACGAAACTTCACTCTTGAAGCCTCATCTGCAGTCAATCCCTTCAATGAAGAAATATCTTGTGTATTTAATACCACGCGCTGAACTGCATAGTCCGCTGCACGAACTCCATTCACAAACGGAGTTTCGGAAGCATCTTTTACCGTATACCAGTCTTCATTCGGCGTACGCGCAAGAGTAGCCCGCCGACCGTTTATATAGAGCTGTTCAAAAGTAAATCCATATCTTACAACTTCCGGTACGTAAGCACGATAAAGCTTGTCTCCAAATGGCTCCCAACCATTGATGCATATACCTCCCAACAAACTAGATTTCTGTTCTCCAATTCCACGAAAAACAACAGGTCTTTTTAAACTTGTTTTAATCTGAACCGGACGGTCCAGATAGTAATCACCACTTTGTATGAGAATAGATAATGTATCCGTACGATTCATATCCGCACATCCTTTTTCCAATGCACAGTTTAATGAAAAGAGTGGCTTCTCTTTTGAACCATCATTGTTATCATTTCCCGTTGGAGACACATAAATCATTTGCTGACCATATATCTGGCACAACGAACCCAATAACAAACTTGCTAAAAATATAAGAATTTTCATAACCATTTATTTATCAGCCGGCAATCCCGACAGTATATCATTTGTCTAATACCCTATTTATTGATTTCTATCTCAAATTCTCATACACTTTATCCACCGTATTATAAAATCTTATCAATTCACGCGACTTTTGTCCCGCCGGCTTTATAACTTCAGTATCCCATCCACCTTCATAGCTTCCGCGGGGAAGTATCATGGAACAAGTTTCATTTTTATTAGAAATAGACCAGTTGACCCAGCTTATCCGGTTCTTTTCTAAGAAATCTGTCCATTTTTCCCATTCCGGAATATTCAGAAAACCATCTCCCGTATGTTCCATTCCCGCACATTCTGTAACAAAAAGAGGAAGATCCTTCTCTAAAGCCTTGGCAACACGACTCCGAAGCTCCTCTTTATGGCTAGCCGCATAAAAATGCAGGGAATACATGATATTCTCATACCCTACAATCGGATTATTGGCCACTATATCCACATGCTGGTCCCAAGAAGGAGTACCCACAATAATCAAGTTATCCGGATCATATTTCCGGATTTCGGCAATAACCTCTTCCGCATATTTTTTAATTCGCTCCCATGAATGTTCGTGAGTCGGTTCATTAAATATTTCATATATTATATGTGGATTCTTCCCGTACTTACGAGCCATAGATGCAAAAAATTGTTTGGCCAGTTCCGGGTAAAAATCATGCGCATGCCAATCAATGATAACATAAACATTTTCTTTTATAGAAGCTCTGACAACAGTCTCCACACAGTTCAGTGCAAACTCAGGGTTCACCAAATATCCGTCTTCCACTCCCTCATAAGCACCCATAGCAGCACGAATTACAGAACATTTCCAATCGTCTTTAAGCCATTTTACAGCCTTCTTGTTATAAAAACGGGGCCATAAATTATGCCAGCCCAAGCTTACCCCACGCAGAGAGATTGTGTCTCCTTGCCCGTTACATAAAAAGTGCCCTTTTACTTGAAGTTGTCCATGTATCTTTACCGGTTCCCAATTATTATTTCTGGCACTTCCATGTACTGAACAAAAGAAAAACAAAGCAACAATTACAAATGTCAGATACTTCATATTTTTGATTGATTTGAAAGTTTAAAATAAAAGCTGTTCCAACTGATTCCCCTGAAACAGCTTTTATTGATAAAAATTTAATTACTGGTCTTCAGATATTTCTCCAGAATTTTCATTTGAGGTCTGTCAACAGTATAATTATTGGTTGGCTGCACAGACAATGGATAATCGCCCCAACGGGGACCTGCCGACCAATACGTACCATTAATACCATTATCCGATAAGAACTTCAAGGCCCTGTCAAGTACATCAAGCCAACGACCGTCATTATCAGGCACCCCGTATTCTCCGACAAAACCTCTTTTCCCATTTTGTTTTATCCAGTCTACAAAAGGAGTCAAACGGGTAATGCCAATATCCAGAGTCGCACCGTCTTCTGCATAACTCAAGTTGTAATTACCAGAAGCATCAGCATCAAAATAAGTATGAGCCTGATATATCAGATTATTATATGGGTCAACCAGATTCTTCAAATTATCACTATATCTCACCCATCTGCTTGCGGAAGCATACTCATCCCCACAAACAACAATCGGTGTTTGCGTATCAATCTCACGTATAGCCGTTATGCAAGCCTGTGCTATATTAAACCAAGGAGTAGTAGACAACATACTATAGGGTTCATTCATGATATCATATCCCCAAATATTTGTATAGCCCTTAAATTCCACTGCCAGTCTCTTCCACACATCACAAAAATGATTGACCGTACAATTCACCGAACCAATAATGGCATATTGATTATCATTCGAGTTTTGACCGTTTGAATAAATACAATAGCGACCAAAATTGTGCATATCCAACAAAACCTGTATACCCATACTTTCTGCAAGACTCACGAAACTCTTCATCTTGTCCAATTCTACCGAATTCAGTTCTTTTCCCAATTCCGGTTGAATACGTTCCCAACGGAATGGAAACCGAATCAATCCGAATCCTTTCTTTTTTACATATGCCAAATCATCACGTGACGGATATCCATAGTGAGTACCGTCAATCCCCGGATAAACTGCCGCAAACTCAACTCCTGACATATTAACACCAAAATATAAATCAGACCGTAACTGATTGTCCTCATCTCTTTCGTCATCCGAAGAACAGGAATTTAGTGACAAGAACATGACAATGGCCCCCAATATAATTTTCAATCGTATCATAATAATTCTATTTTTAACGTTTTACAAATCTGAAATTACAGAAACTTACATCAAACACTTGTTCAGATGAAGGAGAGAATATAATTTTAAAAGGCAATTGGCTTTCTGAACTAGTTCCATCAGGGATCAGTTGATGTCCGTCACCATCAGTGGAGGTAACCGGAATACGTGCGGTCATCCATTTACCATACGTATTAATAGGCACGCCGTTAGCGGCTGGTTCCCAAACATAATCACCCAACACGAAACGGGCAGCAGAAGAGATCGGATAAGCAGATGATGTATTCATTTCAAATCTAAGATCATACGAGGTCAAATCAGAAACGACTTCTTGCGGAACACTAATGCGACCGTCCCGTAGCACCATCCAACCCCACGCTCCAACAGTTCCTTCAAAACGAACATAGTTCATACCCTCCGCAAGTGGCGCCGGGTCCTCTCCCTCTACAATATTTGAAGCAGTGTACAAAAAGTCTTTAGGAGAATCCGGATATTTGTTCGAATGTGTATATGCATCGGGACCCGGCCAATTATTAAAATCAAATAATTGGGAAACACCTTCATCTGCATAAGTCAGATAAACCGGTTCCTTCATTTCACTACCCTGAATAGACAAACGGGTACCCGGACGGGCATTTGCAGGAATCTGTAATGTAATATCCGTACGGGAGGCCGCTAGAATATTTATCGGAGTATCACCCAAACGAATATTGGCTGCTTCCGCAGTAATTCCGTAAAGATCGAAATTATCACCTGAAATAATCGTTGTATCACCCGGTTGCGCAAACTCATTATACAAACCTCCAATTGTTAGCTCAGGAACAGTAACAGTCAAAGAAGTACTCGTCGAACCATTTACAGTTGTTATATATACCATATTTGTCACTTCGGAAGGTAATTTACGAGGGATAGGCGCAAGAATAGCTTCATATGAGGAATAAGTTTCTTTCGGATCAACCTCTATGTCATTGAATTTCAACGATTTCAAATCACCCAAATTAGAACCCTCGATACGTACTACTTGTTCAAATGCCGCCGTTGTAATAGGCATCTCACCCTCTGTAGCTAAAACGATACGTTCGACAACCGGCGCACCAGTAGAAGGTATATTTTCTTTTGCTAACACTTTATCCACCTCCACTATATCCGTACACGATGATACCAATAGTAAGACAGTAGTAATAGATGCATAAATATATCCAAATGTTTTCATCTTGTTTTCACTTGTTTAATTGATTATCTATATTAATTCCAACCCGGGTTGTTGGATGTTATCGCCTGATTCGTCAGCATCTCCATAGTCGGAATCGGGAAAAGCAAATGTTTCTCCTGACGGGCTTTCACGTTATTTGCTTCATCCATCCCGCCCAATGCATTCATGGCTTGCAGATAAATACCCCAACGAATCAAATCCCAACGACGGTCACCTTCGAGTGCGAACTCCATCGCCCGTTCTTCCAGAATAGCCGAACGCAAAGATGCTTTATTGGCAAATGCGTCCAACTCTTTCAATGTGGCATTACTACGACTGCGCACATCATTCAAAGCATCCACAGCTTCTTGTGTCGGTCCGTTCAGTTCATTTGCAGCTTCGGCTTTAATAAGCACTACATCCGCATAACGCAAAAACGGATAGTTAGCATCCATACGTTCCAAAGTCTGGTCAGATATTTGTTGAGAATATTTAGTAGTATAAGCAAAAAACTGTTCAGAGCCACCTTCATCAGAACGCCATCCTGCAGTCACTTCCGGATTATCAAATGGCGGTTCTTTAGCATCGACCATACTTTTCCATTTCCCAAAGTTTGGATAATAAGAACCACCACCCCAACTGGAATCAGAACCTTCGCGTATCCAACAATGTAAAACACCTTTGTCTACACGAAAATCTTTCTCCTCAAACAACAAATACCAATGTTTACGCATACCCACCGTCAAACTATTATCAACATGACCTTTATTATTCAGTCTGCCGCAGTAATGCAAACCAAACAAAGTACCAAATGAGGAGTCACCCGACAAAGACTGCAAACTAAACAAGAACTCACTGCTTGTTTTTCCTGTAGCCGTCCATAAATTATCATAAGCCACCAGTTCATGATTTCCGTATACACCTTCTATTACATCGGATGCCAATTGATAGGCATTTTCATAACATACCCGAGGATCAAAGCTCTCATAACCTGCCACTACATTCTTTGAGAAAGTGGTTGCAACGGGGTCTGTATAAATCTTAGTGTCCACGCCGTTAATATTCTGAATCACATAGGGTACTCCTGTCTTTACTATGACTTGCTCACTGGCAGGAGTAGAAGCAGCCCCCATCGTAGCATATACTTTAGCCAAAAGTCCGGCAGCTGAAGCGGCACTTACCCGACCGGGTACATAAGCTCCATCCGTATTTTTATAAATCATATCTTTCGCTTTGTCAAGCAATGGAATGATTTGTTCTTCATAAACCTGTCGAACCGGAATTCTCGGATTGTCCGTATATGAACCAGATTCATTTACACTTACGGAATATACTGGAATATCGCCATAGGCACGGGCCAAATAGAAATAGGCCCACGCTTTCAAGAAATAGCACTCACCCAAGCAATTCTTTTTATGAGCTTCTGTCGGACCGCTCATGTCCTCTATTTGTGCAATTGCCTGATTAGCTTTGTTTATCAAAGAATACATTCCTGTCCACAATGCATTGCATTGCGCACTACCGCCCTGAAAATTACCACTACCAAACTCGGAGAACTGCCAGACTGCTCCAGATATATAGTCACAATCGTAATCCAGCGGACGTGGAAAAGAGCCATATATAAACATTCCAGTATGCAATACATTATAAACTCCTATCACCCACATATCTGCCCCCCCCGTCAGTATTTTCAATCTCTCCCGGAGAGATAAAGTCATAAGGTTTCTCTTCCAGCATGTCTTCACAAGAAGTTGTCAAAAGTCCAAAAGGCATACACAGACCTAACGCCAACACTGTAGATATTAATTTATATTTTTTCATCATTACTTCTTTTTATAATGTTAATTTAAAACCAATCGTATAAGTACGGCTATTCGGATAAGAGAATATGTCCACACCACGACGAGAAGCGTCTGACCCGAAAGCATTTACATCCGGATCGAACCAACTGTAATTGGTAAGCGTAAATACGTTAGTTATTGTTCCGAACACCGACAAGTCGGTAATACCCTTGCACACTGATCCGAAATTGTAATTCAAATTAATTGTTTTCAAGCGGAAATAGGAACCATCCTCTACGTAACGGTCGGACAACTTCATATCACGTGTCATGCCCGTTGTTATTCGCGGCCACTTCGCATTCGCCGCATTCTCCGGTGTCCAACGGCTTTCATACGCTTCACGAGTCACATTACCAATACTGTTCATACCAATCATAGTCAGGTTACCGTTAAATATATCATTTCCCTGACTTCCCTGGAAGAACAATCCCAACGAAAGCTTCTTCCAGCGGAAATTAGCATTCAAACCATATATAAAATCCGGATTCGTATCTCCGATGACGGCACGGTCCTCAGTAGTTATCTGATTATCACCGTTACGATCGACATACTTTATCTCCCCAATCATTCGCTGCGCTTCTTCGTTCGAAACTTTAGAATAAATAGGATCTGCTCTTACTTCTGCTATGTTATCATAGAACCCATCTTCTACATATCCGTAGATTGTTCCTATCGGTAAACCATTTCTTTGCAGGAATACTTCATTGGCTCCATACCACAACTGCGTTGCATATTGGTCGGCGTTCAATCCACCTATTCGGTTTTGATTAAATGAAATATTTCCATCAAAATTTAATCCCCAGTCCTTTTTGTCAATAGCTACCACATTGGCTGTAAACTCAAAACCTTTGTTAGTAACATGTCCGAAGTTAGTCCACATTGTACTATAACCAGTACTTAACGGGATTGAGACATTCTGTAACAAGTCTTTTGTCTTCTTGTAATAATAGTTTGCCGAAAAGTTCAGGCGATTCTTCCAGAATCCGAAATCAAGACCTACGTTAAACTGGTCAGTAGTCTCCCATCTCAGCGAAGTGTTTAAAGGACCTTTATAAGTTTGTCCGCTAAAACCGCTAGTTAGTGTACCATTCAACGGATAATTGGCTGTACCTAATGACTCCATCGTCTGATAACTGCTGATAGCCTGATTACCAGTCTGTCCGTAACTAAAACGAAGTTTCAAATTACTAAATAAGTTCAAGCGCTTGATAAATTCTTCTTCCGAAAGAGACCATGCTATTGCGCCTGATGCAAAATTCGCAAATTTATTACCCGGCGCAAAACGACTGGATCCATCACGACGGAATGAAACCGTAAAAATATATCTATCCAGCAATGTATAATTGGCACGTCCCAGCAATGATACTAATACTGATTCTCCACGGCTACTGGAAGGACGATCAACAACCAACGCCTGGCTCATATCGTAATCTTTGGTCAAGTCAGTCGGAAAATTCTGTGCAGTAATAGCTTTTCCTCCCCAATGTGATTTCTCATAAGTAAAACCTACCACAGCATTTAAACGATGTATCTTATTGAAGGTTTTATCAAATGTCAGTACTGATTCAGCTGTCACATTCTGCCAAAAGTTATCACTTCGCCCGGCACGTCCGTTTGCTACCTTACCCTCACCAGTCTCACGGCTATAATAAGAGCTACGGTCATTTGAAGTATAACTGATACCCAGATTCTGCCGGAACTTCAGCCATTCCGCAATTTTCAATTCGGCATAAGCTGAAGTGAATACATTAATCGAACTTAATTCATCTTTCGCCGTATTCACATAGGTGCGCGGGTTAGCCGACAACCATGAATACTCATCATCTTCACTTTTATCACCGGCATAAACTGTCGGAATGTAAATCAATGCCGACCGGATAATACTTGCATCATAAGAGTTTGCTTTCGCAAAATTGGTCGTTGATTTTGTAAAATTGATATTCAGCCCCGCATTCAGCCATGAAGTAATTTCACTATTTACATTCGAACGAAACGTGAAACGCTCGTATCCGGAATTTTTAATAATACCATCTTGTGTAGTATAATTGCCGGAAATGGCATAATTACTCCTTTCATTTCCACCCGAAACACTGACATTATATTCCTGCGTTAAACCAGTCTGTAGAATTTCATCCATCCAGTCGGTACCTTCCACCCATTTACGATTTCCATACTCATCGGTTCTCCATCCCGGATGCAAGAAATCTTCAGGAATAGGATTGTAACTCCCGGATTCACGAATTACATTCCCGTTTCCATCTCTTTTATATTTCCACGAGCCATCATAAGGCAATTCCGTATAAAACAGATTATCATATAAGCCACCATTTCTAGTACCTTCATTCATAAAATTAGCATAAGTATAAGCATCCAACATTTCCACCATTTTGGAAATTTTAGAGATCCCGAAGTTTGCCGAGAACTCGATTCTTGCCTTACCTGCCTTACCACGCTTGGTCGTTATGATAATCACACCGTTTGCACCACGTGAACCATAAATAGCTGTAGCCGAAGCATCTTTCAGCACATCAATAGATTCAATATCATTCGGATTAATCAATGACAACGGATTCGCGGTCGTATTATTTCCTTCATTCGCCCCACTAGTAGGTGTTCCTCCTGTTTCAAAAGGAATACCGTCTACAATATACAAAGGTTGGGAATTAGTCGAAAAAGAATTGGTACCACGCACGGTAATACTAACACCGGACCCCGGAGCACCGTCACTTTGATTAACGAGCACACCTGCCAAACGTCCCTGCAAACCTTGTGTCAGACTGGTGGGTGCACCTTGCATCAGATCACTACTACGTACGGAAGATATAGCACCGGACAAGTCCTTGCGCCGCATTGAGCCATAACCAACTACCACCACTTCATCCATAAGAGTCGTTTGCTCTTTCAATTCAACATTGATTATTGTTCTTTTTCCAACAGCTACAACTTGCGTCTCATAACCTATAAAAGAAAAACGAAGTTGGGAACGGTTACTGTTTACAGAGAGCGTAAATCTACCATTCATGTCGGTAATAGTCCCATTTCCACTTTTCACACCTTCTTCTATAACATTAACTCCCGGAAGTCCTTCTCCATTGGCATCTCTAACCACACCGGTTATTTTAATACCATCAGCTAAAACGTCCGTACTTACAAGCAGGAACACAGCCAGCATTATCCACACTACTTTAAATGCCCTTGAGTCCCTCATTCTTGAACGAGGATAAAAAAAGAGATTTTTCATCATTTATTAATTTAAAGTTTTACTATAAAAATTATTCTTATCTACAATAAGTATAATACACCGTCATAGGCTTCCTTACCAAACTTAAAGGTCCACAACGATTTCACAAACACAAGCAAACATTTCCCTTTTACCCTAATATTACAGAGAGATTTGTTCACTTTTCCTTCAGACAAATTAAAAGATTGTAGTTTCATTTTTCAATCGCATTAGATTTACATTAAATTACTGATGCAAAAGTAGTCGCATCACTACATTATAAAAAGTACTTTATTATCATATCATGATACTATCTTATCATTTGCATAAATAAATATTATTAGTAAGGTATAAAGGAGATTATCAATACATAAAATCACAAATTCTCCTACGGCAAAACAATAAGTTTTCCTCCAAAACAGCTTCAAGTAATATCAATAACCAATACCTGATTTATACTTTTATAGCACGCATCCCATTGGTTACAAGTCATAAAACATTTTAATGTGTAGGAACCTGCTTTCAGAATAAGATTTGAGAAAATATCTTTATCAAAACAACTAATACGAATGCGGTTTCAAATTAATGTAACCCAGTTCATACCTTAATATCCTTGCACAATATTCGCAAAATTACCAGATATCTACAAAAAAACGCTAAGTAATTTAGTAAGTAACCATTTGAATGTACCAGATGCCAATCAGTTTTTTGCCACCCCACGCGTTGTAATTTAAAGATTATCACGTATCTTTGCCTCCTCAAATCATAAATACGAGATATGGCTATTACAATCAAGAAAGTCTCCACAAAGAGAGAGCTTAAGAAATTTATCCGTTTCAATTACAGAATGTACAAGGGCAACCCTTACTCTGTGCCTGACCTCTATGACGACATGCTCAACACCTTCAACAAGAAAAAAAATGCAGCATTCGAATTCTGTGAAGCTGATTATTTCCTCGCATATCGGGACGATAAAATAGTAGGACGTGTAGCTGCAATTATCAATAACCAGGCGAACAAGAAGTGGGAATGTAAAAACGTTCGTTTCGGATGGATAGACTTCATCGACGATCCCGAAGTATCATCCGCACTTATCAAAACAGTGGAAGAATGGGGAAAAGAACGGGGTATGACTCATATTGCCGGTCCTCTCGGATTTACTGATTTCGATGCGGAAGGAATGCTGATCGAAGGATTCGACCAGCTTAGCACCATGGCCACTATCTACAACTACCCGTACTATCCAATACACATGGAAAAACTGGGCTTCGAGAAAGATGCCGACTGGGTGGAATACAAAATCTACATACCGGATGCTATTCCCGACAAACATAAGCGTATCTCCGAACTGATCCAACGAAAATACAACCTTAAGATAAAGAAATATACTTCCGGAAGAAAGATAGCCAAAGACTATGGACAGAAGATTTTCGAACTGATGAACGAAGCATATAGTCCACTTTATGGTTATTCTCCGCTGACACAGCGGCAAATCGACCAATACGTGAAAATGTATCTGCCGATCCTTGACTTACGGATGGTTACACTGATTACTGATGCCAATGATGAACTAGTCTGTGTAGGTATCTCTATGCCATCTCTCGCTGAAGCTTTACAGAAATCAAACGGACGTCTGTTGCCGCTCGGATGGTTCTATCTGTTAAAGGCATTATTCATGAAACGTCGTGCCAAAATGCTTGATCTGCTACTCGTTGCAGTGAAACCGGAATATCAAAATAAAGGTGTTAACGCTTTGTTATTTTCCGATTTAATTCCAGTTTATCAAAAATTAGGTTTTATCTTTGCGGAAAGCAACCCCGAACTGGAACTGAATGGAAAAGTTCAGGCACAATGGGATTACTTTGAGACTCAACAACATAAGCGCCGCCGTGCGTTCATCAAAGAGATAAAATAAAAAAACAGCTATGGAAGAGAACGAATTGATACCTGTAGACAACAACAATGCAGTAGAGTACACTGACGACAACATCCGCCACTTGAGTGACATGGAACATGTACGCACACGCCCCGGTATGTATATCGGAAGGCTGGGCGACGGTGCACATGCCGAAGATGGAATCTATGTCCTCCTGAAAGAAGTAATTGACAACAGTATTGACGAGTTCAAAATGCAAGCCGGTAAGAAAATCGAGATTACCGTTGAAGAAAACCTTCGTGTCAGTGTACGCGACTACGGACGAGGCATCCCACAGGGAAAACTCATCGAGGCTGTCAGCATGCTGAATACCGGTGGTAAATACGACAGCAAGGCATTTAAGAAAAGTGTCGGACTGAATGGTGTCGGTGTGAAAGCCGTCAACGCTTTAAGCTCCCGTTTCGAGGTACGCAGTTACCGCGACGGCAAAGTGCGTATCGCCACTTTCTCAAAAGGAAACTTACTGACCGATGAGACAAAGAATACCGAAGAAGAAAACGGAACTTACATCTTCTTTGAACCGGATAATACACTATTCCTGAATTACTGTTTCAAGCCCGAATTTATTGAGACAATGCTACGTAACTACACGTATCTCAATACGGGGCTTGCTATCATCTATAACGGACACCGTATCTTGTCGCGCAACGGTCTGGTAGACCTTTTGAACGACAACATGACGGCAACCGGGCTTTACCCGATCATCCACCTGAAAGGGGAAGACATCGAAATCGCCTTCACACATACCGGACAATACGGAGAAGAATATTATTCTTTCGTCAACGGTCAGCATACTACCCAAGGTGGTACACATCAAAGTGCCTTCAAAGAACACATTGCCCGTACCATCAAAGAGTTCTTCAACAAGAACATGGACTACACCGATATCCGTAACGGATTGGTTGCCGCCATTGCCGTCAATGTGGAAGAACCGATCTTCGAAAGTCAGACGAAAACTAAACTGGGTTCTACCAATATGGTTCCCGGTGGCGTAACGGTCAATAAGTATGTAGGCGACTTTATCAAACAGGAAGTGGACAACTTCCTGCACAAGAATGCGGACATAGCCGAAGCAATTCAACAAAAGATACAAGAATCTGAAAAGGAGCGTAAAGCCATTGCAGGGGTAACGAAACTTGCCCGTGAACGTGCCAAGAAAGCCAACCTGCACAACCGCAAACTACGTGACTGCCGCATACACCTCAACGATCCGAAAGGCAAAGGACTGGAGGAAGACTCCTGCATCTTTATCACCGAGGGAGACTCTGCAAGCGGTTCCATCACCAAAAGTCGTGATGTCAACACCCAAGCAGTATTCAGTCTCCGTGGTAAACCATTGAACTCTTTCGGACTGACCAAAAAAGTGGTTTACGAGAACGAGGAATTCAACCTGCTTCAAGCAGCCCTGAATATAGAAGATGGTATTGAAGGATTACGCTACAACAAAGTAATCGTAGCAACCGATGCCGATGTGGACGGTATGCACATCCGCCTGTTGCTGATTACTTTCTTCCTGCAATTCTTCCCTGATCTCATCAAGAAAGGACATGTATATATCCTGCAGACGCCTTTGTTCCGTGTACGCAACAAGAAAAAGACAAATTACTGCTACAGCGAGGAAGAACGCATCAATGCTATCAATGAACTAGGACCGAATCCAGAGATCACCCGATTTAAAGGTTTGGGAGAAATCTCACCGGATGAGTTCAAACATTTTATTGGTAAAGATATGCGTCTGGAGCAGGTGACACTGCGCAAAACGGATGCGGTAAAAGAACTACTCGAATTCTACATGGGCAAAAATACCATGGAACGACAGAACTTTATTATAGACAATCTGGTTATAGAAGAAGACTTGGCATCATGAGAAAAGCAATATTCCCGGGTACTTTCGACCCTTTCACCATCGGACATTACTCGGTAGTGGAACGTGCACTTACCTTTATGGACGAAATTGTGATAGGAATCGGTATCAATGAGAACAAGAATACCTACTTCCCCATTGAGAAAAGAGAAGAAATGATTCGGGAACTTTATAAAGACGAACCTCGTATCCAGGTGATGTCCTATGACTGTCTGACAATTGATTTTGCACAGGAAGTAGAGGCCAGGTTCATTGTCCGCGGTATCCGTACGGTGAAGGATTTCGAGTATGAAGAGACCATTGCAGACATTAACCGCAAACTGGCAGGGATTGAAACCATCCTGCTCTTCACAGAACCGGAACTGACTTGCGTCAGCTCTACAATTGTACGCGAGTTATTAACCTATAATAAAGATATCAGCCAGTTTATTCCCAAAGGAATGAAAATGAGTGAATAACACTCGTTAGGGAATAGGCGATGAGTCAGAAAAGATGATGAAGAAACTAACGATTATACTATCCGTTTGCTTGTGGGCAGTTGCCACACAAGCCCAGAACTTCGGTTCCGAAGCCATGCGAAAGTTACAAATGGCAGAGTTTGCAATCTCCAATTTCTATGTGGACAAAGTAGATGAAGACAAGTTGGTAGAAGAAGCCATCATCAAAATGCTGGCACAACTTGATCCGCACTCTACTTATTCGGATGCAGAGGAAGTGAAGAAGATGAACGAACCACTTCAAGGTAACTTCGAGGGTATCGGAGTGCAATTCCAGATGATAGAAGACACCCTGTTGGTGGTGCAACCTGTCAGCAACGGACCTTCCGAGAAAGTCGGCATCCTTGCCGGTGACCGTATCGTTGCGGTCAATGACAGCGCCATTGCCGGAGTGAAAATGAGTACGGAAGATATTATGAAGCGCCTTCGTGGTCCGAAAGGTTCGAAAGTCAATCTGACAATCGTTCGTCGTGGCGTGCAAGACCCTTTATTGTTTACAGTGAAAAGAGACAAGATACCTATCCTTAGCCTCGATGCCTCCTATATGATTCAACCTAAAACGGGTTATATCCGCATCAACCGTTTTGGAGCAACCACTGCCGAAGAATTCAAAAAAGCAATGACAAGTCTTCAGAAGCAAGGTATGAAGGATATGATTCTCGACCTGCAAGGAAACGGAGGTGGTTATCTCAATGCAGCCATTGACCTTGCTAACGAATTCCTGGGACAAAAGGAGCTAATCGTATATACCGAAGGCCGGACTGCCAAACGCAGTGATTTCTATGCCAAAGGGAATGGAGATTTCCGTAATGGACGTCTTATCATTCTGGTGGATGAGTACACAGCCTCTGCCAGTGAAATTGTCAGTGGCGCAGTACAGGATTGGGACAGAGGAATTATTGTAGGACGCCGCTCTTTCGGCAAAGGATTGGTGCAACGTCCTATCGACCTGCCGGACGGTTCCATGATTCGTTTGACTATTGCACGCTATTATACTCCATCGGGTCGTTCCATCCAAAAACCGTACGACAGTACTGTTGATTACAACAAGGATTTGATAGAACGTTTCAACCACGGTGAACTGATGAATGCTGACAGTATTCATTTCCCGGATTCGCTGAAAGTACAAACCAAAAAACTCGGACGTACCGTCTATGGTGGAGGTGGTATCATGCCGGATTATTTCGTACCTATCGACACTACTCTTTATACGGATTATCACCGTAATCTGGTAGCCAAAGGAGCCGTGATTAAATTCACCATGCAGTTTATCGAAGGACACCGGAAAGAGTTGGCAAACAAATACAAGAAGTTCGAATCGTTTGATGAGAAATTCGTAGTCGATGATGACATGCTCGCCAATCTAAAAGAAATCGGAGAGAAAGAAGGAGTGAAGTTCAATGAAGAGCAATATCAGAAATCGCTCCCTCTTATCAAGACCCAGCTCAAAGCATTGATAGCCCGTGACCTTTGGGATATGAACGAATATTTCCGGGTAATGAATACCACGAATGAGAGTATACAAAAAGCACTGGAAATATTGAATTCGGATGAATATCAGAAGAAACTAAAATAGGGTATTCAATAAACAATCATAAAACATCGTCTTTCAGTTTGGTGGACATACATACTCATCATAGTGGACATATAGATACACGATGGTGAGTATATATATCCACCACTCTGTATCTATATATCCACTAAGCGTTGTGTATCAACCCGTTAACTTTATTATTGAATATATTCGAATGTCACCGTACCGCGAATATCAGAAGAAGAGGCGGCAATGTATGCCTTGAATTTTCCAGGTTCTGCCACCCAAGTACGCTGTTTATCATCAAAGAATTGCAATGCTTCCGGTTTGATTGTAAACTTCACCTCTTTTTCTTCATTCGGAAGAAGTTGTACCTTCCGAAAATCTTTCAATTCCTTAACTGGACGGAGGACACTACACTCCTCATCACCAATGTATAGTTGGATAATCTCTTTCCCTGCTACTTTTCCTGTATTCTTAACCTTTACAGAAACATCTATACTGCCATCAGTATTCATTGTTTGAGCCGATATTACAGGTTTACTATACTCAAAGGTAGTATAACTCATGCCATAACCAAAAGGAAAAAGTGGCTGCACCTTCTTCGTATCATACCAACGATAGCCAACCAGAATATCTTCTTTATATTCTTGACGGATGCTATCGCCCGGATAACTGATTTCCCCAAAGAAATGAGCCGGACAATCCTCCAGTTTCACCGGATAAGAGAAAGGAAGTTTACCACTGGGAGTCACCTCTCCACTCAACACATCAGCCAGCGCCTCCCCACCAACAGAGCCTAAATACCACGACTGGACAATAGAAGGAATCTCCTTTACCCAAGGCATTTCCACCGCATTTCCGCTGACAATCACTGCTACCAGATTTTTATTTACCTTCAACAAGGCTTCTATCAACTCATTCTGCGCAAAAGGAAGTTCGTATGATAAACGGTCTCCACCCTCACAGTCCTGAAAATGATTCTTATTTAGTCCGCCTACAAAAATCACCAAATCCGAATTCATCGCCTTTTCCACCGCATCATTACGCAAAGAATCCACAGTAACCTGCGGAATGACATCCGCCCGTCCATACATCGGGCGACCGCTTGTGTAACCTTGTGCATAAACCACACCGTCACCAAATTTGGCCTTTATACCGTCCAGTGGTGAAATCACTTTCTGAACTTTCAACTCTGAAGAGCCACCACCTAACATCAAATTACGGGTAGCATTATCTCCCACCACTAAAATACGTTTGTATTTTCCTTGAGGTACAGGCAATAAGGCAGATTGTTTCTTACCGGTTCCATTTTTCAACAGGACAATACCCTCTGTTGCAATCTCATAAGCCGTACGATAGTGCTCTTCACTAGTCAGTGCCCCGAACGGTTTCCTGCGATTCATGGCTGTACGGAAAATCAGACGCAACACACGGGCAGCCTTATCATTCACTACTTCCATCGGAATCTTACCTTCCCGAACCATTTTCAGATAAGACTTACCCAAGTAATAATCGTCATAACCGAATTCCGATTCTGAAGTCAAACCATTCGTATAAGATCCCATTTCAATATCCAAGCCATACATGGCAGCTTCATAGGTATCATGCGCAGCTCCCCAATCTGTTATGACACAACCGTCGAAGTTCCATTCTCCCTTCAATATATCATTATTCAGCAGTTTATGATGAGTAGCATGAGTTCCGCGCACCTTATTGTACGCTCCCATAATAGACCAAGCCTTCCCTCTTTCCACAGCAGCCTTAAAGGCAGGCAGATATATCTCATACAATGCACGGTCACTTAGCTGCACATCGATATGTCCCCGCCATAATTCCTGATTGTTCAGTGCGTAATGTTTCACACAGGCGGCTACTCCATTCTTCTGCACTCCCTGAATATAAGGCACACAAAGCTCCGAGGCTAAATAAGGGTCTTCCCCCATATATTCAAAGTTACGCCCGTTGAGCGGGGTACGATAGATATTCACACCCGGTCCCAACAAAACATCCTTTTCACGATAACGGGCTTCTTCACCGATGGCATATCCATATTTCTCTGCCAATAGCGGATTCCAACTAGCTGCCAGACAGGTCAGTGCAGGAAAAGCAGTGCAACTATCGTTCGTCCATCCGGCATATCCCCAATCATTCCAGTTAATTTCGGCACGCACGCCGTGAGGTCCGTCACTCATCCAAAGTTCAGGAATACCCAAACGGGGACAGCCAGGGGAGCTAAACTTCCCTTGTGCATAACTAAGACGAGTTTTCTCCTCCACAGTCATACGGTTCAGCGCATCCTGTACCCTAACCTCTATCGGTTGTGCATCATCCAGATACACCGGTGTTTGTTTCTTGTCTTGAGCAATCGCCACCATGCCTGTCTGAACAGACAGGAAACATATAGTCAATAAAAATATCTTCATTATTCCAATAATCATTTACAGTTTACAATCTTTTGCCGAGACCTTTACCACGGCTTGCTGAAGCCCTTCCGAAGTAGCTGTCAGCTCCGTTTTTCCCGGTTTCCCATCATTCTGAATCACAACAAGGCATTTTCCATAAAATGCTTTCCTCTTTTTATCCTTAAAGCGTTCCAACGATACCGGGTTTCCATTGTCCACTCCTGCGATGAAACCATTACCTCTCACTGTGAAATTCACCAAATTATCTGCATTCGGACAAAGATTCCCTTCTTCATCCAGCACCTCTACAGTGACGAAACACAAATCTTTTCCATCAGCAGCCAGAACAGAACGATCAGGAATCAGGCGAATTTCTGCAGGCTTTCCTGCTGTACGAATTTCCTTTTCTGCTATCACTTCATCCTTTCTGCGTGCAACGACCTTCACCGTTCCCGGTTCAAACTTTACACGCCAAACAACATGCAGGTTATCAGCATCTTTACATTTCACTCCCTGCGACTTTCCATTCACAAACAATTCCACTTCATCAGCCTGATTATAGTAGCACCACATATCAATCTCCTGCCCCGGAGTCCAGTTCCAATGCGGGAAAAGATGCAATACTTGTTTATCTGTCCATTCCGACTGATATAGATAGTAGACATCTTTTGGGAAACCTGCCAGATCGACAATACCAAAGAATGAACTACGTGCAGGCCATCCGTAAGGAGTCGGTTCTCCGATATAATCAAATCCTGTCCATACATATTGCCCGCTGATAAAGTCGTTGTCTCTGACTAACTTCAGACTTTCTTCATGAGTGTTTCCCCAAGGCACATGACAGTTCTCATAAGATGAACAGGCAAAAGTAGAATCAGCAAAGGGTTTATCCCAACGCTCGGGCCAGATAAACATCCGGTCACTGGGCATACGGTAGTATCCACGTGTCATCAATGCCGAATTACTTTCAGTAATGATAAAGGGCTTGTCCGGAAAATTAGCCGGAACATGAGGAATATCTTTATTATGATAATTATAGCCAATCACATCCAGTGCACCGGAACGGAATAAATGATTGCCGGAATTTGGTTCATTGCATCCGGCAGTGACAGGACGGGTAGAATCAAGCCCTTTTACAAAGCTTACCAATTTCTTCGTCAGCAAAGAGTTGACACTCTCCTCTCCTTCTTTTGCCAACATTTCAGAAGAATGTCCAAAATTCAGGATCAAATTGGCCTCTTCCAGACTCAATGTATCCGCTTTAGCATCACTCCATTGTTCGAGGACTTCATTACCGATACTCCACATAAAGACAGAAGGATGATTGCGGTCACGCAAAATAAAGTCATTCAAATCGCGCTCGTGCCATTCATTGAAGTAACGGGCATAATCATGTGCTGTTTTTTTCTTCCGCCACATATCAAAAGCCTCATCCATCACGATAAATCCCATACGATCACAGAGATCAAGCAGTTCGGGTGCGGGAGGATTATGGGAACAACGTATGCCGTTGCATCCCATTTCTTTCAGAATCTGCAATTGCCGTTCAATGGCACGTGTGTTGACAGCTGCCCCCAGACAGCCCAGATCATGGTGCATACATACCCCGTTAATCTTGGTTTGCCTACCGTTCAATGTAAATCCTTTCCGGGCATCAAAACTGAAGGTACGAATACCGACAGGAGTCGTATACCTATCCATACATTCCTCGTTTCGCATCACTTTGGTAACCAATGTATACAAGTAAGGAGTATCAACATCCCACAGCTCCGGTTGTTTTACAGTCAATTGCTGGGTGAAAACAGCTTCTCTGCCAGTTTCCGTTTTTCCGGCCGACTGCGTTCTAGCAACTTCTCTGCCTTCAGCATCCTGCAAGGATGAGCAGACCGTGATATTTTCATTTGTATCACTTTCATTCACAATAGTAGTAACAAGATTCAGTACAGCCTCTCCCTTGTCAACCGATGATGTCGTGACATACGTTCCCCAATCGGCTACGTGTATCGGACCAGTCTTGCTTAGCCATACATTCCGGTAAATGCCACAACCCGAATACCAACGTGAATTGGGTTGTTCGGCATTATCTACACGCACAGCCAACACATTCGGTTCATCCCATTTCAGATAAGGGGTCAGATTATAGCTGAAACTAATATATCCATAAGGACGCACTCCTAACGAAACACCGTTGATGAATACTTCCGAATTCATATATACTCCGTCAAACTCAATGCGGAAGATCTTTCCTATATCTGCATTGTCTACACTAAAAGTTTTGCGATACCATCCAACTCCACCCGGAAGCGCCCCTCCCCCTGTCCCGGAAGGATTTTCACGGCTAAAGTCTCCCTCAATCGCCCAATCATGAGGCAAATTCAATACCCGCCAGTCATTGTCGGCAAAACCGGGTTGTGCAGCTTGTAGTCCGTCTCCTAAGTGGAAACGCCAATCCGCATTAAAGTCAGACCGCTCGCGTGGAGAAATGGGGGAAGAACTGTTACATGCTCCCAACAGCATCAGACAGCTCCCCAGTATCAAATATTTCAGTTTCCCAATCATCATCGAATCCTATCATTCAACTTACAGTTTCAATGTCTGCTCGCTGCCATTATACTTCACAGTCACTCCTTTCGCATTCAAATCAAACGGTTGTGCTTTCTCCTTATTAACCGTAACTACAGTGAAAGTACGTTCCTTCAACATACCCGGAAATTCTCCCTGGCGTTCACCGATCACTAAAGTCTTAGTAGCCTCATCATACTTCATCGGTATCATGGCGTACATACCCTGTTCATAGTTATAATTCACCCCCTCATCTTCATATAGCGTAAACTCTCCATCAGCTCCCTGATAAATATATAAACGGATATGATCCGCCGGTTTTTCATCCGTATACTGAATATCATCTCCGAACGGTACGATAGCGCCTGCACGCACATACAGCGGGATACGCTCATAAGGAGCCTCTATTACTTTCCTCTCTCCTCCGGGCTGGAATTTACCGGAATAAAAATCATACCAGCCTTCTGCCTGGGGGAAATAAATCTCACGACTACGGTCACCATAGCGATAAACCGGAGATACCATAAATGAAGGACCGAACATATACTGGTCACCAATATTATTCACTTGGGTATCCGCTGTAAAATCCATGACTAATGGACGCATGATTGTATAATCATTAAACCAGGTCATGCCTGCCAACGAATAAATATACGGCATCATATTGTAGCGTAGCTTGGTATAATAAACAACCGATTGATAGGCCGGATGCCCTTCCGGAGCAATCTCCCATATTTCACGGAACGGGTATTGTCCATGTGCACGATACAGAGGAACGAATGCACCGAATTGATACCAACGGGCATTTAATTCACGCCATTCTTTATAATCGGCATTTTCTGTCTTTGTCGCATTCCATTGCTTCTGTCCCGCTACATAACGGTTCTCTACACAAAAGCCGCCAATATCCATTGTCCAGTAAGGTATTCCACTCATGGCAAAATTCAGTCCGGCAGAAATCTGTGCCTTCATATCCTCCCAACGTGTACCGATATCTCCGCTCCATGTAGCTGTAGAATAACGCTGTAACCCGGCAAATCCCGAACGGGTCAATAAGAACACACGTTTATTATTATCCACTCCACGCTGACCGTCATAAATGGCTTCTGCATTCATCAGTGCATAAGCATTGAAAAATTCCGTAGAGGAACCCAACGCCGTAGGTCCGCACAAAGCCTTCCGATATTCCAAGTCGGTACAGTCACGTACATTCGGTTCGCTGGCATCCATCCACCAGGCATCGATACCCAACGGATAATAGTGCTCATACATCTGCTTCCAAAACAGTTTACGTGCATCCGGATCATAAGCGTCATAAAAACCATAATGGTAACCGGGACCTACCCAATCTTTCAAGCTATCCCTGACAGACTGCTGATACATCCACCCATTCTTGTCGAACTCCTTGAAATGTTCGGTAGTAACATAGAACTTAGGCCACACCGAAATCATCATACGCCCATGCATAGCATGAATGGAATCGACCATTGCTTTGGGATCCGGAAAGCGTGCCTTATCAAACTCATGACTTCCCCAGGCATTTTCCGGCCAGTGATTCCAATCCAGTACGATATTATCCACCGGGATTTTACGATCACGGAAACCTTTCAGTGCGCCCAACATTTCATCTTGTGTATTATATTTCTCCCGACTTTGCCAGAAACCCATTGCCCATTTCGGCATAACAGGTGACTTTCCGGTCAGAGTCCGATAGCCACTAATTACTTCATCCATATCCTCACCAACCACAAAATAATAATCAAGCTGCTTTGCCATCTCGCTCCACCATGACTGTTTCCCCTGTTCTGCCGGATCTACAGGAGTCAATGCCCGCAGCCCGCAATAAGACTGCCCGCCATCAGGCTGCCATTCAATTTTCAACGGCACACGTTTCCCTGCTTCCAGATGAACAGCAAGCTTATAGCTATTAGGATTCCATGCAGTCCGCCAACGTTCCGGCACCACCGGTTCATTATTCAAATAGACCTTGACATATCCGGCGTAATAAAGAATAAACTTAAATTCTCCTGTTTGAGCAGGTTCTATCTCGCCTTCATAAGTGACCTTAGCCCCCATTAACGGCAATTTCTCCGGAAGATTCTGAATCGTTTTCAGATTCTCAAAATAAATGGAGTCTTCCCGGCGAACCAACGTCTCTCCTTTTTTCGGCACATAAGTACCGGTAAGCGCCCCTTCCTGGCCTGTCTTATCATAAAGTTTAAAGATACGATTCAACTGGGAGTAATCATTCGGATTACCGAAACGACAGAAGGAATAACTATCCAGCAGTATACCATAGTTTTTATTCGAAACAACAAACGGAACAGAAACTTTCGTATTGTACTGGAACAGTTCTTCGTTCTTACCCTTATAATTAAATTCATCCGCCTGATGCTGGCCTAATCCGTAAAACGCTTCATCTTCGGGAGATTCAAAAACCTGACAGACCGTATATCCTTTCGTTCCTTCCACTTCTATCGGAGTAAACGTCTTTCCTCCTCCCTTATTTTCCTGCAGGATTAACTTTCCGTCTTTATCCGCAAACCACACCTCTCCGGTACTGGCCAGTACGGACGCTTTCACTTCTTCTGTAGACACTGTAATCGTATCGCCATTCTGCATGACGGCAAATGGGATTTGTTTTTCCTGCGGAACAACAATCAAACTTTGCGGATCGGCAAACTTGCTGTCGGCAGTAGCAGAAACACGGATTAATTTATCTCCCATCACTTGCAGACGAACCAGTCGGGGACCTCCCGTTACTTCCTGTTGTACTTTAACTATCACGCTATCGCCTGTTTCCTCATAGACCTTATTGGCACATGCTCCGAAAAGAAGTCCCGGCAACAGGCAACAGAAAATGTTTTTCATATTCATAATCATACCTACCTTTAGGGTTCAACAATATATTTTCTCATATCGCAAAAGTAAGTACTATAAATGAAAAGCTCCCCTTCTAATGTTTTATAGAAGGGGAACTTTTAAACAGTGACCGGACGATATGTTTTTTTCAGAGGTATCATTTGTTATTTCCCTTCTTTTTCCTGGTAAACAGAGGGCAAAACACCAAATTCATCCTTGAAATAACGACTGAAATATTTAGGGTTATTAAAGCCTACTTCGAAGGCTACCTCAGATACATGAAGCTGGCTTTCACGCAATAATTGCGCTGCCCGTTTCAAGCGGATCACGCGGATAAACTCAATCGGTGTCTTTCCTGTGATCTGGAGTAATTTCTTATACAGATGCACACGGCTCATACCCAGTTCCCGGCTAAGCTCCTCTACCGAGAGTTCGGTACGCGACATATTATCTTCCACATACTTGATTGCTTTCTCTATCAATTTCTCATCCAATGAAGTAATCACAATCTCACTGGGGGCAGGGTCAATCATTCCTTGGGTGACACGATGATAGCGGCTTAATTCTATCAGTTTACGGATACGCAACACAAGAATAGTCATATTGAACGGCTTCGTTACATAATCGTCCGCTCCTGTCTGCAATCCTTCCAGCTTCGCTTCGGTATTCTGCCGTGCTGTCAGCAAAATCACAGGGATATACGCTGTGCGCTTATCCTGCTTAATCAGACGGCACAACTCATTACCATCCATTTGAGGCATCATCACATCACTGATAACCAGATCGGGTAATTCTTCCTGCATCATCTCCCATGCTTCGTTACCATTCACAGCCAGTTTGACACGATACCGCAATTCCAGACTATAACGCATAAAGATACGGAAGTCTTCATTATCATCTACTATCAGCAACAAAGGGAAATCCTTGCGTTCCGTTTCCTCCCTGGTTTCCTCTTTTATCTCCTTATCTTCTTCCTCCCCGATCGATATACCTGTCTCTGGCGGCAATTGCACCTGTGTCTCCACATGCTTTACCGGAAACTGAATAACGAAAACGGAGCCTGTTCCTATATTATCAAAGACCTTCACTTCTCCTTCATGCAGAGTTACAAAGTCACGTACCAAACTCAAGCCGATACCATTTCCGGTAGTTTCCTCTACCCCCTTATGATCCGCCTGGTAGAAACGTTCGAAGATATGTTCCTTATCCACATCACTTATTCCTATTCCGGTATCGGCAATCTTAATCTCCAGCATATCAGGAGTTCCAGCCACATGCTCTATCATCACCGTCACCCGTCCTCCTTCGGGAGTAAACTTAAAGGCATTGGAAAGCAGATTCATGACAATCTTTCCCACCTTGTCAGCATCAAAAGCCATTGAGAATGTATCTATCCCCGAGAAGAAAGAGAACTGAATGTGTTTCTTATCCGCCATCAACAGGAAAGAGTTGCAAACACTATGCACATACGAGATGATATCTCCTTCCGACAGAGACAACTGATGAGTACTCATCTCCCCTTTACGGAAATCGAGCAGTTGATTGACCAAGTGCAACAACCGCTGCGCATTGCGATACATCAACTGCAAACGTGTACTTTGCAATTCATCGGTTGTTTCTTTCAGCATACCCTCCAAAGGAGAAATAATCAATGTAAGCGGTGTACGCAATTCATGGCTGACGTTCGTGAAGAAACGGAATTTCATATTATTGATTTCTTCGTTCTTCGCCACCTCGTTTTCTATCTGCTGAAGATGAAACTTCTCACGTTCACGTTTCAGCATCCGGTAGCGTGCCAGGAAAAACACGACCACCAAACCGATGGTATACAACAAATAGGCCCACCATGACATCCAGAAAGGAGGATTGACTACAATACCCAGCGTCGCTTCCTTCATGCCGACATAACCGTCACTATTTATCGCTTTCACTCTCAAAACATACTTTCCCGGGGCAAGATTCGTAAAAGTCACATTATGTACTCCTAACGGTAAGGTTAGCCAGTCATTATTAAACCCTTCCAACTTATACATGTATTGAGTTTTCTCCGGTAAATTATAGTTATCCGAAGCAAAAGATACACTGAAAATGTTCTGCTTATAATCAAACTCGACATTTTCTACATCGTTCAACTCCTTTTCTATCAACACTCTTCCACCATACGACTGTCCCACCTTTACCGCCTCATCAAACAACGAAAGACCTGTAAACATCACATTAGGCAGCATTTTATTATAGCGTATATGATCCGGAGCAAAAACATTGACCCCATATAAACCTCCAATGGCAATGATTCCATTGTGCAAGGTTTTGATAGAACGCTGGTTAAAATCACAATTCTGCAATCCATCCTCACTATTATAAGCCCTGGAATCAAAAAGGTAACTCCCTTTTCCGTCAGAAGCTACTGTTACCCGGATTACCTTCCTACTGGTCGATACCCACATATTACGCTCCTGATCTTCCGTAATCGCAGCAATAAAACTTCCTTTGGCCTCTGCAACAGGAGATAAATCAAGAAACAGATGGCGTCTTACATCATATACGTTCAATCCCTCACGTGTAGCAATCCATATCAGTCCCCGGCTATCCTTGTACACATGATTAACCGCATCGTTCGACATTTTCATGCTACCGCTCTGACCTTGAACTTTTTTTATTTCACGAGTACGCATATCCATCATGCCTACTCCCTGATTAGCAGTTCCGAAAAATAATGTATTATCATCTCCCCAACACAAAGAGGTAACATTATTTTCCAGCAGAGCCGAGTTATTACTCGTATAAGTCTCAAAGGTACCGGACGACGGTTCCAAACATTGTAAACCACCTCCTAAGGAAGCAATCCAGATTCTCCCCTTATCATCTTCCACCAATGCCCAGACATTATTACTTGCCAGAGCATTTCCGACACCCTCCTTATAAGAACGTACCTGGGAACCATTCATACAATACAGCCCTCCATTAAATGTTCCAACCCATAGTTTGCCGTCTTTTGACTTTAGCATAGACACAACCGGATTCGGCAACTGTCCTTCGGCATCTCTCCAGAAAGGTTCCGCCTTTCCTGTAAAACGGTTCCACAAAAGAATCCCATGGTCATTCGTTCCCAACCACAATTTATTTTCATCTGCCTGCTCTATGCAGGTAATATCTCCCCATTCATACATATTGAACTTGAAGATACTTTCACTATAATAAGATACTCCTTTCTTATAAGTTCCCACCCACATGATACCATCTCTATCAGCGTATAAGTCATAAATTGTATTATGAGGCAAACTCCGTCCATTGTCATCATGGGCAACAAGAGAAGTCACTTTTCCAGTTTCTTTCTCAAGCACATCTATACCATCATAATCCTTTCCAACCCAGATTCTGCCTTCTATATCCTGTGCCACCGTATGAATGATTACGTCCGGACGTGACGACCAAATACCAGTCAAGTCTGTCCGCCAACTTTTTGTTCCGCAGTCATACACCCAGATTCCCATAAGACTATATGCCCAGATACAATTGTCTCTGTCTACAAAGAGCGAAAGCTCTATCTTCTTTCCTTCCGGAATATATTTTTTGATTTCATCAGACTGCCATTTTACTGCTAATGTGGAACGATCCAGGCAAACAAGTAGTCCTGTATTATAAATCAACAAGATCCCGTCACTGCATTCCGCCATTTGTGTCACTCCATATTCCGGTAACGAATGTTCCATGTACGAGAAGAAAAGTCTTTTTCCGCCTTCCTTGTAACAGTAACATCCCTCACCTGCCACACTAAGCCAGGTATTCCCTTCCCGGTCTACAAAAACCTGTTCCGGAACTCCCCATGATTCGAGATTCTTCATAAATCCGGTAACATCAGTGATGAAGCAATCCCGTTCCTTGTCAAACAATACATATCCCCGGGCAGTATTTATCCAAAACCGTCCATCAGGCATTTCTACAATATCAGTGATATAATTATCCGGCAAAGATCCCAGCTCGTCCTCGGCATGCTGGTAAACCTTAAAAGTATATCCATCATAGCGGTTCAATCCGGCAGTCGTGCCAAACCACATGAACCCGTCACGATCCTTATAAATAGTATTTACAGAATTATTAGACAATCCGTCCGATACTTCCAGATGCTTGAACAGATAGGATTGTGCAGACACAATCCATGAAGTGAAAAGTAAAGCTAACAATAAAAGGCTCTTTCTTATCATGTTTTTCAGATTTGTACAAAGAAAATAAAATATTATCAAACAGCCAAGAAAAAGAGCCTACGGATTATTTGACAGAATCAAGCAACTCGTCAAAAAAAAGACAGTCTAAACGGAAATTCCCGTACAGACCGTCTTTATGGTTTATTGATACTCAATAGAAACAACAGAGCAACTCTAATCCAGACTATTCTGTCGCGAGTCCCTCTATCAGACCGTTATACTCCAAATTGTCATAAATGTCCAACGTATTGCGATTCAAAACACCGTCCCCACGATCCCAATAGAATGGAACCAGTCCATGAGCACGCGCCTGGCGTACTACACATCTGTCGAACGCCGCACGCGACAAGTCATGTCCTCTTTGGGCTTTTTCATCCGACAATTGACGACGGATAGCCGCAAACTCACCGATGAGTACCGGAATATTCTGTTCTACAAACCGGGTCTTCAGCTTCTGAAATTGAGCTTTCATGTATTCCTCTCCGCCAATATTGTCCCAACGACCTTCGTAATTGCCAACAGCATACCCGCGATTCTCTTCTCCCCAGAAATAGAAAGCCTTTCCCCAACTCTCGTCTTTCTCCATTCCGCAGAATTGCCACGAACTGTAATAATGCACTTCAACAATCATACGCCCTTCCGTCGGGTCTTCGGGTAACCGGTCCATCCATTGGATAGTCTTGTCAATATCCGTAGCAGGTCCCTGTACTATGAGATTACGATACACATTTTTCCCTCCCGTAGCGCGAACAGCATCTACAAATGTCTGTTCATACTGTAGCAGTACTGCCATATCATCGGCATCCTCAACATTCGGTTCGTTGCAGCCAGCAAAAATCAGACGCTCGTCACAATTTCTAAAGAAAGTGGCAATCTGCTGCCACAAAGCCCGTTGCTTTTGGTCTACAGCTTTATTATAGCCGTTTGGAATATCATTCTCCAACCACCCACCATCCCAATGGATATTAAGAATAACATACAGTTCGTTATCCACACAATAGTCTACTACTTCTTTCACACGGTTGAGCCACGACGCCTGTATCTCATAGCTTCCATCACTTGCCAGATAATCATTCCAAGCACAAGGAATGCGTACCGCACTAAATCCAAGTTCCTTTATTTTGGTAATCATGGCTTTGGTAGTAGCCGGATTTCCCCAAGCGGTTTCTCCACCGGTAGCTTCCAGCGAATTACCCAGATTCCATCCAATCGCAATTTCTTTCATCAATTCCATCGCATTCTTCTCCACGCCTGTCATATCTGCTTCCGGTATCGAAGAAACATTTTGAATCACGGTAACCGATTCTATAAGGTCATTCAGCATGAATGTGATGACGGCTGTACGAACTTCATTACCAACGTTGGGATCGGCGGTAAATGTCTCCACCTTTTCAGTCAGAGCACGTGAGGAGTTATGATGAAGCCATCCGGCATCGATCGTTATCTCATAATCTCCGGATGCCTGCATCTTAATAGAAAAGTTTTCTCCTTCACCGGCAACTGTCACTTCGTGTGTTTCCCCCACTAAAAGGTCACTAGCAAGCTGATTCACCTGTACCACCTCATTCATTTCACTTCCTGTCACCTTAATCGTAGTCGAACGGGATTCCGTATCAGGATTAGCAGTTACACTAACCAAATACTTGCCAGTCTTTTTTGAGTCCGATTCCTGCCGGGTGATGCTGCACCACTCCGGCGAATCCGACACTACTTCATAAGACACATTTGATTGTATATAGAGTAAAGTCTCGCTTCCACTCTTACCGAAAGTCAGTTCTTGCTTTGAGACTGTGATGAAAGGAGTTCCCGCTACTTCATCTTCTGTACAGGAAATAAGCAAAACACCTGCCAAACAGAAAATATAATAAGTCCAAAGGCTACAAATCTTATTCATACTCATTCAATTACAAGATTCTTAAAGTATCTATAGTAACGTTCACTTTATCCGGTTCTGCAATGTCACTGAACATATCAATGATATCAATCACAAATACGATTACACCGTTATATGCCGCTTCTGGTTTAATGTTGATAGTATAAGTACCGTTGCCTTTCACTTTTACATCACTCGTGCCCGAATAACTAGGCCACCAACCACTTGCCGTACACATCAGACCTGCATTATATTCCTTGGTGGCCGCATCGCCACTCAGTCCGCTAATAGTGAAAGTCAGTTCCATTGAATAGTCGAACACAATGCTTGCCGGATCAACCGGAGATGCAGACGCTGTCTGACCATATTGATTGTACAGTTCGATACGGAAATTATTCTTATCGTTCTCCAGATGTCCCCACACCAATTTATTGTTGTCAACAGTAATAGTGGTTGCCTCCGGTTCTGTGCTTCCCCCGGCATTGGGCACAAAATGATAAGCCTGGTATTCATCCTTTTCAGAGCTGCGTGCACCAAGCCACATACCCATCACCGATCCTCCTACACTCTCAATACTTAAGATACGGAGTTGGTTGTTAGCATCAGCTCCAAACATAATATCACCACCTCCGATGTGATAGGCAGGCAAAGGTGAGCTGAAGGTGTAAACACCTTTTTTATCCAAACTGTAGGTTCCATCCGAAGAAGTACCATCGGGCAAAATAAGGGAATATGTCATCGTACTTGAATTCAAAGTCAAAGCAAGTTTCTCCAATCCGCTGACCGGAGCTGCCCAATCAGGATAGTTACCGGCCGTAAAGTTATTCATCAGGCTACCATCCAGATTTGCCCAGTCGAACGGAACATCAGGCGACATCGTCCATTTGATCTCGGTGGTCACGACTTCTGATACCATGTCTTCCCATCCGTCAGGCAATGCCGGTTCCGGATCGGGTTTATCTTCAGGCACATAATTGTCGGCATATTCTTTCGAAACAAAGTTCCATATCAACCACCAGGGTCCTTCACTATTGTCACGCATCACCCCGATTCTCAGATGATTTTCATCCAGTTCGAGCAACTTCAGATTCCGGTTCCAATTCGTACTTCTGTCCGACCATGAAGGCGTGTGCAACAGTTCACAGTCAGTAAACGTGATGGTATGATCGTCCACATTGAGCATAAATGTACCTACGGTTGTGCTCTGTGAAGAAGAATTATAAACTGTCACATTCGCTCCGCCAGTCAGACCGAAAGTCATCGTACTCTCCCAGATGGCATCATCTCCCGAATGACCGACGCCCGGATCCCAGTTGGCACTCCAGTTGTTCCACTCTACGGTCGTGCTCGGATCAGCATAAGTCACTTCACCCGCAGCAAAGCCATACGAGCCGTTATCGAAAATCCAAACCTTCTCATTGTTGACTCCTCCCGACAAATAAGTCCATAAAGCATCATTCACAAATTCAGCACAGAAGCTGTCGATGGAAAACTTTGCCGCGGGACCATACACAATTCCGGCTCGTGTCTGTACACCGAACTTCACGCTATACTCTCCCTCAAACGGCATCTGCAACTTAACTTCCGCACTCTGACTCCGTCCTTGCGGATGTTCCCAACATACCTGATAATTTGAAGGCATCAGACTTTTCAGATAAACAATATTCGGATTCACCGCATCATGCGTGATCGAAAAAGCAATTCCTTCAGCCAGATCATCCGAAACGATATCTTGGCTTCCCAATTCATAAGTTTCGGGAGTACATGCCGACAACAATGTGACAAGCGTTGCCAGCAATGCTATATATAACTTTGATACAATCTTATTCATAACTTCCATTTTTTAATACCAACCTACGTTCTGTTTCAAAACGCCATTCGAAAGTGTAATCTGATTATTCGGAATCTGAGAAAAACCTCGCTTACCGGTAATATTCGAAGCTGTAATGCTTACATCCTCAGGATTTCCCCCGCTGACAACCGACGTAGTGCCTGCAATCTGCGAAGCGGCATAATCCACACCCTGACGCAGCAGATCCCAGTAACGCTGTCCCTCAAAAGCAAACTCCAGCATACGCTCCTTTATTATATTTTCTTTTGTGACCGCAACTTCCCGATAATCACCTGAAACCGACAAGTTTCCCTTACCATCATTCACCGTATAAGCACGCTGGCGTACCTGATTGAGATATGCCTGTGCATTCGGACTTCCTAATTCAGCAGCCATCAACAACACATCAGCATAGCGCATCACAATGAAATCCTGATATTGTGAAATCTGGAAATCGCCTTTGCCTAAACCGGAAACTTCATCAACAAGCGACCATGCACCGGACTTTTCATCTTTGACCCATTTCGACATCGGAGTATATTTCTTTACCGTATATCCGGTGTATTCACGTTGGTCAGCATATGATTTTGCATATTCCGAATCATCGGCGATACCTTCACTATCCAGATTGATGATAGAAGCTTCACGACGTGCATCACCTGCACCATAGACAGTCCACATTTTGGGATTGACCGTACATCCCCCCCATCCTTTTCCGTAAGGAGCATGATTCAAATAACTACGTATTCCCATATAGACCAGCCAGCGGTTTCCATCATTATTTCCGTCATAATCTTGAGTATAATTAAATTTCTGTGCCAATACCACCTCCTTATTACCTTTTCCGGCATAGGTTATAGTCTGTGTATAATCACCTGTCGCCGCATTTCGGCTCCATGAAGTGGAAGCAGCCGGCCACAAGTTTTTGAATTCTTCAACTAGCCCGTAACCTTCAGTTTCCGCTACAGAGATAAAATCTTCCAATCCCTGCAATACCGAAGCTTTGGTGACACCTTCTACCTGCGGTTCTTTGCCGTAATAGCCTGTATAAAACAAGTAAACGCGAGCTAACAGCGCTTCAGCAGCAAACTTGGTTATATGACCGTCGTTCGAAGCAGCTGCACTTTTAGGGTATGCACCTGTCGGAATATTATCCGCAGCAAACTTAAGATCGCTGAAGATAAGATTGTACACCTCTTCCGGGTTGGCCTGTGCACGGTTCTCGTTCACAGGTTCAGTGAATAAGGGAATATTTTCCCAAAGGCGGACCATATCGAAATAACACAAGGCACGTAAGGCACGACATTCACCCATATAAGTATTTCTCGTCTGGTCACTTGTCCAAGATATCTGACCTTCATGCGCCAGAAGTTCATTGCATCGATACACTGCCGCATAATAGTTGGTCCACTCCGTTTCCAGCAAGTTCATATCGGAAGGAGATTGCGTGGCATCGAAGCGATCTATCACCTGATAGTTACGGGCGTCAGTATTTCCCATACCGGCAAAGCACTCGTCCGCCATGATTTGCGAAGCAAAATAAAAAGCACATGCCTGACTCGACGTAGTACACTGCCAGCCATCATAACACCCTATCAATGCTCGCCACGCATCACTCTCAGTCCGGTAGAAGTTACCGGTAGTAGATTCTCTCTTTGATTCCACATCCAGAAAGCCTGCCGTACATCCCGTAAGTGACATCACGGCTAGTCCTATTCCCACTATATATAATTTCATATTATGCATATTCTCTGTTTTTTTTAAGGTTATATAAATTAGAACTTCAGATTGACACCAGCGAGGAATGTACGCGGACGAGGATAATACCCCAGGTCGATACCCGATACCCAGTCGGAGGTTCCGTAACCAATTTCAGGATCCATGCCATCATATTTGGTGAAAGTAAACGCATTCTGTACCTGAATATACAAACGGGCCTGACTGATAGCTTTGAGTTTAATCAGCTTGGCAAAGTCGTAACCCAAGGTAATGTTACTAATACGCAGGTAATCACCATCTTGCAGATAAAGATCAGAGAACTGCCAGTTGATATTAGTATCCGTCACACGAGGCATCCGGTTAGAGGTTCCTTCTCCAGTCCAGCGGTTCAGGATGGCAGTCGTATAGTTAGCCTTACTATTGGCATGATTACGGTACGATTGTACAATCTGATTGCCAGCGGCTCCATAAGCAACCAATGAGAAATCAAAGTTCTTGTAGTTAAATCCGACATTGAATCCGTAGGTAAAATCGGGAGTGCCATTGCCCAAATCCACCTTATCATTATCGTCGATAATTCCATCCTGATTCTGGTCTACGTAGATAACGTCACCCGCTTGTGCGTCGGCCTGCAGGATGCCATGCTTCCCATCGGCATTCCAGTTAGCAATCTGTTCTTTATTCTGAAAGATACCGGCAGTTTCGTATCCCCAGAAGTAACCGATAGCATGACCATTCTGTGCACGGTAGAACTCCGGTGTATTATCATACAACATATTGATTTTGCCGTGAATGATACCATCTTCAGTAGGAATATTCCCTACCTTATTCTTGTTATATGCACCGTTCACACCAATATTATAATTGAAATCTTTACCTGCTTGGTCATTCCAGGTTAAAGCCAGTTCAAAACCTGTATTCTTCACATCGCCGCCGTTGATAAAAGGTGCACCCGTTCCTGCCGTAGCCAGAATAGGAGCTTCCACCAGCCAATCTTTAGTTGTCTTGATATAGAAATCGGCGGTCAGACTCAAACGGCTTTTTAAAAAACGTGCATCAATACCTATATTGGTCTGTTCCGAGGTTTCCCAAGTTACGTTCTCATTGGCCAGACGGCTAGGATATGCCCCCCAGTAACCGGACTGTGCCGGAGCACCATCGGTTGTTCCGAAGATGTAATGGGTATTGGAAGAGGTGATAGGAGCCGTATACTGGTAATTATCAATGTTCTGATTGCCGACTTGCCCCCAACTTGCACGCAACTTCAGATAATCAAGCCAATTCTGAGTATTCTGCATGAACTTTTCATTTGAGAGGGTCCATCCCGCAGATATAGATGGAAATACACCATAACGGTTGCCACGTGCAAACTTCGATGAGCCATCAGCACGCAAGGTAGCATTCAGCATATAGGTTTCCTTCCAGTTCCATCCGAAACGTCCAAAGTAAGAAACAGAGCGACTTTCATCATGCGGATATCCATCGACAGACATCCCGTCATCGGCGCTCGAAGCTGTACCATTACCTACATAGGCATGATCCCAATCGTCAAAGCCTTCTCTCAATGCTCCGGTTTTGGCCTGCAGATAAGTACCAGAATAGCGATATACTTCCATTCCGACTAAAGCATTGAATGCATGTTTGCCGCATGTCCAGTCATAAGCAGCCGTATTAGTCCAGGTCATTCCTAAAGAATGATTCATATTTTGGGTGGCTGATGTACGGGTCGTATTATAAGTATAAATTGAGAATTGATAAAGCGGATTGAAACTACGGTATTCCGAAGAACCGTACACTGCTCCGAATACGCTTCTCAACTTCAAGTTCCTGACTGGTTGCAGTTCGGCATATACATTGCCGGAGAATGTTGCCGTCTTGTTCTCGTTGTTGCTGTTGGTCATCATTGAACCATAAGGATTGCCGTCACCGTTATACCAATCGGAGTTCGATGTATCGTTATAAGAAGAATCATAAGCATTGTTATCGCTATAGATTGGAGCAAGCGGCGAAGTGGCAAATGCACCGCGCAAAGTATTGTTATATTGGTCGGATACTGAAATGCCATTGTTCATTTTGTAGACGAAGCTGACCTGCTCGCCCACTTTCAGCAAATCCGAATCCTTGAATATCTTATGCTCGGAATTGATGCGGAAGTTGTAACGTTCATAGTTCGAAACGTCCTTACCGCCCACTACCCCTTCCTGACTCATATACCCCAACGATAAGGCATAAGTGGAAGTCTGCGAACCTCCGGTGATACCCAATGTATAACTCTGCGTTCTGGCATTATCTTTAAACATCGAGTCTATCCAGTCCGTGTCGTGTACATTCCCATTAGCATCATAAATACTCCGAAATGAACTCCAATCATAAGGCGCATTTCCGGAATTAACTGCCTGCTCGTCCATAATGGTCATGTATTCCTTCGCGTTCAGCATATTTATCTTACGTGCCACAGTCTGCACACCGTAATAGGCATCAAAGGAAATTTGCGCCTTTCCTTCCTTGCCCGATTTTGTGGTAATCAACACTACACCATTGGCTGCCTGCGCACCATAAATAGCTGCCGAAGCTGCATCCTTTAATATATCAATACTTTCTATATCAGCAGGATTCAAAGTGGAAATATCGCCGCCCACACCATCAATAAGATACAGCGGACTGGAATTTCCGACAGTACCCAGACCACGAATACTGACTTTCATGTCCGAACCCGGCTGACCGGAAGTGGAAGAGATGTTCACTCCAGGTGTCTGTCCTTGCATACCTTGCAAAGGGCTATTGGTGTTCATCTTGGCAAGACTCTCACCCTTCACCTGTACCGTTGCACCGGTTACCAGTTTCTTTTTCTGCACACCATAACCCACCACCACTACTTCATCAAGGATTTCGGTATCTTCCTTTAATATTACATTGAGCGATTTCTGACCCGTCACAACGATTTCCTGCGTAACGTACCCTATATAAGAGAAGACTAAAGTCTGGCCGGATACCACATTCAGCTTGAAATTTCCGTCCATATCGGTTATCGTTCCATTGGCTGTCTCCTTCACCAAGACACTGACCCCCACCAGAGGCAACTCATCAGTAGCCGAGGTAACTACACCACTGACAGTTGAAGTTTGTGAAGGAGCAGCCTTCACAGCCATTATCGGCAAACATAATAGAATGATTACCGAAAAGCTAAAGAGATGCACAAATGTGCATTTTCTAAAAAAGTGTTTACTCATGGTTATTGTTTAATAGTTAATTTAAAAACATATTGTTTTCTACACTACAAAATTATATATTCAGCATATAACTTCGCTTCTGTAATGTTATTCATATAGGGAGCGTTTTGGAAACGATGGGGTGAATTTGTTTTATAAAGGGGATTCATTTGTTTTCTCCCTAGTTTCCTTTATACTTAAAGCACTCAAAATCAGCATACATCTTTGATTCTTTAGAAGCTGATACAGCATAAAGTCCCAAGACGACTCCGGTAAACCCACCTGCTGTTTCAGTGCTTAGATAACGAGTATTCATCTTACCCAAATCATGATATATTCCATTCACTTTATAACCGAAATAATAGTAATCGATATCCGACTTCACCACCAGTTCCACTTCACCACTGGTTGGCAAGGAAACCTCTTTGGCATAATGAGTAATCTCTCCCAGTTTATACCGCAAACCAACAGAACGTTTCTGATCCTTATCCTGACGGACAAATAAATCATAGTGAGAATGAAACTCCATAAAAACGGAAAGTCCCGCTTCATCATTTACTCCCGCTTTCTGCAAGACTACTGGAGCGGATGCTTCCATATCAAAGTGTTCCTGTCGCAAGGCGACAAAGGTAGGACTTTTCCAGTCACTTAGCGTAACTGGAGTTGCTATCAAACGAAGTTTGCCATCTTTGGTAAAAGTATAATTCTTTGCTTCCGGATTTTGCAAATGAATCCATTCGGGAGAAAGTTTTCCTTCTTTAAAGTCTATCCGTTCCGGTCTGCCTTTCATTTCCTGTTGAGGCAGAGTGGTTACATCCATCTCCAAAGAAATAGTTCCGTTGGCATTGACCACAGGCCAGGCAGCCTTATCCCAACGCACCGGAGCCAGATACGTTTCACGTCCCAATGTATGATGAGTTCCCGGCATAATTCTGTATGCCAGGCACACCATCCACCAAGAACCATCGGTGCCTTCCACTAGGTCAGCATGCCCTGTTCCCTGAATCGGACTGGATTGTCCCGACTCATTGGCATGGGTCAGAATAGGATTTGCCGGATTTCCCTGATAAGGACCGTCTATGTAACGACTGCGGGCAATGGTTACTTTATGTCCCAATTCCGTACCGCCCTCTGAAATCAGCAGATAGTACCAGCCGTCTTTCTTATAAATGTGTGGACCTTCGGCATATCTGCCTCCGGTACCGTTCCATATTCATTTGGAAGAAGAAAGCTGTTTGCCTGTCATGGGGTCAATCTCACACAGGTTGATGTATCCATCCGGATTACTGACCATAAAACATTTGCCATCTTCAAAATAAAGCGAAGGATCGATGCCTCCTTGTTCGAGCCAGACAGGTTCCGACCATTCACTACGGGGATCAGTAGTATGTACCAGGAAATTCCCCTTACCGGAAACGTTAGTCGTAATCATGTAAAACACTCCATCATTGTAACGAATGGTAGGAGCAAAAATACCGCTTCCCGAATTGGCATTAGTCAGATCAAGCTGGGACGGACGAGTCAGACAGTTTCCTATCTGCTCCCAATGCACAAGGTCTTTACTATGAAACAAAGGCACTCCGGGGAAATATTGAAAGCTGCTGTTGACTAAATAATAATCATCCCCTGCCTTGCAAACACTTGGATCGGGATGGAAACCGGGAATTACAGGATTACTGTAACCTTGAGCCGATGATTTGCATACAAAACAAAGCGAGATGAAAATAAGAAATAAAGCGTTTCGCATATTATATAATTTAAGAGTTAAACATCTTTTGCCGGCCGACGATACAAAAGTAGATGTTTTTCCCCAAGAAGACATGGTATTTCGTTCACACCCAGTCTGCCAAATGTTTTACCCATACGCACAAAATGTATCTTATTGGGGCATCATATGTATTCAATTGCATTTCGCCCTTTCGAGTGACTGCAAATCTTTCTACATTTGTGGTAGATTTTAAGTCTCACTCTAAAAATATCAACTCATGAAAAGCATTAAGAAAATGGTATTAGTATCAGCCTTTGCCGGTACCTGCCTTACAACTCACGCGCAGGCTACCCCTCCCGCCATCCCAGCCGATCCGGCTATTGAAGCTAACATCTGGAAATGGCTTCAAAAAATGACTCTCGAACAGAAGATCGGTCAGATGTGTGAAATCACCATTGATGTGGTGTCTGACCTTGAAACCAGCCGTGAGAAAGGATTCTGTCTAAGCGAGACGATGCTCGACACGGTTATCGGTAAATATAAGGTAGGCTCACTACTGAATGTCCCTCTGGGAGTAGCACAGAAAAAGGAGAAGTGGGCGGAAGCCATCAAGCAGATACAGGAGAAATCAATGAAAGAAATCGGTATCCCGTGCATCTATGGAGTAGACCAGATTCATGGAACGACCTACACGCTGGACGGAACGATGTTTCCGCAAGGCATCAACATGGGAGCCACTTTCAACCGGGAACTGACAAGGAAAAGTGCCGAAATATCTGCCTATGAAACCAAAGCAGGATGCATCCCCTGGACGTTTGCCCCCGTTGTCGATTTAGGTCGCGACCCGCGCTGGGCACGTATGTGGGAGAACTATGGAGAAGATTGTTATGTAAATGCAGAAATGGGCGTGTCGGCCGTAAAGGGATTTCAGGGAGAAGATCCGAACCGCATCGGAGCATACCATGTAGCTGCCTGTATGAAGCATTATATGGGTTACGGTGTACCCGTTTCCGGGAAAGACCGTACTCCTTCTTCCATCTCACGCAGCGATATGCGTGAAAAACACTTCGCTCCTTTCCTGGCGGCCGTGCGTCATGGTGCATTGAGCGTGATGGTGAATTCTGGCGTTGACAACGGCCTGCCTTTTCATGCCAACCGTGAATTACTGACCGAATGGCTGAAAGAAGACTTGAACTGGGACGGTCTGATTGTAACAGACTGGGCGGACATAAACAATCTCTGCACACGGGATCATATTGCTGCCACCAAGAAAGAAGCTATCAAGATTGCCATCAATGCCGGAATCGACATGTCAATGGTTCCTTACGAAGTGAGTTTCTGCGATTATCTGAAAGAGTTGGTTGAAGAAGGAGAAGTATCTATGGAACGCATCGACGATGCAGTAGCCCGTGTGTTGCGTTTGAAATATCGTCTGGGATTATTCGACAATCCGTATTGGGACATTAAGAAGTATGACAAGTTCGGTTCTAAGGAATTTGCGGCCGTTGCCCTCCAGGCTGCCGAAGAATCGGAAGTGTTATTGAAGAATGACGCACATACCCTGCCGATAGCGAAAGGCAAAAAGATTCTGCTGACCGGGCCGAACGCAAACTCCATGCGTTGCCTGAATGGCGGATGGTCGTATAGCTGGCAGGGACACGTTGCCGATGATTACACGCAGGCATATCATACAATCTACGAGGCTTTGTGTGAGAAATACGGAAAAGAGAATATTATCTACGAACCGGGAGTCACCTATGCTCCTTACAAAAACGATAACTGGTGGGAAGAAAACAAACCGGAAATTGAAAAACCGGTAGCAGCGGCAGCACAGGCAGATATTATCATCGCCTGCATTGGCGAAAACTCTTATTGCGAAACTCCCGGCAACCTGACGGATCTTACCTTATCGGAAAATCAGCGCAATCTGGTTAAGGCTCTGGCCGCTACGGGTAAACCTATCGTTTTGGTTCTGAACCAGGGACGTCCGCGTATTATCAATGACATAGAGCCTTTGGCAAAAGCTGTCGTCAACATCATGCTGCCAAGCAATTACGGTGGCGATGCACTTGCTAACTTATTGGCCGGTGATGCCAACTTCAGTGGAAAAATGCCGTTTACTTATCCCCGCCTAATCAACGCTTTGGCGACTTATGACTACAAGCCTTGTGAAAATATGGGGCAAATGGGAGGTAACTACAATTATGATTCGGTGATGGATATTCAATGGCCGTTCGGCTTCGGATTAAGCTATACCAATTATAAATATAATAACCTAAAAGTAAACAAACCGACTTTCAATGCCGATGATGAACTGATATTCACGATTGATGTAACCAATACGGGCAAAGTTGCCGGAAAAGAAAGTGTGTTGTTATTCTCTAAAGATCTGGTGGCAAGCAGTACACCGGACAATATCCGCCTGCGGAACTTTGAAAAGATCTCTTTGAAACCGGGAGAAACAAAGACTGTTACGTTGAAACTAAAAGGAAGCGATTTGGCATTTGTCGGGTATGACGGTAAATGGAGACTAGAAAAAGGAGATTTCAAGATCAAATGCGGTGACCAATGGATTGATATTGTATGCGATCAGACGAAAGTGTGGAATACTCCGAATAAAAATACTCTTCGCAAATAAGCTTCTTCTCATATATAAAAAATCACTTTTCTCTATCACCTATCACCAACGGCAATCAAATACCTTATTCATCGAGGTTTCCGGCGGTGATAGGTTGTTTTTCAACCTATCACCACATCTGTCACCTATCACCGCAAAAGCACTACTTTCATCACATTTTTGCAAAGACAACCTGAATAACTATGACTTAGAGAGCCATTTTTTTCTTTTCTTCACAGGAGCCATCACCAATTTAGTATGCAGTTCTTTGATTTCACATAAATCGAACTTTTCCTGTATATACACATACATGATGACCAAATGGATAAGTTCTTTATTCGGACATGAGAATTCATCTTTAGACAGCCCGTCTATCACTATATTCAATAAACAGAGAGAACACTGCAATTCAGCTTTTGACAATTGGTCTACGCTTTCAATATTTGCAAAGCTAGGCCAGTTTTCTTTCATAAAACTAAGCTTGTCGACGGAGCGTTCTAAATCGTGCTTCATCAGGCAGGAACAGGAACAAGTAAGGTCACTCATAACTATCATTTTTTAATTATGTGTTCCCGTTTGCCAATAAAAAGGCGCGGAAACTATTACTGTACTATCCCCTAGAAGGCTCTGGTAAGCCCGTAATCGAATAATAAGCAATAGCTCCACGCCCGTTGGGGTATATAACAAATATATATACGACATGGACGTGGAGACCAGTTACTTATTATCTGCGATTACCAAATTTACCAGATTTTCTAAGGCAGATAATAAAAACACTTTCTCCAATTCAAAAGTAAACGTATCTTCTCTCTGAAGACACGCTACAAATATAACTATATTTTTCAGACAATGCCACTGTTATCACAGTAAAATAGTTTAATTCTCCCTTGCCCTATATCTATCAAATAGAACAAGGCATATAAATACCTACAACAAGTAGGAATACTTTGCTTTTCTCCCTGATATAGTTTATCTTTGCTACCGATATAGTTACTTCGTCACAGCCGTGACGAATTCCTCCCACGGCCGTGGAAAGATCCTACCACAGCCATGAAGAGATCTCACCACGGCCGTGGGAGATTAATGATAAAGGCACTGTAAAGCAACTATACCTACACTTTAATCCAAGAATAAAGGCAGGACACTTATATAAAGCCGCTTGATAACAAACAAACAACAGCTATATAACAACAAATCCCCCCTAAGTCCAAAGATTGATTAGTTTTACAACAAAGAAAAACAACGCCCTTATAGGACTAACAACAGCAAATTATAAATACGTAGTCATATAAGGCAAAAACAAGTAAATAATGGCAATACAATTTGAATTGTACAAGACTCCCCGTCCCAAAGATGAGGAAAGCAAGGAAGTGTATCACGCACGTGTAATCAACTTCCAACACATTGACACAGACTATCTAGCCAAAGAAATCCAGATAGCCACTTCTCTAACTGAAGGGGATGTAAAGTCTGTTCTCGAATCTCTAAGTCATTTTATGGGGGATCGTCTTCGGGAAGGACAAAGCGTCCATCTGGATGGCATCGGTTATTTCCAGATAAAGCTGAATAGTCAAGAGCCTATCACTTCGCCCAAACTAAAAGCGAATCAGATAAAACTCAAAGCCAACATCAGCTTTAAAGCGGATGCCAAACTGAAAAGGTCAGTCAGTGTTGTTCATGTGGAGCGAAGTAAACTGAAACCCCATTCGGCTGTCCTTTCAAATGACGAGATAGACAAATTGCTGACAAACTACTTCAAGAGCAACCCTGTATTAACCCGTCGCGACTTTCAAGGATTGTGTGGCTTTACCCCTACCACTGCCGCACGGCAAATCAAACGGCTGAAAGAGGAGGAGAAGAAGTTGAAGAATATCAATACTTATTATAATCCGATTTATGTGCCGATGCTGGGATATTACGGTAAGGCGGAAATAAACACGAATCAAGAATACAATATAGAAAAGGAAAATTAAAAGGAGCGAGCATTCAGTTGTTGCAAAATTTGCAACAACTGAATGCTCTTACTATTTCTACCTAACTGATCCAGAAATTGCACAAATTGGTTATTATCCCCGTTTCATTCATTCCTTTCCACTTTCCAATTTCCTTCCTTTGTTATTTCAATCTTCAAATTATTCTTATTGGCAAGAGTAATCCAAACATTACTTTGATGAGTAGCATCCGTTTGAGCAGAAATAGCTTTCACTATGTCTTCAGCTTTCCATAAAGCAGTGTGAGGAACAATAATAGTTACGAACGTAACAGCAGAACCGGGGATTACCTTTTGTTTGGCAAAAGTTGTAACAGGCTTGACTGTATACTCCTGTTGTTGCGCTCCAAAATGACGCCCCTTCTGTTCCTCAAAGTAAACTAATAGTTGATTTGTTTCAATATCTTTCCCCGAACGATCTTTCCACTTTTTATTCTCTCCTGTGGAATTGAACCAATTCTTACCGCTTTTATCCAACGAATAAAGTTGCCATAAACTGCCGGCGGTATAACCTTCCGTTCCTGCCCCAGGCAATAAATGATCCTGTATAACAAGTATTCCTTCTTTTGTGAGCACCATATTCCGTTGTAGGACAGATCCATCCACACATTGGTCATCCAACACAATTCGTCCATAAGAATCTCCCTCCCGCGTTTCTGCCATAGCTTCTCTTACTGTGTTCGGATTAAACAATGTTCCTACTTTCTCGTGAATATATTCCTCACCCGGATGAGAAACCTTATTATAGGCGCGTATCATAAAATCTAATACCGATTTCTTCGCTCCGCTTTTTGCCGTATGCTTCCAATCACAACCAATATACCGATAATCATTCAGACTAAAATCTGCGGCTACATCCAGATTCACAAAACAGACATTCTTGTCCGGAAGAACAACTTTCACAGCTTTTCCTTCTTTACCCAAGTCAACCAAAGTCACGTTTTTACTCCAGTTCTCTAACGTGCTACAGTCATGCAGCAACCTGTTTCCTGCCTTTCCAATCAACCGGACATTCTTAATATAAATCTCTTCACCCGGTTCTCCCTGAAAGCGGAATGTCATCTTTCTCATCCCCCGCATTGCAGTATCACCGGAAATCTCCGTAGACTGACTGAAATCAACACAATCTGTAAACCAGCTATTAGTGAACAACCGGCTGCCCTTCTCATCAAACGGGAATCCACTCCCGTTCTCTTTCATCAGAACGACAGTATTGCCATGACGCACATCGGTAGCATGCCTCTGTACACCATGAAACAGAGGGTTATCATCCACTTCAAAGTAATTAATCGTACCACGCAGATTTGGATGCTGATGAGTGCCGGATGCATACAAGTCACTCATTATAAACGGGGTTCCCGCTTCAGAAGAGGCTCGCAATAGCAGCTGGTCGGGTATATCCGTTTTTCCCTTCCGGTTTGTACGGGTGGTGACCAGAGAAGTACGAACAGGAGAATCTGATTTTTCAAAAAAGGTAGGCAACAGGGCTACCTCTGCAAGAGCAGCCCAATCACAGGCCTGCCGAAGATTCCATCCCGGTTTGAAGTACTTAATATCTAAATTAGGGTATCCGATAGTAAATAACTTCCAGGCAGCTTTTCGAAAAGAAGCATCACCGGTCAGGCGTGCCATCTTTTCAAATACCAGTATCCAGTTGTTATAGGCAAAGAAATAATCATCTCCATATTCGGGCATATAACCGCTGGGAGCCTGTTGGTCACGATAGCGTTCGAACCACCGTCTTATTTCCGGAGTCTTCAACAACGCCACTTTATCACTCTCAATGGCAATATTGATGATGTCATTCAAATGAATGGAAGCATAGAGAGTCGCAGTTTCATCTACGTCTTTATTACGATACCAAAAGTGCCACATCTTATCAACATACTCTTTCCAATGGGAAACGCCCGGAGCATCGGGGAACAAATTACACATCCGTACAAACCCCAATGCACGTTCCTGTCCCTGATTATTATCAATTACAAAATCAGGATCAAAGTGAAGATCGGCAAAACGAATCATCACTTCATCAGCTCCCATTGGCAGACGGTCATTGTCCTGCAATATTTCATAGGCCAGCGCCAAGTTCTGCAATGCAAAGAAATCATCCTTGCCGTGCATCAGTTTCTCATTTTTCTTCCATTCACGAATGGCATTCCCAAACACCTGCTCTGACATATCCAGGTAACGCTTCTCGTGCGTTGCCTTATAGAAAACAGCAGATGCCGACATCAGATTAGTCACCCAACGGACATTTTTAGCCCTTATTTCTTTTACGATCCGTTCCTCACTGTATTTCTGCGTCAGCAAATCAAAAGCTGCAGAAGCCTTAGGGAGAAAATCCGCCCGGCATAACTCCTGTGCATAAACATTACATACCAGCAATAATCCGATAAGCAAAAAACAAGATTTCAGTTTCATAGCCTTCATAGCCGATCTATTAATTATTCACGAATTTATAAACTCTCCATTCCGAAAGACCGCACACAGCAAAGATGTCCGTGCAGCAAAGAATAGATTAAAACTATTCTAACTGTAAGTTTTCTGTTCCTGTTGCCGTATGGAATTGCACACTATTACTACCCGCCTTTTGTTGCATATAATCACTTTTGGATATGTATTCAGTATTTAAATCCACAGCCTTGCCGTTGACCTTATATTGTCCGTTATATGACATTTCCGGTGAAAAGAAAGTCAGCTCCAATACATCCCCTTGAATATTGGTGTAAGATATGGACGGGGTATCACTCGTTTCATAGTCAGCAGAAAGCTGAAGTTTTACTTTTGCAGCAATGTCACCGGCAAACTTTTTCAATTCAGCATCCATATCACCTTGAGCATCTTTGTATCGTTCAGTAATCTCTGTTGTTTCCAACACCCAAGAGCCCCTACGGCGGTTAACATCTTTAAGCGTCAGTATATGGTGATCTTTGATACCATACTTATTATCTTGCAAGCCGAAATCCCAGTCTTCAGGAGTAGCAAAGGCAAACATCATCGAACCGGTATGGCATAACACCCACCGCATACCATTAATTTCTCTAATCATTTTCGTTTTAATCCCTTTACGAGTGAAAGGCACATACATCTGATAGAACTTAGGTTGGTCCATATAATCCTCCGCCACATTATACACCCCGATAGCACTTCTTTCATACCCTAACACCCTGTGATAAGGATTTTCCCCATATCCCGGTTTATTTGATACCGTCTGATAGCTTTGCGGACGTTCGGGATTATCATGGCACACACTGAATACGGAGGCTTCAGACAGATCAGACTGCCACACCAAATGCAGATTTTTAGTTTCCTTAAAAGCATAAGTATACTGGAAACCTTTCAACTTATTAGAAAAAGCCTCTATCGTTTGTGTGGATAAGCCATAGTTTTTACTTTGATACGTATATCTGCAACAAAAATGATCGTCGTTTATACGCAAAGCCTCAAAATGATAGGGGTATTGCTTACCGGCATTGAGCGACTGAAGGTAAGGGAGAGGTTTGACATTACGTTGGTAAGCCATCCAGAAATTGAAACAGGCAAAATTATCTTTACCGGCATCCAAACGAATCTTACGCTCATTCTGTCCTCCGTAAAACAGCCAGGCCAACTGCCCAATCTGCACGTCTACACTCAAATTTCCGGTACATAAATTCGCCCAGCCTTTACAACGGGAAGGATTGGCACAATAAAGTCCCTGATTCCAAGGTAACAGCAGCTGTGCCACCATGTGTTGATAAATCGTCGCAGCGGTTTTTCGAATTTCTTCATCCCGGCTAAATTCTGCAAGCATCCTCACATACTGAAGATTTATTCCCAAATAAGTAAAAGCGTCGGCTTCAGGGCAGTTGTCTGTGAAGAAAGATTTCAAGGTTTTCAGTATTCTGCCATGCAAATAGCTTTTTAGCTGGGAAGAAGTTTGCCCGTCCGCATCCACAAAATCAGACCATTCTTCAGCACAAAGGAAACCACTTGCCTGTCGCATCATCCTCATATTCAGCGTACCTTTATCAGTTGCATACTTCCCTAATTTCATGAAATCCTTTATCTTCTTCTGCAACTGTTCCGACATCCGGGTCTTCGTAAGCATATATCCATGCATAGTAGCATGCACAAAGAACTCCAAATCGGAATCTGAATGATAAACCTCATCGATATGTTCCAACTGATATTGATAGATTTCAATCAGTTTGGCCGTTGCTTCCGCCGTTTCATGATTACTCCACAGTCTGGCATAATAGAACGGAGCCAGATACTTGATACTGTAACCTTTACCCGGAGACACCCGGAGCATACAGTCGATAAGCGACTTTCCCCTTTCTTCATAAGTAGTCCCCCGCATAAAAGGACCAGCCTCTTCTACCTGCCCTTCCTCCGGAGTTGAAGGCAAAGGCTGATTACTGTTTTCCCTGGCATCGCTATCATTACAAGCCGAAGTGCAGAAGAACAACAACAGAGAGAGAACTATATATTGAAAAACTTTCGGTTTCATCTATTCTTTTATTATCAGGTTAATTAATATGTATACTAACAGGATGATTTAAATAATCGGCATACGTATCGACCAGACGAATAAATTCCTCACGTTTAGAGAAATCATCCACTCCTAGTTCCCAGCCGGCATACACCTGATAACGATATCCATTATTACCCGGTTTCAGTTTGGCACACCATGTTTTAAGAATTCCGTTTCCTTCATCGGGTGCATGGAACGTTTCCACTAATTGATCCTTAGGGATTAGCAATGCCATACCCAATTCGTAATCCTTATTCACCGTCTGTTTATCATGTGTAATCATGGAAACCCATTTTCCTGCATACTGCTTCTCTACAAATTCCTTCGTATTGTTATTGGCAACAAGTCCTGTTACCAATACCGCATTCTCCGGAAGCGGCGAAGTACGTATTTCTTCCTCATATCCGTTTTTACCTGCCCAGATAGTGACCGTTTCATGAACATCGACTTTTGTTCCCAACACATCCCATCTCGTAAAATCCAACCGGAAGACGGAACGTACAGGTCCTTCCGCTATCACCTCAAAATGAGAAGAATCAATGATGTCCACTGTATCTTTTTGCTCCACTCCCATCCGCAACAGCGTATCCTGCAACTGGATAGCAATTCCTCCCAGTCCGAAAGAATTCGCCACACTTAAAATATCACATCCCCATTCTCTCAACACCTGATAGGTATTGTCAGGATATCCATCTGCACGGAGACCTACCGTATCAAGTACCATTTCAGAAACTCTCTTACCAAATAAATCGCGACAGTTCCTACCGTCAAAATAATGGCGGAATCCCACTTTGTCATTCTCCCATGCCGGTCCATCCATCTGATAAGGATAATTGACCGAACGGGGCAGATTCTGCTTTCCATGCGTATCGGAGGATAATTCTTCCACCTGTCCCGGAGAAGTCATCTTCCCATAGCGGATATTGGTACGTCGTTCAAAAACCGGATAATCGGCAGCCGACATCCAGTCCAGCGACAGCTCTACCGTTTCATGACCGCCCAAGGTATATACAAAAGCCAGCTCATCCCATAAACCATCCTGATCCATATCGTCCACCTGACAAGGAATATATGTTCCATCCGCTTTCTTCACCACAGGAAGTAATTCGTCTCCAACTGCCCTCAACTCCATACGCGAAAGTCTGAAGCTTTCATCCACACGCTCTTCATTTATAGGATTCTTCAACACAATAGAGGTAGAGGGCTTCTCCTTGCAAGAAGAAAGAACGAACACCAACGCCCATAAAAAATATATTATTCTCATTTTATTTCTGTTATTTTAGACCCTACCGGGCATTTTAACCGGACATAAACCGGCACGTTATTAATCAGGATAATACTTCTCCGGCGACATATTCGCAGACATATATGGAGGCATCCAGAAAGCTGATTGACGTTTGAACTTCAATGTAACAGCCGGATACCAATTCTTCCACGAAGCGGGATCTGTATTTTCAACAGGCGACAAGGCTCCTTCGCCATTTCCGTTGACAGAGGCCACTGCATATTCATACACCTTCAAACCGTGCCTGTCCTGCAAGCGATTATCCAATGAACCGGGCATTGCAAATGCCTTACAAACTCCTGCTGCTGTCTTATCAACAAAACAATTTGCTTTGCCTTCATATATCAGACGAAATTCCTGTTCCCCCTTTACTCTCCGATACAAACGGTATTTCTGTACTCCGAGCACTTTTCCCCATGATATTTCCACCTGGTTATCATCCAGTTTCATCCAGATTCCTTCCGGATAATGAGGAGCCTCACCGGTAACATAAACCGGATATTCCTTAGCGGATGAAGCTGCTCTTTTGCCATTCATAGCAACAGCACGGATATGTATTTTATCTTTATATCCATCTTTAGACAGCTTATAAGGAGAATGAAGAGTTGTCGTCACTGTTTCCCAATGTTTTCCACCATCCACAGAAACTTCCAGCCGGACGCTCTTCAACCGGTTCGGATTCTGCCAGTAAATCAAGAAATGATTCTTCTCATATTCCACATCTGTGATTTCAGCAGGCAATGGCATTGCTTTTCCGGCTGTGTATTCCAGACTATGTTGTCCCGCCGGAAGGGTTAGCACTGCCTGACCGGCTTTCACACGGACAGGTTGAGCCACTCCATCTATATAAAAAGTCCCTTTGGGCGTCACTCCGGTAAGAGTGACCTTTGTTACTTTCAGAGCCTTAAACGTACCGAATAAAGTTTCGTCAACGGCACGAGTCAAAGCAATCGCTGCCTCATCCCCGGCTTCCATCGACAGACCTAACCCGTCTGCAGCAATCTTAGTACCTCGAATCAAAGCCAACTGCAGACTCCCGTCTTTCATCCGTCGAATGACTCCTGCTTTGCCTTCAAAATCTTCCTGTTCCGTACGATATTCCAAGGTTTTTCCTGCACGAAATACCAAATCCTCACTTTGGGGAGCACGAATACCGATGACTCCTTCAGGATAAGCCCCTTCCTTTGCCGGAATAAAATCAGCTACCTCTTCAGTTCCCAATAAAGGAATATTTTTCAATTTTCCACGCAACGGAACCACTTCTCCCTTTTTATGCGAAACCAACGTAAGCAGCGAACCAAACGCATCCCGATAGAAGCCTCTGGAAGTAGCAGTTTCTGCCACAGTCCAATGGTCATCACGTGCTTTTTTAGATAGGAAAGTAATTTGGGGATATTCAAATCCTTTCCCGGTGAACCAGGAAAAACGATGTGCCGCTCTCCAATTAGTTCCTGTTTCATCAAAAATCAAATAGTAGTCCGTACCTACCAGCAAAATGCTACGCGACTGATATTCAGGCCAACTATATAAATCTTTTCCGGTGGCAGGCAGTAACTCCGCAAACTGTGCGACACCCAAGTCATACAAGGGAGCAGTCAACTCATTCATGCCGATGGTACGGAATTCCCCGTTCTTCATGACACCGAAGTTAGTGACACCATCCAGATTATTGGTGATGTGATCTCCGGCATTCTCATTCTCATGCCCTGTAAAAATCTGTCCCTGCGCATAAAAGTAAATACCACCGGAATTTCCCTGTGCCTGATTTCCCCAACGATAATTGGGTCCCTTGTCCACCTGCTCCAAATGAATGGATAATTCTTCCGGCGTATCGACTCCCGCACGAAGCACAATGCCGTGTCCCACGTATTTACAGCTTTTCAGATGAGGATTTGTACCCCGGTTATCTACTGTATGAATTCGCTTATACACTTCAGCCCAGTCAGAGTCTTTCAGTTTATGCTCTAACTCTTTGCCAAATGTTCCTGCCCAGAATATATTCTCTGCTACTATCGGATCATAATTAAACAACCATTCACCCAATTCGAACAATGAACTGGGACGATCTACGGTTGTTCCCCCACCATGCGCACCATGAGCGGGATATTGACGGGTGAAAGATTTTTCATCCAAGGCATCTCCCGGCCTCCATCCTTCCGGATAGCCCGGCTGTGCTCCTTCCACATTTCTATAATTATACACGGGAGCGGTCAGCATATCCACCAGCCATTTTCCCCTCTCCGCCATATACGAACTGGCAAAACGGTTTTTCCCGTCATATAATTCACCTGCAATGTTGGAATGCCCTGTCGGACGAAGATAAGCCCAATTATAAACACCCAGGCTTTCTACCCAACGTCCGCCTTTACCTTCGAAAGTCCTTACTTCGGGACGTGTATAAAACACTCCGTATATCTCCAGACATTTCTCGAAAAAGTCCCCCCATTCTTTTGCCATCGGATGCTCCGGAAACAAATAGGCTGTCTGCATCGGGACACACCAACCATCAGCGGCCATATTAGCGGTACCTGCCAATGAATTCCGGATGGCATTCATCTCTTCAAGCATATTCACGTAGCCACCGAGAATAAACAAAGCGTTCACTGTTTTCCGTTGCTTTTCCGTCAAACTCCGGGCATGAAACAAGTATCCTTCTACCAACTTGGAATATACCGGACGATGTTCTATCGAATGAATCCCCGGATAAAAATTCAGTCCCATCGGATAATAAGCAAAAGCGGACGAAATCATATTCTGATAGAAACTTTCCGCTGTCTGTCCGGTATGATCCTTTGTAAACAGGTTCTCCGGTTGTTTTTTGTCATTAGCATATTCAAGTTCCCAATCTTTTATCCTATCCAGGCTTAAAGAAGCATATTGCTGATGAAGCATCTGTGTATACCGATACGACAAAAACTCTGATTTATGCGCGCCTCCGGCTTTGGCTATCTCATCGATACGTTTATTAAAACCGACCACTGCTTTCCGTCCCTGTTCTTCGGAGAAAAAGGCGATTGCCGTAGAGCGGCTTCCATCGACAAGCGGATATTTAAAGTATAGTTTGTTATCATCATACCGGAAATAAATACTCAAATCAGGAGTAGGCTGCCAGATACCATACTGCCGGTCATCCCACTTTTGATGATCGTAAACAAAGACGCCCAATTCATCCGCATTCTTTCCCTCTTCCCAAAAAGACATGACAGGAGGCTGTTCCCTGACCGAATTTCCACCAAACGGGGAAATGCGGAAGATCATCTCTTTAGAAGGATCTTCGATCCATCCCATTCCTGTCCAGTGCGGGTCTTCCTGAGAATAGCTGGTATGTACAGGCGTATCAATACCTATCCATTGTGAAGCCTTGTCGAACACGCGGTCCCATTGTGTACCGAAGCGTTTGACCGGAGCAAAATTGTCCCAACACATATCCAGATATACCCGGTCTTCTTTTGATAATCCGTTCATCTCTTCTTCCAATATGACAAACGGATATCCTTGTACCACCTTTATCCATGCAGTATACGTAGCGTTTCCTGCCAGATAGTACTTCATCTGATATTTCACAAACAGTTCACCGACCTCCACCGGAAGCGTTTCAATCCGTTCTACATTCTTACGGTGGGCATACAACCTATTATTCCCTATCTTCCGGTCGCCTTTCTGCACAGACAACACCGGAGCCGGAGCTTTTCCGGCTTTTACAGACTGTGACGCGGGAATGTACACAGTCATATCTTTATTACCTATTGAAAACTGTCCATCTTCTGATACCACTGCTAAAGGGTTGTCAACAGTAACCGGCTTCCGCCCGGTTGCGACCAGTTCATACGCATATTCCCCCCCCTGTGGCAATGCGGCAAAGAAACTGACTCTGGCGCGTTGCAGGAATCCGTTTTTTACCACTTTCTCCGATAACTGAAAAGGAACAGGTACACCCTGGCTCTTATCCGTTAACGATAGCATTTCTTCTTTTACTCCTCCATCAAATACCACTACATAACTTATCAATGTACGCGGCCAGTTATATGTAGCAAGATCAATCACATCCTGTTTTTCGAACAAGACTGGTTGCCCGGCGACCATGCGGACCTGTGCCTGTATGCACGAAGCAACTATTATCAGGAAAAAGAATATGATACGTGTTTTCATGGATTTTTTTGTTTACTTATTTGTTTTAAAATCTGTCACCAGAGCATAAGCACACCAAAGTACGGGTGCCTGTCCGTGAAGATCACCTGTCAATGCCAAACGATTGATATAGTGCTCACGACTGTTTTTTATCATCGTGCCTTCGCATACCGCCTTCACATCACCCGCTTTATCAATATAGCTACATAAAGCAATCCATCCTTTGCGGGCAACTTCGCCATACTCTTTCGCATCCAGCCAACCTTTTTTTACTCCTACAATCATGGCATACGTAAACATTGCACTTCCTGATGTTTCTTCCCACAACTCCGGATCGTCTACCAGCTGTCTCCACATTCCTTTTTCATTCTGTGTCTCTTTCAGCGTTTTCATCATTTTCAGATAAGCAGCCATTATTTCCGCATAATCCGGATTCGTTTCCGGCAAGATACGTAACAATTCTGCCATACCCACAGCCATCCAGCCGTTGGCTCTTCCCCAACAATAAGGAGCAGAAGGAGCATGATAGAACAAACCGTTGTCCAACTGGAGGGAGTCCAGATACACTACCATTTCACGGGCAGCACGGGTAATATATTTCATATCCTGCGTAACCCGGTAGGCTTGCGCCTGAACGGCTGTTATCATAAACATATCATCCATCCACAAACGGGTTTGCCAGGAATATCCTTTGTCGGCCCATGCTTTTTCTTCTTCGGTTAGTTCTTGCGTTGCAGGTGCATCCCACTGTGTATCTGCATATTTCATACCCATTGCCAGATACTTTTCATCTTTAGTCTGCATATATAATTCCAGAGGAACAGCACCAAACACATTATTATCCACATGATTGGCTTGCGGTTGCAGATAAGCCTCTGTCGTGAAGAGAGGTTGGAAGCGCGCTTCCAAGCGTTCCTCCAAGCCTCTGTTTTTTGTTGCCTGCGCGAACCACAATCCACCCAACCAAGTGCATACATCCGGATAAGTGATTTGTGTACGCGGTTCGTCTACACGTAGCGGACTGCCATACTGCGAATGCCATTGCTCCAGAAAACGATCGGCTATCTTGTTTCCAACCGTCACCGGATCAGCTTCTGCCGGAAAATCCGTCAACAAATAGTCAGCCTCTTTATGCCCTCTAAATGTGAAAGCACAAATCACCGCTACCCCGACAAACACGATCCCTATTATACCATACTTCTTCATTACTCTACCTATTAATATTCAATACCTTAAAACAAACACTTATTGTACATTCTCCAATTTAGGATGTACTAACCTGAAACCAATCAACTTATTACGTTTATCTACGGGAAAGGCAGCACGGGCAGAAACCCGGCAAGCACTCGTATTTGTATTCCATCCTCCACCACGACAGATTCGTTTTTGAGGCACATCCGACGGCAATGCGTCCGGACCTACCGGATCTACCTGATCTTCACCACTATATTCGTCGTACCAGTCGAGGCAGACTTCCGCTACATTGCCGGACATATCATAAAGTCCTAATTCGTTTGGTAATTTTTTTCCTACTTCTTCCGGCCAGAACTGCATACCAGTCTGTCCTTCCGGCAAACGGTAACAATTGGAAAGATTGTAGCCCACTTCATCAAAATTATTACTTCCGGCATAAACCGTTGAAGTTCTTTTCCTGCCTCCACGAGCCGCAAACTCCCATTGCGCCTCCGTAGGTAAGGTAAAATGTAATCCTGTTATCTCATTCAATTTATTACAGAATGTCTGCATTTCAGAGAAAAGACGATTATCCATCGGCAACCGGGTAGTAGCAAGATCTTTCCATGAGAAATTCTCCCATTTACCCATTACGTATGAATACATTTCCTGTGTTACCTCAAACCTGCAAATATAGAAATCGCTCACAGTTACTTTATGTACCGGAAGTTCGTCAATATGCACACCTTCTCCCTGTTCTGCCGTAGCTCCCATCAGGAACGTACCCCCATTGACAAATATCATATCTTCTTTCAGGAATTTCTCAAAAAACTTCACACGTTCCGGACGAATAACCGACGCCCATGTATCTCCCGGATCTAACGGATAGTATTCATCCAGGCCAGTATTCTTGTTCGAAGTGACCCGGGGAATCTTACTGGTATTTATGGTTGCGGCATCAAAGAGGGAAGGACCTTCTTCAACCGGTTCCGAACTGAAGTAGGAATCACCCGGCTCTACCGGACGTGAAGGATTGTCATATTCATCATTATCACTGCAAGAGGTCCCTGCCATAACCAGCACAGCACCCAACATCATATATCTCAATGTTTTTATCATCATAGCTTTCTTTTTTGTGTTAACCAACGATTAATAACCATCATTCTGCCACATAATATCCTTATTTCCATAAGCTAATATATCCGACAGAGGAATAGGCGCCAATTTATTATATGACTTCATTGCATACGTAGGCTGTTCGGTCGTTTCATTATAACCTTCGTCTACCAGGGCAAAGTGTGTTGCCATCGCCTCTTCTGCTAAATCCCAACGAATCAAGTCCGGCCAGCGGATTCCTTCGAAAGAGAATTCTACAAAACGCTCTTTAACGAGATAGTCTAATACCGCTTGTTTATCGGCAAAATCACTTGACAATTTAGCAGACAGACCTGCTCTCTTTCTTACGTCATTGATAATTGGCAATATATCGGTAGATAGATAAGTAGCATAATCCAATTCGTTCAGTGCTTCCGCATACATCAACTTAACATCCGTATAACGCAGGATAGGAATATTATTTCCCCATTCGTCAACTGCCGTCGGCGCATTCTTAGCGGCTCTTAAGAACTTCCGCACCACATATACATCGGCCTGCGGAGCGCTCTTGTCAAGATACAGGTTATTGACTATTGTCAAGTCTCTTCTCTTATCTCCTGTTTCATACACTCCGTCGCCCGCAATGGACATGGAAGCACGGATGGAGCTGGAAGCACCATTGAACGTAATGCCGTTCAACTTAGCATAGTCCCCTTTCTCTTTATTCAGCGTAGAAGGAATGAACCAACCACTAAAACTTTGACTTAATCCCAAAGCCTTACCAGTAGTACCACCCAGATATTGAACTTCCCAAACCCGTTCTTTACCATTATTATATTCGTCACTGAAACAATCTTCATATTTACCAGCCAGTTCATAAAGAGTGCCTTCCTGTTCAATGACTTTTCCCAAATATTCTGCCGCCTTCGTGTAATTATGCATATACATATAAGTACGTCCCAGCATACCGGCAGCAGCATATTTCGTCACCCGGCCTGCCTCACTGCTTGCCCAACTGTCAGGCAGCCTGTTAAACGCATCTTCAAAATCAGAAATCGCCTGTTTGTAAGTATCCTCCTGACTGGAACGTGCTACCTTATACACTTCTTCACGAGAAATTTCCTTAGTAATCAACGGAGCACCACCCCAACACCAGGCAAACTGAAGATAAGCCAGTCCGCGCAATGCATAAGCCTCTCCGGTAATATATGCTTTACGATCTTCATCGGTAAAAACCACTGCATCTATCCTGCTTAATAATTGATTGCAACGAAACACCAGTGTCCACCAAGCCGACCAGGGCTTTGACCATTTGCTCTCCATCGGGGTATCCATGAAACGTCCTATCGGGGTAGAGTTACGAACCTCGTCGGCACGAGTGACAATTGCTTCCATATAATTCTTATTATAGATAGTCTGCAATTGTGCATAACAACCATTAATCGCCGTTTCAAAATCCTGCGGCGTTTTATAATAGTTCTGGTCAGTATAAATAGAGGGTTGCTCCACATCCAGATATCCTTCACAGGAAGATAGTGCGAACAGACAACTTATACTTACTATTAATTTATAAAATGATTTCATAATGGCAATAGATTAAAATGTTAAGTTAACTCCGAATATATACTTTCTCGACTGCGGATAAGTGGTATAATCCGCACCACGCACCATCGGATTATCGGGCGAATAGCTATTTACATCCGGATTACCGATATAATCTGTAAACGTATACAGGTTTTCTGCCGTCACATAGACTTTAGCTGCCTGAATATGAGATTTTCTCAACCATCTCTTAGGCAATTTATAAGTCAGGCTGATGTTCTGTATCCGCAAGAAAGAAGCATTATAAATAGCCATGTCTGTCATGTGCATTTGACCGTCCTTATTAAGAGGAGAGTTGTTGCCAAGTCCGTAAGGTAATGGAGTCTTACCATCCCAGGACATGTCTACTCCCAGACTTGTCGGTATCGGATTTCCTCCGGCATATTCTTCTTTATAAGCATGTAGCCATCTTTTCAATCCATTGTAATTTCCACGTCCCGTATCCAAACTACGACCAGCCAGATAAAGCACCTTACCACCGATTTGTCCACGAAGGAATACACTTAATTCCAAGTTCTTATAAGAGAAACGATTGGTGAATCCGTATGTCAGATCCGGATCATTCGATCCATAAGGAACCATATCGTCGGAATTGATTTCCCCATTACCGTCCATATCTACATATTTCACATTTCCGGGAATCTGGTTGGTCAGGACAGGAACACGAGGACGGGATTTGTCATACTTACCATCAGGACCAAGTTCAAAGTCGTCGTTTGTTAACAAACCATCCGTACGGTAAACATAGAATTGTGAAATCGGACCTCCCACCTTTGTAATAAAACGAGCATCATAGGCTTCTGTAATTACATTATCATTTCCTCCCATATCAAGCACCTTATTCTTATTGGTTGCCAGATTGAGCGAGCTTGACCATTTAAATGCTTTAGTATGTACATTGACTGTCGTCAGGTCTATCTCCCATCCTTTGTTTTCAATAGATGCAAGATTGGTTTTTACTGTACTGAAACCGGTCGCAGCAGGCAACTTCGTAGAATAAAGCAAATCATCTGTCTTATTTATATAATAGTCTACATTCAACTGTACACGATTATTGAATAAAGAGAGGTCAAAACCAATATCAAATGCTTTGGTTGTCTCCCATTTAAGTTTGTCATTGGCTATATTCTTTGCATACACACCCACTTGTGAAGTTCCTCCATACACGGTGTTAGTCACATCATAATTAGGAATATAATCGGCAGTACCAATACGGTCGTTACCGGACATACCCCAGGAAGCACGTAGTTTCAACAGGTTGATAACTTTGATATCTTTCATAAATTCCTCACCACTGATCTTCCATCCGGCTGATACGGACGGGAAAACAGCCCAACGATTTCCCGGACCGAAACGAGAAGAACCATCACGGCGCACTGATGCTGAAGCCAGATATTTATCTGCATAATTATAGTTCACACGTCCGAAAAGCGATGAAGTACGAACAATGGTTCTTGAACTGCTGGCTTCCGTAGGGGTAGCACCCATATTGAGGGTCGGTACACTTTCCAGCGGATAGTCCATTGCTCCCAAACTTGTCCTGAATTCATTACGTTCGTCAATACTTTGCCCCAACAGAATCTCTAAAGCATGCTTCTTATTCAGTGTTGTGTTATAAGTCAACGTATTCTGAATACCGGTACGGCTTATGCTAAGAGTAGAGGTAGTTCCTTGCGTAGTCGAGCCATTATTGGGCTGTACATTTGCCGGAAGGAAGTACTCATCAATTCTCATGTCCGAGTTATAGCTGAACAATGTTTTGAAAGTCAATCCTTTTATGATTTTTGCCTCCGCCCACAAAGAGGTATTGAAGGTTTTCTTTTCCCTCTTATCTACTACTGACATCAATCTTTCGTAAGGGTTCACGTTATTACGATAGCTTGCATTGAATCCATATTCACGGGTATTTTCATCCAAGCCAATGATAGGAGGCATGAGCAATGCATTCATTATCTGTTTATCCTTTCCTTCAGACTCTCCTTTATCCTGGTGAGAAATAGTAGGGGCAAACGTAGCGCCAGCCTTGATATATCTATTCAGATCTACCGAAGCATTCAAACGGAAGTTGAAACGTTCGAAACCTGTATTTTTAACAATACCTTCCTGATTCAGATAACCGGCAGAAAGATAGATAGAATATTTCTTTCCTTTACTGGAAACAGATACCTGGTGATTATGAGTCAGAGCATTTTGCATAATCTGATCAATCCAGTCGGTAGTCGGAATGTCATTTCTAAACGTCCAGTCGGCTACATCTGAATTAGGATTCACCAACCATTGTTCGTTGATCTGATCGCCGGAGGATCTTTTCTTATTAGGAACATACATACTATTCGTTCCTCCTTTATTCAAATACTTGGCATTGGTATACCATATATTATATGCCAGCCATTCTTTTGCTGTCATCATTTCGGGTAATCCCACCGCATTTTGTGTACCAATGTAGGATTCCCAGGTAATCACCGGTTTAGACCCACTTGCCTGCTTGGTTTCAATCAGCACAACTCCCGCCGAACCTCTGGCTCCATAAATAGAGGTAGCGGCAGCATCCTTCAATACCTGAATAGAAGCTACATCTGACGGATTTACATCACTCATGGATTCTGTAATTACACCGTCCACCACAATTAGCGGAGAAGAGGAACCATTAATGGAGCTTGCTCCTCTGACGAGAATCTGCATCTCTTCACCCGGAATACCACTTGATGTCTGTGTCTGTACACCTGCCAACTGGCCGGAAAGTGCGTCACTTAGGCTGGTAATGGGGCGTCCATCAATCGCATCGGAGGAAATTTTAGCAACTGAAGTAGTCAGATTCGACTTTTTCACTGAACCGTATCCTACCACGATCACTTCATCCAACGTTTTAGAATCTTCTTCCAGTTTAATGGTAAGCTGTGACCTGCCGTTCACTTTTACTCTTTTCTCTGTAAAACCTACATAAGTAATGACCAACGTTGCTTCTTTACTTACATTCAGGGTAAACTTACCATCGAGGTCGGTAATTGTACCTACAGTTTTATTCCCACTTTCCACCACATTGGCGCCAATAATGGGTTCCCCCATCATATCGACCACTGTCCCGGTGACTTTCATCTGCGCCCAAGCCATCGTGCTCAAGCATAACACAAAAAGAGTCGCCAGAAACCTTAGTTTTTCATAAGAACTCTTTTCTTGATTTTCTTTGTCGTTCATAAACTAAATTTTACAAGGTTAATAAATCATTTACTATTCCTTAGCGGTGCAAACATAGAGAATGTTCACCCGCTCGACTTGGAAAATAGTATCAAAGACCTGTAAAATAAGCCCAGAACACTCCGTCTGGGACATTTTTACCAGAGAAACACGATTTTACATCCGTTGCTTCAGGTAATTGGCAGGTGCGATGTTATACGTAGATTTAAAAACTTTACTAAAATAAGAAGGGTCAGAATATCCGACATCATAAGCTACTTCAGAAACAGTATATTTACCTGTGGCCAAATTCTCGGCAGCCAGCTTCATGCGGACATTCAAAATAAGTTTATTAGGTGATACATCGGAAACAGCCTTTATTTTCCGGAAGAACTGCGAACGGCTCATGCCCAATTCTTCATGCAGATCGTTAACGGACAAGTTAGGATCATGTACTCTTTCACGGATTAGCTCCATCAGTTGTTGCATGAAACTATCCTGAGCACTAAGTTCAGCTACGGGAACTTCAATAGCATCCAGCTTTTCACAGAAAATCCGGCGAAGACGATTCCGATTTTTGATGAGACTATCCAGTTTTGCCAATAATACTTTCGGAGCAAATGGCTTTAATACATAATCATCTGCCATCACACTATAGCCCTCTTCAATATGCTCATTCAAGGCCTTTGCTGTCAACAAGACAACAGGTATATGGGCCGTAATCATCTCTTCTTTAATAGCCTTACATAACTCAAGCCCATCCATAACCGGCATCATCACGTCACTGACTATCAAATCGGGAATCTGTTCAACCGCTTCTTTCAATCCTTCCTTTCCATTGGAAGCTTCGTACACAATATACTGTTGGGATAGCAAAGACACAATATACTGGCGCATATCGTCATCATCTTCTACAACAAGTACACGATAACGGTTGTCATCTTCTACTGAAGCCGGTTTCTCTTCTTCGATAGGAGCAATACACTCCCTCCTTACTTTTTCCAGATAGGTATCTTCACGATTTTCAACAAACTCTACATTCGCCCCGGCAAAACACTCTTTTCCCAAGTTCAATTCCACCAAAAACTCGGCTCCATGTCCGGGTGTGCTTTCCACTGATATTTTCCCTTTATGCAGTCTCACTACATATTGCACCATATTCAACCCGATGCCACTACCAAACAGATCTGACTTGCTACCTTGCTCTACCTGGAAAAACGGATCGAATATCTTCGACAAATTCTCCTCCGAGATTCCTTCCCCACAATCTTTCACCGAAATCACAACACTGCCAACTTTCTCCACCGAACGAACTTTTATCTGCGTGCCTTTGGGAGAGTGTTTCACAGCATTCGATAACAGATTGAAAATAACTTTTTCCATCAGGTCTGTATCCATCCAAAGATTATCCCCATAATAATCATTGTCATATCCGATTGTCAGCTCCTTCTTATGTAATAAATCCGAGAAACTATCAATCTGGCTGGTAAGGAAAGTCCCTATATTGACACGACTCAACTTTAATGTCATAGCTCCATACTCTAACTTTCGGAAATCCATTAGTTGGTTGACAAGCAAAAGCAGGCGATTCGAATTTTTATAAATCTGCTTCATCGGGAAAAGGAATTTATGAGGCAGCGTCTCATCCTGCAAAATATCTTCCGCCGGGCCGGTAATCAAAGTCAGCGGAGTACGTAATTCATGTGAGAAGTTGGTGAAAAGTTCTATCTTCATCCGATAATTACGTTCAATATTCTCTTTTTCTATTTCTTCTATCCTCCGCTGATATTTATCCGATTTCCGCTTGTAGAAATAATACAACACGCCTCCTACCAGCATCAGTGCCAGAAGCACATAGATCACTTTAGCCCATCCGGTGAGCCAGACAGGAGGATGAACCACGACATCGATACCTGTCGCATCCCCCCAAATGCCATCGCTGTTACATGCTTTTATATAAAAGGTATATTCCCCGGCTGGCAAATGCGAATAAATGACTTCATTACGTTCAATATAATTCCAATTCTGGTCAAGTCCCTCCATCCGGTAAGCATATTTATATCCTTTCGGAAAGATATAATCCAAAGGGGAATACTTGATGAGTACGGCGGCATTCTTATAGGATAATTCCACATGTTCCAAACTGCGTGCATTATCGTATTGTACCCGGTCGGCTCCTTCGTCGGAGTCGAGGCTATTTACGGAAGATACATGTACTACAGGTAATAGTCTCTCTTGACCGGCGATAATTTCCCGGGGAGCAAACTCTGCTATACCATTGTTGCCACCTACATAAATCCTCCCATCCTCTACCTGTAACAGAGTATTCCGGGAAACCTCATTCAAAGGGAACCCCGTATCTTTGGTATAATTGACAATTCTGGAATCTTTCATTGACAGTTTGGAAAGTCCGATCACAGTAGATATCCAAAAATCTCCGGTTTCTTTATCTTCGAGTACACCGCAGACAGAATTGTGTATAAGCCCTTGTTCTATGCCGAAATGGTCGATAGTTCCTCTCTCCAAATGGCAACGATATACACCCATATTATATGTTCCCACCCAAAGGTAGTGCTGGCTATCCAAATAAAGCAGACTCACATTTTTATTTTTCAGTTCATCAAAATCAAGTTGGTTGCCTTTAAAGTAATGGGCTGCATTATTGGGATGATAAGGAAAACTCCACACTCCACTCGTACGCCCGCCTACCAACATACTGGAGCCATACGCTAACAAGTCCTGTGTCAGCATAAAACGCGTGTTTCCATCTTGATTTGTCGAAAAAGAACGGCTAAGTTTTTTTGTCTTGGGATTGTAGCAAGACAGTTCATCCTCTGCAATCCAGATATTTCCCTGTACATCTTTCGCCATAGCCCGTATCTGTGCATCCGGGGGGAACATATCCATCATTTCCTTACTAATAGAAAGATCTCGAAGATTCAGCGAGTATACTCCTTTATTGAGTACATAGAAAAGTATCTCATTCTCATTATTCTGAAACATATAGTATACTTCATCTTCACTAGCTCCTACTTTTCCTATTGGTAACCGGACTTCCTCCACTTTACCGTTAGCCAGGTTTAAAGTACATATCCCTCTATTATGTCCGATCCATAATTTCCCCTGCGCCTCTATTAGTTTTCCGGTCACCCGTATCGGCTGATTTATATTCAAAGTCAGCGGATGATAACGGAATAGATATTGTCTGGCATTATAAAACAGAGCACCTTCATTGAAGGTCCCCAACCATAACGATCCCTGTTTGTCTTTGTAAAGACTCATCAAACGACGGTTAGCAAGCAGTCCGGAAGGAATACATTCTTCAAATGTCCGGCTAATAACATGTGTATGTTCATTCATCACAGCTAACCCATTATCTGTAGCTAATAGTAAAAGAGAATCGTTATACACCTTTATATCATGCACCTGTCCTTTCCATACACTCATATCAGCCGGGAAATTCACTTCAATTTTTGTTGCTGTACTGGTAACCGGATTATAAAGTTGTAAATTATCCAGAGAAGAGGCCAACCAGGTACGTTCTTTTTCGTCCTGAAAGATTTTCAGAAATGCCGGATAATCCGGGCCTTTCAGAATATACGAGAAACGGGAAGTTCGTGTATCCAGTCTAAGGATACCTTTGTTTGCTACATTCAAGAGAAGAGAATTATCTGCACTGGGTGCCATACTGTTTATATAAAGTCCTCTTAACGCTTCCAAACAAGTACATTTTCCATTCCGAAGGATATATACCCCCATTTTGGTAACCACCCATACTGCTCCGTCTGATGCTATCGACAGACCAACCACCACCCCACGAGGCAATTCGCAACCTTTATATAAAGTGGCTAAATCTATATATTTCTCCTCAAAGGGATCGAAAAGTGTAATTCCATTAAAAGTTCCAATCCACATTCTGCCTTGCCTGTCTCCTATGATACTGACAATATCATTGGATTGTCTGACGGTCTCATCGGATTCATAAAAGAAATTTTTAATTTCATAACCATCCAAACGATTCAACCCGTCCTTTGTCCCTAACCATATATATCCCATCTCGTCCTGATAGATAGCTTTTACCGTACTGTTGGACAGTCCGTCTGCTACAGTATACGAACGGTAGGGATTATCGGCTAAAAGAATCAGGGTACTACTGAACAATGTAATCAACAAGAACGTAAACTTTTTCATCACCATGGTACAGACATATTCATATATGCAGGCAAAGATAATATGTCTTTTCATAAAATAATAGTCCGCATGAGGGTTTTAACTAAACTGATATATGGCATTTTCAGCTTTAACCCCTGTAACCCGAAGAAAGGATATAGAGACCAAAAAATTCCTCTATTGTCTATGAAAGACCTCTTCTTATACACTATGCCCGCCTATTACTTTTACAGCAATAGACGGGCACATAGATGTATTATTCTCCTCAAAAAAATAAAGAAAATAAAGTTGTTTTATTAGTAACTCTGAAGCGTTATAATAGAACGTGCCGGAATCTGAATGGTCTTTCCACTTTTCACTTTTTCTACTGGTAGCAAATTCTCCCCTTCTTTATCCGAAGTACGATAAACCTGCCATTGTGCATTCCCTACTTTTTCTTTATCAATAGAAAACTCTTTTTCTTCATTAGCATAGTTAATCACTACCATCACATACGTTCCGTCCACGTTTTTATAAGCAGAACACATCAATCCTTGCTGATCGGTGTCGCCATCAGGAATCAAAGCGCCTGTTTGATCGAAAGCCGAAACGGACAATCGGACTGCTCCCGGACGGATAAAACGACTATAATTACCTAAAGCCCACATCAGTTTGGAGTCTTCTACTCTGCCATCTAAGAAATTATTGTCCGTAGTATATTCGCGAATCAATCCATCTTTATAATCGCCGCCAATAGCACGCCACCACTGCCAGCTTTCAGCTCTGGCATACACAATATCGTGATGAATGATACGTGCCACATAGAGCGCTGTCTTCATCGTATGATCGAAACCATTTCCACCACCGATTTCTTCATCATTACCCATGATGCAAGTCTCCGTCTGCCAGAAACCAACTTGATGTTTATCTAATGTGTCCCGCAGTTGACAGCGAATATTACGCAATTCGCTTAACGGAGTTGTTGTCCAATAGCTATGACCGAGCATCAAACGGGGAACATTCGGAGTATCTCCCAAATATGTGTCCACACTATCCGGACAGAAGAAAGCCTGAATCTGATACCCCCGTTGCCAGTCCGTTTCGTGGGTACGGAACATACAACGATAATCGGAAGACTCATTAACCAAAATCTGTGTATCCATGTCCCGGTCTACAAACTCTTTGCTTAACAGACGAACCGTGCGGGCCACTTCCCTGTTTGTTGCCGGACAGCCTTCCTGCTTCGGACCGACCCAGTTCCAGTGTCCATCCGGTTCATTGAAAGGACAGATATAGTTGAACTTGATGCCATCATGTTCTTCTACGCCTTGTACTACATCTGCCAGAAAACGAACGTACTTTTCATAACAATCCGGTTTCAAGTTCGCTGTCCCTCCACGTCCGGTGTTTGTAGCCAATCCGTTCTGCGTATAATATACGGGAGGCGAATTCAGAAAAGCCAGAAATTTGTTGACTCCCCGTTCTTTGGCCAGTTTCAGAAAGTTGCGTTGGCCCTGTTGCTTGTTCCAGTCGTATGTTCCGTCGGGATTCAGGAAACACTCGGCACGCATCCAGGGAGAAGCAATCTGACTGTTCTCTCCTTGTTCCGTACTACCTGCTCCAACGTTAAAACGCCAAAGTGACAAGCCGATACCTTTCGGCTGTCCGTTGGCGTTATTCTCCGTGCTGAACAGCCAGTCAGCCACCTGGTTTTGTTTCTCCTGCGGCCAAAGCCCGATGAATTGCATACTCCAGGCATCGGAAGCACTGAAGTATGCCATCGTCTGACAGGGTTGGTCTGTTTCTATCTGATAACGTATATAGGGGGCAGGTTGGGAACATCCCCCTGCCACACCGGCTATTGAGAAGAAGCCTAAAGCGGCTAAAATCTTTTTACCTTTCATTGTCTAGTCTAATACCTGTTGAAAACTGTTTTATTGAAGAGTATAAATAAAAGTGGATATACCTTTAGCAGGAACAACACCTTTATTATAGCTGGGTTCACGTTTCAAATCCTTTGCTTCAGAAGTAGTATACTGTTCAAATTCACCTACTTCTTTGCCCAATCCTTCAAATGTATTATTTATTTCCGCACGTTTATCAGTCATGTTAGTGTACACCACTACCAATTTATCTTTCTCCGGTGAAATATAGGCAGTAGCAAAGAAATCCTTTGTCTCTTCCTCCAGTTTCAAATCAACACGCTGATAACCCGGACGTACAAATGCACTATAATTACCCAGTACCCAAAGGTTCTTACTAGCTTTATAAGTGCCATTAGTAGCTAAATCCGCATAACTTTCGCCATCATTGCTATCAGGAGAAAGACGAATCAGATAAAAACGGCTTTTCTGACTCCAACGTTCACGGCTACAAGTAGTCCAGTATGACCAAGAACTTACATTAGCTGTTGCCAAATCCTGATGAATCACTTTTGCCATACTCAAAGCCAAGTCCATATAAGAAGCATCACCATAGCTTGCATAATCTTCATAGTTCTCACTCAACATACTCCACTCCGTCTGGTATACCTTCAAACCATATTGGTTTGCTTTGGACTTAACTGAAGAACGGACAGAGTACATATTGCTCCAGTTCGTATCCAGATAATAGCTATGCCCGCAAATCAATTTAGGCAAATGCGTAAGATTACCAATATAAGTACTTGTATTATTGGGATTGAAAAAAGCCTCTATTACATTGCCACGGGCACTTCCCGCATCACCGTTTCCATATAGATAGTCCCACTTTCCTGCTTCAGCCAATAACATCTGGGTATTGGAAAGCCCTTTGGCTGTCAAACTCGCATCCAATGCTTTTGCTAACGTTGCCACTTCTGTATTCTGCCAGGCCGAACCTTCTTGTTCATTACCATTCCAGTTGTACTGCGGTTCGTTAACCGGACTAATATAACTAATATTATAGCCTTCATCAACAAAATGCTTGGCACAAGTAGCCAGGAAATCAGCAAAGTCACCATAATGTTCTGTCTTCAAATTACTGGATGCCCCTTTATCCGAACGTGCTTGTCCGTTATAAGTATAGTATACAGGAGGTGTATTACTGAATAGTACGAATGACTCACAGCCATACTCTTTAGCCTTTTCCATAAAATATCTCCGACCCGCAGATTTGGACCAATCATAACTTCCATTTGCACTTGTCAAAAAACAGTCAACGCGCCGTTCCTTCTTATCTGAAACAATGCCACTCGCATCTCCTTGTTCTTCCGAACCTCCTCCCAGATTGAACCGCCACATCGATAAACCGATGCCCTGCGAGTTCCCTTTTTCATCAACTTCGCGGGAAAATAACAATTTTGCAATGGCTTCTTTATTGGAAGTACTCCAGTATTTGCCTACATATTCCATATCCCATGCATCGGAAGATGCAAAGCCATCGATAGTCTGATATACAGTCGAGGCATCAATCGTAACATTGATAGTGGTATCGGTCGGTAGTTTAACTTCATATTCCGGCACGAATGTATATTCATCATTACATGCGCAAAGCCCTGCCGCCATGCATGAAAGTCCTATAAATAAATTTCTGTGTTTCATAATCATTTAATTAATTATATCCGGGATTCTGTACTATACTACCATTACTCTGACTAATCTCTGTGGTCGGAATCGGGTATACCAAGTCACGCTCTTCTTTGAAATCACGTCCCTTAGAGCTACTTTCCTTCTGATTTCCAAGCTCATACGTATCGGTAGATTCTTTTGTATTGTATATCACAAATGAACCGTTTGGTCCCATAATATCACTCATAACAGACTTTCCACTATCATTTTTCCAGCGACGGATATCAAACAGACGTTGGTTTTCCAATGCCAGTTCAAGACGACGTTCCTGACGTATCGCATCGCGAAGTTCAGTGCCACTGGATTCTACCGGATCTAAATCTACACGTTCTCTGACTTTATTTAAAGCCCAGCGAGCTTGTCCGTCATCTTTCAACACATTTTCAACTTCGGCATACATCAACAATACATCCGCATAACGTAGAATACGATAGTTCAAGGGATTATGAGAAGCATCGTATGGTTCAGGACGTTGGTCATAAGGAATGTATACTTTACGAGTCACACGACCTGACTTATGTGAATCGGTAGAAACTGAATAAGGTACGGTAGAAGACCAATGGCTATCACCCGGCACACTAGTTGCCTTGTCTTTAATAATAGTCCATTTCAAACGTATCTCATCTCCCGCTGTTTTGAAAGCCGTCTCCAAATTACTCGTCGGCAAGCCCCATGCCCAACCGCCGTCATCACGGGAACCACATACAACAGGCATTCTAAGTCCTAAACTATAGGCTATATCATTGTTGGTCTGTACTTCAAACAGTGATTCAACACTATTATTATGGGAAATACTCCACACATCTCCAAAATCATCCAACAAATCATACCCTTGTGACGCATGCCCATTCAACCCCATCACTTGTTCCAGCATATCCTCCGCTTCTTCATATTTTTCTTGATAAAGATAAGCCTTTGCCAATAGCCCTTGTGCTGCCCCTTTAGTGGCACGCCCTAAGTCGGCACTGGAATATTCACCTTTAACAGGTAATACATTAGCAGCATCTTTCAGGTCATTCTCAATCTGTGTGTACACCTCTGCAGTGGAAGCACGCTGAATCCCTTCTACCTCTGAAGGCATCTTCATCCCCAGGACCAACGGTACACCACCAAAGTATCTCACCAGATCAAAATATTGATAAGCACGTAAGAATTTAGCTTCAGCCACATAACGGTCTCTCAACGATTCGTCCTCAAACTCTACATCTGGTATTCTCTCAATTGCAATGTTACACCGCAATATACCCTTGTAGCGATACTGCCAGAAATTCTGACAACATTCTCCTCCACCATATGCATCGCCTGTAAAAAATGCCAGATCTTCATAAGCTCCCTGATCTTCACCAGTATTACCGATCCACATATCATCCGTACACATATCACCGCACAAATAAAATTTCTGTATCTGCCACCAGTCATCCCAGAATATAGATTGATAACATCCTGTAATCTGCTGCTTGCACTGATCTTCATTCACAAAATATTCACTCAAGTCCTGCTGACCGAGTACTGGCGTATCCAGAAAATCCGAACAACCGGCTAATGACAATGTAGAAGCGGCTATAGTCAAGCCTAAAATATATTTTTTCATATTCTTATTTCTGTTAATAGCATTAGAAATTCATATTGATTCCAAAAAGGTATGTACGCGGGTTAGGATATCCTGCCCAATCAATACCCGATTCTGTTACTTTTCCTTCAGTACCTAAGGCAGCTGCTTCAGGGTCCATTCCTGAATATCCGGTAATAGTGAACGGATTCTGTGCCGAGAAAGACAGGCGCAATGAAATTTTCTTCGTCCATTTCTTTGGCAATGTATATCCTATCTGCAACTGCTTGCAACGTAAATAAGAACCATCTTCCACATAGAAAGAAGAAACACGTGTCCAGTTCTGATTAGCATCATTGTACGACAGGCGGGGTAAATCATAACTTGTTCCCTCACCGTGCCAAGAAGCATTGTAGGTTCCGGCATATACATTCTCACCAGACACACCCGAATAGCGCCCCTTAGTCGTGTTGTAGACATCATTTCCTATCGTGCCATAGAAATTGGCTGCAAAGTCAATATTCTTCCATGCTAAACGGGCATTAATACCAACCATAAGATCAGGAAATGCATTTCCAATGAAAGTCTTATCATTATCATCCAGCTTACCATCATGGTTTAAATCCTTGAAACGAATATCTCCCGGTTGAGCATTGGGTTGAATGACTGTTCCATATTCATCGGTATGTGCATTTACTTCGGTCTGATTCTGGAAAATACCATCAGCCACATATCCATAGAAACGGCTGATCTCACCACCTTCCTCATTGCGTATGATGTAATCTCCATTAAAATTTCCGGCATTAATCGGAGTAGACCCCAACAGTTTGATAGCTTTATTTTTAACTGATGACAGGTTCAAGCCAATTCCATAATCAAAATCACCTTTACGATCTTCCCAGTTAATAGAAAGTTCCCAACCCGTAGCTCTCATTTTACCTACATTCTCCCACATCTGTCCATTCCACATCGGGAACCCTAAAATCAGCATATTATCTTTTTTCAGCAGCATATCATGGGATTCTTTACGGAACCATTCTGCAGTCACCGACAAACGGTTTTTCAAAAATGCCATATCAATACCGATATTATAATCTTCTACAGTTTCCCATCGAATCAATGAGTTACCAATTGAACCTACCGCTGTACCAATCTCACGATTGCCACCAAATACATAATCGGCAGATCCAATAGTAGACTGATAAGCCGAATTGTCAATATTCTGATTACCCACACGTCCCCATCCTGCATGAATCTTCAAGTTATCAAAGATATGCTGTTTTTTCATGAATGGCTCCTCTGAAATACGCCATGCCGCAGATACTGCCGGAAAAGTAGCGTATTGATTATCTTTCATGAATTTAGAAGAACCATCTACACGGATAGAAGCAGTCAAATAGTAACGGTCGTTGTAATTATACATCACACGTCCCAGATAAGAGATCAATGAAGAATAGGCATTCACGCCTGCCGTCTGCGGATTCTGCGTACCGGCTGAAACATAGTGCAGGTTCTCTTCATTGGTAGGAGTACGTTCTTTTGACCCTTCCAACCAATATTCCTGGAAACGTTCCATCGTATAACCAGCCATCACATTCAAATTGTGTTTATGATTAAAACTCTTAATCCAGTTTATTGTATTTGTCCAGTTCCAGTCCACCCAATTATCGGTTTTACGATATGCTTTGCTGTAATCGGATTTCTCTAATGTATCGATATTGAAAGAAGGAGTAAACTCATCTGAAATACGGAAACGGGCATTGACACCAAACTGTGAACGAATAACCAAACCTTTAATCGGTTCAATATTTACATACGGATTGGCTAATAAACCATATTCATCACTATGTTTATCCATACGAGCTAATTGTGCAACCGGATTCCACACCAAGTTGTTGCTGGAACGGGCATAGTTGTCGTATTTATTTGTCGTCCATTCACTTTGAGGACGCATGATCGGAGTTGTGGGGTCCATAGCCATTATATTACCCAATAAATTGGGAGTATCTGTCCAATTTTCATATTTCGGGGTAAAGTCAATACCTGCTTTTACTATACTATTAAAAGTATATTCCATACTGAAACGAGCTGTCAGCTTTTGCCAGTTACCTACAGTGTATTGTGAGTCTTGTCCGAAATAACCAATATTAGCAGAGTAAAGCAACTTATCCGTACCTCCGGAGAAATTAAAATTATAGTTATGAATCAGTGCTGTCTTTTTCATGCTTTCATCCCACCAGTCAGTACCTTCCGCATCTGTTATATTCTCCTTGCTGTTATAACGTGGCTCTGCATTATCATTAATATAACGCGCTTTGAATACATATTCATATTCGGAAGCTTTTGCCATCTCCGGTTTCTTCAACGTCTGAAAACCGGCAGAAGCTGAGAAACCGAATTGGGTAGCTCCCTTTTTACCTTTCTTAGTAGTAATAAGAACAACGCCGTTAGAACCACGTGTACCATAAATAGCTGCTGCAGAAGCATCTTTCAGCACTTGCATGGATTCAATATCGTTCTGGTCAAGAAAATTGATATTGGTTCCCACCGGCATTCCATCAACAACATACAACGGGTCAGAACCATTGACAGTAGATACCCCCCGAATAATAACACGAGGCGAAGTACCCGGACCGCCGCCACCGGTAATCTGCACACCATTAATCTTTCCCTGCAAAGCATTCATGGCATTGCCGCCAGTCAGTTTTTTCAGTTCATCTCCTTTGATAGCAGATATAGAGCTTGTCAAGTCATTCTTCTTCACTGCACCATAACCGATAACAACTACTTCATCCAAAGCTTGTGTATCATCTTCCATGACTACATTAATGACATTCTTTCCATTGACTTTGACTTCTTGTGTCTTATATCCAATCATGGAAAATACAATAGTCGCATCTTTAGGAACATTAGTCAATGTGTAGTTTCCATCCAAATCTGTGACAGTACCATTTGTAGTACCCTTCACCAGAACGGTCAAACCAATCATTGGTTCTTTATCACTAGCTGCAATAGCAGTACCAGTCAGATTTCCCTGCTGAGCATAAAGGTTCAGCGCAAAGAACGATAATAATAAAAATAGATATCGTTTCATGTTTTTATGGTATTATTTTAATTATTTCTTCAGTAATTTAGACTGAACAAGATGTGTATCAAATATAAAGGTGTATTTACCTGCGGGTACCTTTTTAGATGAATCATTAGTATTAGTAGCAAATGATTCGTTTTTACCGTCAAAACGCCAACCGGGTTCCAACCAAGCACCATTTGCATCATAAGGAGTGATTGTCACGTCAAAAGAATCTTGTTTACTCCAAGTCAATTCTGCTGTGAGACAATGCGGATTATCCGGATCTTGAGTCAATTCATAGACATTCTTAGGTCCGTCCCAGCCTTTGGCACCATCAAACCATCCGCCAACGAATCCCATTTTAAGTCCGTCAATAATTGGTGTTCCCGGAGAATAAGCTTCTACTGTATAGGTTCCTTCTTCTGTATTAAAGTTTATTTCATAATAGCTCTTTTCAGGTAGAATAATCGGCTGTACATCTTCAGAAATGCCAGTTAGTTTTCCCGGATTATTTTTGTCATCACCAAAACAGATGCTAAAACTATATTTGCTTGTAATGAAACGGATCGGGGTATTTGGAGCAGGTGAATAACAACGAGCCTTATAGGTGAAATTCGTTACTCGTTCTATAGGCATTGGAACTCCCCATACGTCATTACCTGTTAGCAATTTGCTGTCTGTTCCTTCAAAATCAACCAGATACATATTCTCATAATCTTTCACTCTGGAAACGAGTACTGAATAGTTCTTTTCCGCAACATTGCCAAAAGTATCAACAGCGCGTATAACCAACGTATAGGTCCCAGTCTTATCAGAAGGAAATACAACAGTAGTATTCAATGTTCCTTTTTTCTCTCCTTCTTCAATATCCAGACGTTCCAAGATTTCCAAATCAGGAACAGCCAATTCCAGATAATCCAATTCCTTATTATCTTGTGCAGTGAACCGGAATGTTTTAGAAGTGCCTTCAGACAACACTATATTAATATTATCACTTAAAAGACCAATAGACGGAGTCAAGACTGGTTCTGTATAATCACCATCCATCGTAATCAGGACATCGCTTGTTGCTGTACGCCCACCTAAATCTGTAACTGTTACCTTTATAGTAAAACTGTCACCTTTTGTTTTTTCAGGAATAGTGAAACCATAATTCAGATTATACTCATACAATGATTCTGAATAAAGAGTTAACAATTCAATTGTCTTGTCCAAGTAAAGCTCTGCACATTGTAGATTAATAGAACGAATACCATCTTTATCCACAATTTTACCTGCAATTTTGAATTCATAGCCTGTCAATGTACGGATATGATCAGATGTTAATTCAAGAGTTGGAGATTGTCCGTCTACATCTCTATAATCCTCATCGTCACTACATCCAACCAACAAGGTCGCTACTGAAAGGAAAGTCCACAAAACCGTGCTTTGCAACAATTTAGCTTTCATAATAATTAGTATTTAATGATTAATATTATCTCGGTACGACTTCTCAATATATAAAATATCGGCAAATCGACATCACAAATGTAGACGATTCCAACTATATAAACCGACAAAAATCATGCAGAGAAGCTACATAAATCGTGCAATGCACGATTTACATACTCTAAATAAAATATTTATTCCTATTTTTGAGCTTGTAAATGAAACGAATAAGTACGAGTTATGAAGAAACACATTACTTCTATTTTCTTTCTGTGTCTGCTATCAGTTTCTCAATTGATAGCTCAATCCCATTCTATCAAACGATTGGGTATTGAGCAGGGATTATCTAATAATTATGTGATTAGTATCGCACAAGATAAACAAGGCTTCTTATGGTTTGCTACGGAAGAAGGACTTAATAAATTCGACGGGACCCGTTTCATGACCTATTATAAGAATGACTTATCGCAAAGTAGCCAGGGAATCACTGGCAATGAACTCAATCGGGTATATGCTGACAATAAACGTCCCATTATATGGATAGCGACTCAACGGGACGGATTAAATGCATATAATTACAACAAACAGGTATTTACAGCTTATTCACATAATCCGGATGACCCTCATAGCCTAATTACGAATGACGTAACGGACATCGCTCCTTCTGCTCAACATGAAGATGGCTTGTGGATCAGTACTTACTATAGAGGTATAGAATATCTCGACATTAACAGTGGGCAGTTCACTCATTATAACAAGAATACAGTGCCCGCCTTATCTTGTGAACAAACATGGACTGTGTTGGACGGAGGAGACGGGAATCTATACATCGGCCATGTCGGCCACGGATTCAGTATTCTTTCTCTCAAAGATAAAAGTGTAAAAAACTTCCAGAATCATTCGGACGACCCGAAGAGCCTGCCCGGTAATGATGTACGATGTCTCACTAAAGACACAAACGGTAATATATGGCTAGGGACAGATAAAGGCCTGGCTCTTTTCAATGCTACCGATCAAAGCTTTATCACTTTTAAGAATAACAAAAATGATAAATATGCTGCTTTATGCAATCGGATATTGGCTATTAAACAATTAAACGACGGTAAACTTTGGATTGCTTCCGAACTTAATGGCATTACTATACTGGATCTCAAACAAAGTATGTTTCTCTCACCCGAACAGATTTCCCTCGAATATATTCAGGAAGGTGATGATAGTCGAAGCCTTTCCAATGCAAGTGCCCGGTGTATATTCCAAGATTCTTTTGACAATATCTGGATAGGTACATGGGGAGGAGGAATCAACTTTATCAGCAGAAAGCCACCCTTATTCACAACATTAAGTTATTCTCCGATTCCCAACAATGAAAACAGTCTGAACAATAAAGTTGCAAGCAGTCTCTGTACCGACAGACAAGGACGTATATGGATTGGAACAGACGGAGGTGGTATCAATGTATTTGAAGGGGACAAGCGTATTGCTATTTATAAAAAAGAGACTGGAGACATCCCTTCCAATTTCATATTGACCTCTTTACAGGATTCAAAAGGAAATCTATGGTTCGGTTCTTTTCAAGGAGGAATCAGTTATTATGACACTCGGAATAAAAGGTTTCGTTCCATCTCCCTCATGGGACAGTACAATCAGGATGTCCGTACGATCTACGAAGATACTCAACATAATATCTGGGTAGGATATAGCGGAGGAATCATTGTATTGAATCCCCTCAACATGGAAATTATCCGACACTACAACACTGAAAACAGCGAACTACACAGTGATTTTGTACGTTCTATAGCTCAAGATGAGAAAGGGCGTTTCTGGATTGGGACCTTCGGAGACGGACTTGGCGTATACACGCCCGATCTACAACAAATCAAGACCTTTGTCCAAAGGGAGGGCTTCTGTTCCAATACCGTCAATCAGATCATACAGGATAAACACAAAAGAATGTGGATAGGGACAGGAGAAGGACTAGTCTGTTTTCCTTCAACCAATGTATTAACCTACAAAACATATCAACGAAAAGATGGTTTAACCAATACAAATATCTGTGCAATAACAGAAGACAAGAAAGGTAATATATGGTTTAGCAATAATAAAGGTGTCAGCTGCTACGTGACAGCCAAAGATTGTTTCTATCACTATGGTCATTCTGACGATGTTCCGGCGGGAAGTTTCTCAAGCGGTTGTGTAACGCAAAACAAGAACGGATGGATTTATTTCGGTTCTATCAATGGAGTATGTTGTTTTAATCCTGATATTACAATGAATGAACAACCTACTCCGGTAGCAGTTATCACGGAAATGAAAATACTGGGACGATTGAGCAATCTGGAAAATAACGACATGATTATCAACTTGTCCAAAGGACAGAATGTAGAATTAAGTCATGCGCAAAATAGCTTTGGACTTACATTTAATGTGCAAAACTACTCACTTGTCAACCAAGTGGAGTATGTTTATATGCTGAAAGGGCTTGAGAACTCATGGTACACCGTCAATGAGAACAACAGTGTCACTTTCCGAAACATTCCTCCGGGAAAATATGAGTTCCTCATCAAAGCACGAGTACATAACCAAGAATGGCCGGAAGAAGCTACTTCACTTACCATCCGTGTCAATCCCCCTCTTTGGCTGACGTGGTGGGCAAAGCTTATCTATATTTTAGTATCTATCAGCATCATTTATCTTATCTTGCATGCATATAAAAAGAAGCTGGATTTAGAAAGCCTCTATATTTTGGAAAAGAAAAACCATGAGCAGGAACAGGAATTGAATCAGGAACGTCTGCGGTTCTACACCAATATCACCCATGAACTACGTACACCGTTGACCTTAATCCTCGGTCCCTTGGAAGATATGCAAAAAGAAACCTCACTTCCGGCAAAACAAGCCCAGAAGTTATCTGTCATCCATCAAAGTGCGCTACGGCTGCTCAACTTGATTAACCAAATACTGGAATTCCGAAAGACAGAGACGCAAAATAAGAAATTGTGCGTCAGCAAAGGCAATATCGCTCCTTTGATTTATGAGATAGGACTTAAATACAAAGAACTAAATCAAAAGACCAAGATTGACTTCCAGATTCAAATAGAGAAAGAAGAAATGTTTCTTTTTTTCGATAAGGAAATCATTACCATTGTTTTGGATAATCTTATTTCCAACGCAATCAAATATACGGAACAAGGGCGCGTCACTCTAAGTTTGTATCAGACAATGCGTAATGAAGTAGCTTATACAGAGATAAAAGTAAGTGATACGGGATATGGAATTTCTGCTGAAGCCCTGCCACATATTTTTGACCGTTATTATCAGGAAAGCGGCAAGCATCAGGCATCCGGCACAGGCATTGGTTTGGCTTTGGTGAAGAATCTGGTCACCCTGCATGAAGGAGAAATCCGGGCAGAAAGCATACAAAACGAAGGAAGCTCATTCTATATCAGCTTATTGACGGATAATATCTATCCCAATGCCTTACACGCAGATTCTACAGAACCGGTTCAAGAGGAGACGAACCCGGAAGCAAGCCTTGAATATCCACAAGAAACCACACTGGATACCGGCAAACCAATCCTGTTGATTGTAGAAGACAATGAAGAGATACAGAAATATATCGCCGAGTCCTTTGTCGATTCGTTCGAAGTACTCACCGCCTACAATGGAGAAGAAGGGAAGCAACAAGCTCTTAGCCGCATCCCAGATATTGTAGTCAGCGATATTATGATGCCTGTCATAGACGGTATCACTCTCTGCCGGCAATTGAAAGAAGACGTACGAACCAGTCATATCCCTGTCATCCTATTGACAGCCAAAGATTCTCTGCAAGATAAAGAAGAAGGATACGAGGTAGGAGCCGATTCTTATCTGACAAAGCCTTTCAGTGCTTCTCTGCTACGCAGCCGTATCAATAATCTGCTGGAATCAAGAAAGAAACTGATAGCTCAATTCCAGACACAATCCGTTCCGGGCAATCAGGCAGATTTAAAAGAAAAACGTATCGTAATCGCCGAAGCTCTAAGCAAGCTGGATAATGAATTTATTGAAAAAATCACCCTTTTAATCGAAGAAAACCTCTCTTCGGAGAAGATTGATATTACCTATCTTTCAGACAAAATGTGTATGAGCGGCTCCACTCTCTACCGGAAAATGAAAGCACTAACGGGATTATCGACTAACGAATATATCCGGAAAGTGAAAATGCAGAATGCCGAACGTTTACTGCTTGAAGGAAAGTTCAATATCTCTGAAATCGCCTATAAAGTAGGAATGAACAGTACGGGATATTTCCGCCAATGCTTTAAAGAAGAATTCGGCGTCTCGCCTTCGGATTACCTGAAGCAGATTATACAATCATAAAAAGAGGGAAGCCGCTTACGTTTCATACGTTTTAAAAAACGAATTTTGCTCCTGCCCAAAAAGAAGTACCTCTTAAAAGTTTAATACAAAACTTTTAGGAGGCATTTTATAAATCTGATTTATATAAAGGAGAGGGGAATCTATTAAAACTGAATCCGTTAAATAGCATCTACAAAAAGAAAAGGTACAACCTGTGTCCGTGAGAGCTAAGTCATTTCCTCAATTCTTCAGTCATTGTTTTTAGTAATGACTTGCTGTCATTTAACGGCAAATCCGTAGCCAAATCCCAACTCATCATGCCTTTCAATTTTTGTTCTTTTGCATAACGGGTTTTGATACGAATGTTATCCTGACCATCAAACACATAAGTATCTCCCTGATATATCACCTCATTCTGTGAAGGACTCGTAATCAGTCCATCCTGTACAAAATTGAAATAGGCCTCCGTCTTCTTTGAATTATCTTTAGTCACACCATAAAAAGGAACCCCGGCTACCAGTTTTTCCTTCGGAATACCATACTCCAATACCATCTGTATATCCGAACAATATTTCTCTATTGGAAAGCGAACCGGTGAAGGGCCATAGCACTGAAGTGAAATAAAATCAACAGCTTCAATAGCTTTCTTACTAATCTTATAGCAAACAGGATGCAGAGATACACTGAAAAGATACTTATCTCCCAAGACTTCCCGCATCTTCAGGATAGCCAAACTATAGTCTTCATACTCTTTCTCATTCTCCGCCCATTCAAAGTCAAGGTCAATACCATCCAAATTATTCTTTTCCAGCACTTTCTTGATATTCTTCGCAAATGTAGTACGAGCAGCCTCATCAGCCACCATTGCTTTCCATTCACCACTGGAAGCACCCAAGCGTATTTTCGCTTTTGTCCCTTTTACTTTTCCACGAACCGACTTAATCAACCCTTCCCAAGTTGTCTCACCTTTTCCCTGAAAAGCACGGGGATTCTCAAATAAAAGCGATCCGTCTTTATTAGGGTGAACACTCAAAAAGATTAGATCGTCACTTGCCCGCAGGCTTTCTGTAGAAATACGCCCTCGATTGTAAAAATTACCCCGCACATAAGAACTGATCATATAGTCTTGTTGTGCAAATAATGATAATCCGACAAACAAAAAAAGGAAGAATACAATTTTTCTTAGCATTAGCATAATGATTGATAATTAATAAGTTTAGATCGCAAAAATACGCATGTCAAACGGAAATAGATGTTCAAAAACAACTATAATACTTCCAGAAATCAACATAAAGTCTTCCATTCAGACACAAAAACAGACAAATCTTGAAAAAAGAGTTAGGAAAAATAAAATAAAGTACGTTTCTTTGTAATTTCAGCTACTCAATTGGTAGCTGAAATATTGTCACAAACTCACGTTCAAAGAAATACAACAAATCTATATTTATGAATAAATTACTATTAACCGGATTTTTAACTGCCGGAGCAGCCATCCACAATTTAAGTGCCCAAACTACTGCCGGGCAAGGAAACCAACAAAAGGACGAACAGCGTCCCAATATCCTCTTTATCCTAAGTGACGACCACACCTCACAAGCATGGGGCATTTATGGTGGAGTGCTGGCAGATTATGCCTATAATAACAATATTCGCCGACTTGCCAATGAAGGCGTAGTCCTCGATAATTGTTTCTGTACTAATTCCATCTCCGCACCCAGCCGTGCCAGTATCCTTACAGGATTATATAGCCACCGGAACGGACTTTACACACTAGCCGATTCTTTGAACACTTCAATCCCCACCCTGGCTACCGTTCTACAATCACATGGATATAACACAGGGCTTGTCGGGAAATGGCATATCAAGTCACAGCCACAGGGCTTCAATTATTACTCTATCTTCTACGACCAGGGAGAATATCGTGATCCCACTTTTATCGAAAGTAGTGATCCCTGGCCGGGTAACCGACGATTTGGAGAACGCATACTTGGCTTTTCTACCGATCTCGTCACAGAAAAAGCAATCAACTGGATCAAGCAACAGGACGGCAAGCAACCTTTCCTGATGTGCTGCCACTTCAAAGCCACTCACGAACCCTACGATTATCCGATTCGTATGGAACATCTTTACGACGGTGTCACCTTCCCCGAACCGGAAAATCTTCTGGACTGGGGACCGGAAACCAACGGGCGTTCTTTCAAAGGGCAACCCTTAGAAGAGTTGGTACGCCGCTGGAAAATCGCCTCAAAAGATCCGGATAAGTGGTGGTGTCGTTATCCCGGTCTGCCGTTCAGTACGGAAGGAATGCAACGAACCACCGCCAGACGCGCAGCCTATCAAAAACTAATCCGCGATTATATGCGTTGCGGAGCCACTGTTGACGACAATATCGGCAAGCTCCTGAAAACTCTCGATGAAATGGGTATTGCTGATAATACAATAGTTGTCTACGTCTCCGATCAGGGATATTTCCTGGGCGAACATGGCTTCTTCGACAAACGTATGTTTTATGAAGAATCAGCCCGTATGCCTTTCGTTATCCGCTATCCCAAAAAGATCCCTGCTGGAGAACGCCTGAAAGACCTGATACTCAACGTCGATTTCGCACCAACTCTAGCCGAATTTGCCGGAGTAAAAATGGAGAATGTGCAAGGAACCAGTTTCGTCAACAACCTCGAAGGAAAGACTCCACCCGACTGGAGAAAGGAAATCTATTACCGATACTGGACCAATCATGCCATACGCCCGGCACATTTCGCCATCCGGTCCGATCGATACAAACTGATCTTCTATTACGCTCAAAATCTGGATATGACCGATACAGGAAACTTTGAATTCACTCCGTCATGGGACTTCTATGATTTACAAAACGACCCGCATGAAAATCATAATGCATACAATGATCCGAAGTACGCCCCTGTCATCAAACAGATGAAAAAGCAATTATTAAATCTCCGCAAGGAAGTAGGTGATACAGACGAGAAATATCCGGAGATGCAGGAATTACTCGAAAAGTATTATAATAAGGACATGCGGTAATCATACCGCCATACTCTCCTTGAAAACTTTCTATGTTGCTTTTCCATTCCTTATTTTCTCAAATAATTCTCACCGTGATGAGAAAAAATACTCATCATGGTGAGAATTATCTACTATCTGAATAGGCTGGAACGATACAATATATTAGTTATAAATTCATTCCACTACATCAAAGATAATCATACAAAGATTTCTACTAAAACATAAATAAAAGAAAGAATTCCATTTTCCACAAAAAAAGTCTATCTTTGTTCCGTCAAGATAATAAATCATGAATAAAACTCATGCCAGGAGATTCATTTTGCATACAATATACCAACTGTACGGGATGCCCCAAAGCCACTGAGAATATCCTTGTATATAGAAATTTACCCAAAGGAGAGCATATCCCCAAGGATAAGTGTACGCAGAATTGTATGCTTTTTATGATAAAGGGTGAATTACTGATCAACAGCGAAGAATATCCCGGAAATACACTGCGCGAAAAGCAGTTTATCCTGCAAGCTATCGGTTCCAAGGTTGAAATATTGGCACTGACAGATGTTGAATATGTTGTCTATTGGTTCAACGAACTACCTCTGCTCTGCGAAGAACGGTACAAAGAAATGATGGAACAGGCAGGAGCCCCATTGACCTACACTCCGCTTGTCATGAGTGAAAGACTGTACCATCTTGTCACCAGTATGCCCGAATTCCTCGGTGAGGAAACCCCTTGCAGCAAGTATATCGACTTAAAATGCAAGGAATTAGTTTTCTTGATTACCAATTTCTACCCGCTACCCCAGCTAAGCTCATTCTTCTATCCAATCAGCACATATACGGAAAGTTTCCACTACTTCGTCATGCAAAACTACAGCAACGTGAAGAACGTAGAAGAATTTGCACACTTGGGAGGATATACGACCACTACTTTCCGCCGCCTTTTCAAAAACCTCTATGGTGTGCCCGTATACGAATGGATACTGGAAAAGAAACGGGAAGGAATCCTGGAAGACCTGCAGCACACCAAAATGCGAATCACTGAAATCTGTAACAGATACGGATTCGACTCCCTGTCGCATTTCGCCCACTTTTGTAAAGACTCTTTCGGAGATACCCCACGCGCTTTACGCAAGAAAGCAGCCGGCGGTGAGAAAATCGGAAAGGTACAATAAACAGTCCCATCCTACGAATGTGCCAATCAGTTGCACCATGCGCGCATACTGGCTGGCATATTGACACATTGGCGTATTGATCCATTATTAAAGAATTATTTCTTTAATTCCTTGCTCAATCAATCTATTTCCCCTATTTTTGCAGTCCGTAAGAGGTGTAAAACGTCGAAATTTTAGTTCTAACAATTAAATAATTTAAATTCAATCATTTATGTGGTTAAGTAATTCATCTGTAGGAAGGAAAGTGGTGATGAGCGTTACCGGTATCGCCCTTGTCCTGTTTCTAACATTTCACATGGCGATGAACTTGGTTGCGATCATCTCGGCTGATGGTTACAACATGATTTGTGAGTTCCTGGGAGCAAACTGGTATGCATTAGTGGCTACCGCAGGACTGGCTGCTCTTTTCGTAATTCACATTATCTACGCATTCTGGCTGACAATGCAGAATCGCAAAGCGCGTGGTAGCGAACGCTATGCAGTGACAGACAAACCGAAAACTGTAGAATGGGCATCTCAAAACATGTTGGTGCTGGGTCTTATCGTTATCGTAGGTCTTGGTTTGCACCTCTTCAACTTCTGGGCAAAAATGCAGTTGCCGGAACTGATGCACAACATGGGCATGCACGCTGATACATTGACATTGGCTTATGCTGCTAACGGTGCATATCACATTCAGCAGACTTTCTCTTGTCCGGTTTACGTAGTTCTTTACCTTGTTTGGCTGTTTGCTTTGTGGTTCCACCTGACTCACGGTTTCTGGAGTTCAATGCAATCACTGGGATGGAACAACAAAGTATGGATTGATCGTTGGAAATGTATTTCTAACATCTATTCTACAATCGTTGTACTCGGTTTCGCACTGGTAGTAGTGGTATTCTTTGTGAAAACACTTATATGTGGTGGTGCTTGCTAAATAGTAAATTGTAAATGATTAAATTGTAAATAATATTATGATCAAGATAGATTCAAAAATTCCAGAAGGCCCGGTGGCTGAGAAATGGACCAACTATAAAGCTCACCAGAAATTGGTGAATCCCGCTAATAAACGTCGTTTGGACATCATCGTTGTGGGTACAGGTCTGGCAGGTGCTTCTGCCGCTGCTTCACTCGGTGAAATGGGTTTCAGAGTATTCAATTTCTGTATTCAGGATTCCCCCCGTCGTGCACACTCTATCGCTGCACAGGGTGGTATCAATGCTGCAAAGAATTATCAAAATGATGGTGACTCGGTTTACCGTCTGTTCTACGATACTGTAAAAGGTGGCGACTATCGTGCCCGTGAAGCAAACGTATATCGTTTGGCTGAAGTGTCTAACGCTATCATCGACCAATGTGTAGCGCAAGGTGTTCCTTTCGCTCGCGAATATGGTGGTACACTAGATAACCGTTCTTTCGGTGGCGCACAGGTATCCCGTACTTTCTACGCTAAAGGCCAGACTGGTCAGCAGTTGCTGCTGGGTGCTTACTCTGCATTGAGCCGTCAGGTAAACGTAGGTACTGTTAAACTGTACACCCGCTACGAAATGCAGGATGTTGTCATCGTTGACGGACGTGCCCGCGGTATCATCGCTAAAAATCTTGTAACAGGCGAATTGGAACGTTTCGCCGCTCACGCTGTAGTAATCGCTACTGGTGGTTATGGTAACGCTTACTTCCTGTCTACTAACGCTATGGGTTGTAACTGTACAGCTGCTATCTCTTGCTACCGCAAGGGTGCTGTATTCGCAAATCCTGCATACGTTCAGATTCACCCGACTTGTATTCCGGTACATGGTGACAAGCAGTCTAAGCTGACTTTGATGTCTGAATCTCTCCGTAACGACGGTCGTATCTGGGTTCCGAAGAAAAAAGAAGATGCTGTGAAACTTCAGAAAGGCGAAATCAAAGGAAGTGATATTCCTGAAGAAGACCGCGACTATTACTTGGAACGCCGCTATCCGGCATTCGGTAACCTGGTTCCGCGTGACGTTGCCAGCCGTGCCGCTAAAGAACGTTGCGACGCAGGTTTCGGTGTAAACAACACAGGTTTGGCCGTATTCCTCGACTTCTCTGAAGCTATCAACCGTTTGGGTATCGACGTTGTTCTTCAACGTTATGGTAACCTCTTCGATATGTACGAAGAAATCACTGACGTTAATCCGGGCGAACTGGCTAAAGAAATCAGTGGTGTGAAATATTATAACCCGATGATGATTTATCCGGCTATCCACTATACAATGGGTGGTATCTGGGTAGACTACGAACTGCAAACCACTATCAAGGGTCTGTTCGCTATCGGTGAATGTAACTTCTCCGACCACGGTGCAAACCGCCTCGGTGCTTCTGCATTGATGCAAGGTTTGGCTGACGGTTACTTCGTATTGCCTTACACCATCCAGAACTATCTGGCAGACCAGATCACTGTTCCTCGTTTCTCTACCGATCTTCCTGAATTCGCTGAAGCTGAAAAAGCTGTTCAAGCTAAGATCGACAAGTTCATGAGCATCCAAGGTAAAGAATCTGTTGATTCTATCCACAAGAAACTGGGTCATGTCATGTGGGAATATGTAGGTATGGGACGTACGGCAGAAGGCCTGAAGAAAGGTATCGCCGAACTGAAAGAAATCCGCAAGGAATTCGAAACGAACTTGTTTATCCCCGGTTCTAAGGAAGGTATGAACGTAGAGCTTGACAAAGCAATCCGTCTGTACGACTTCATCACTATGGGTGAGCTTGTTGCTTACGATGCATTGAACCGTAACGAAAGTTGTGGTGGTCACTTCCGTGAAGAATACCAGACTGAAGAAGGAGAAGCAAAACGTGATGACGAGAACTTCTTCTATGTAGCATGCTGGGAATATCAAGGTGATGATGAAAAGGCTCCGGTATTGCACAAAGAACCGCTGGTATACGAAGCCATCAAGGTTCAGACTCGTAACTACAAGAGCTAATCGGTGAAGTTAAACATTTAAAAGAATTAGAAGAAAATGGATAAAAATATATCATTTACACTGAAGGTATGGCGCCAAGCTGGTCCGAAAGCTAAAGGTGCTTTTGAAACCTACCAAATGAAAGATATCCCCGGTGATACTTCCTTCCTCGAAATGCTGGATATTCTGAACGAACAGCTCATCAGCGAAAGAAAAGAACCGGTAGTATTCGATCATGACTGCCGCGAAGGTATCTGCGGTATGTGTTCTCTTTACATCAACGGACACCCGCACGGTCCTGCAACAGGTGCTACTACTTGCCAAATCTATATGCGTCGTTTCAACGACGGTGATACCATCACTGTTGAACCTTGGCGTTCGGCTGGTTTCCCTGTCATCAAAGACTTGATGGTAGACCGTACTGCATACGACAAGATTATGCAAGCTGGTGGTTATGTAAGCGTACGCACAGGTGCTCCGCAGGATGCTAACGCTATCCTGATCGCGAAACCTATCGCTGACGAAGCTATGGATGCTGCTTCTTGTATCGGTTGCGGTGCTTGTGTAGCTGCATGTAAGAATGGTTCTGCTATGTTGTTCGTTTCTGCCAAAGTCAGCCAGTTGAACTTGCTGCCGCAAGGTAAACCGGAAGCTTTGCGTCGGGCAAAAGCTATGTTGTCAAAGATGGACGAACTGGGATTCGGTAACTGTACAAACACTCGTGCTTGTGAAGCTGAATGTCCGAAGAATATTTCTATCAGCAACATCGCTCGCTTGAACCGCGACTTCATCATCGCAAAATTAAAAGACTAGAAATTGCTAGATTTCAATAGCGAGAGCTTAATTTGATTAATGACAGAATCCCCTGCCGGCTAGTTCGACAGGGGATTTCTTTATATATGAGTAGATCACAATTATTATTAATACGGATCAGTAACATGAACTTTTAATTCATAAGTTTCACCGATTTCACCTTATAGCCAAAACTGTTATGAATGAGAGAATTACGGGTGAAAGCGAAGATTGAAATAAGGTAAAATCATTCGTTACCGGTAAGCGTCTCCGCGATTCTATATAGTGTATTAAAATAAAAAGGCTAATGATC
>NZ_QVLZ01000019.1:126743-127259 GCF_003435205.1 Bacteroides sp. AF32-8BH | reverse complement strand
TTTTTTATGCGCAAAGCCCAGACTTTCTCAAGCCCGGGCTTTGTTATTACCCAAAGTTTTCGTATCTTTAGGTATAAAGTTTTTCGTTATGGCAAAGTTACATTTTCGTCCTTACATTCCCAACCAAACCGTTCTTTTTCCACAAAGAATTGATGAAAACATAGCTGCGACCGACCCGGTCCGCATCGTGAATGCTGTTATTGACAATCTCAATCTTGAGAGTTTCAAGAAGCTTTATAAGGAAACGGGCCGTTGTCCTTATCATCCTAAAATGATGCTTAAGGTGATAATCTACGCCTACATGAATAATATCTATTCTTGCCGTAAAATAGAGAAGCACCTCCTTCGTGACATTCATTATATTTGGCTTGCCGGTAATGAGCATCCGGATTTTATCACGATCAACCGTTTTCGTAACCGTGTAAAGGAGGAAATAAATAATGTATTTACCCAGTTGGTTCTTGTCCTTGCCGATAAAGGTTTCATCAGCCTTGATGTGGAGTATATCGACGGCAC
>NZ_QVLZ01000019.1:125422-126733 GCF_003435205.1 Bacteroides sp. AF32-8BH | reverse complement strand
ATCAGCCTTGATGTGGAGTATATCGACGGCACCAAGATTGAATCCAAAGCCAACAAATATACTTTTGTCTGGCGCAAGACAGTCGAACGGAACCGTACGAGACTAATGGATAAAATCCGTATTCTCTTGGAACAGGTGGATGAAGCCATTGCACAGGAGAACTCTATAAAAGACACATCCGTGGAGTTTACTCCCTGCAGGCTCTCTGACATAGTGGATGAACTTAAAGAAGCCCTGGAACGCCAGCCTGCAACAAAGGATAAGGAAGAAAAGAAAGCCCTGCGCAAAAAGAAGAAGCAGGTCATGGAACTTGAAGGGTATCGTGACAAGCTGATAGAATACGACAATCACCTTGATACCCTTGGAGAACGTAACTCCTATTCCAAGACCGATCCTGGTGCCACATTCATGCGCATGAAAGAAGATGCCATGAAGAACGGGCAGACCAAACCCGGATATAATCTGCAAATAGGTACTGAAAACCAATTCATCACAGACTTCCGTCTGTTTCCCAACCCTACCGATACACTGACCCTCATACCTTTTTTCCACTCTTTCCAGTACCGCTATAACCGTTTACCGAATATCTGTGTGGCAGACTCCGGTTACGGTTCGGAAGAAAATTACCGGTTCATGCAGGAGAATGGGATAGAAGCCTTCATCAAGTACAATTACTTCCATAAAGAACAGCGTCCTCGTTATACTCCCAACCCATTCCATGCCGAAAGTCTCCATTACAATGCCCAAGAGGATTATTACGTTTGTCCTATGGGACAGCACATGAACCGTATAGGAACCAAACGTGACAAGACAGCGAGCGGATACATCATCGAAAGTGCCCGGTATAAAGCAAAAAGATGCGAAGGTTGCCCTTTGCGTGGCAGTTGTTTTAAAGCTCGGGGGAACCGTATTATAGAAGTCAACCACCGATTAAATCAATACAAACGGCAGGCACGGGAAAGGTTGCTCTCAGAAGAAGGTATCAAGCATAGAGGCAGGAGGTGTATAGAACCAGAGGCTGTGTTTGGACAAATGAAATACAACATGGCATACAGAAGATTCCGGCATGTGGGAGAAGACAAGGTTACAATGGACTTTGCTTTCTTTGCTATAGCCTTTAATATCAAAAAAATGTGTGCTAAACTGATAAAAGAAGGAAAGGGGCTCATTACAGTTGCCAAATATATGTTTATGGGACTATTTATAACCCGATATAATTGGAATATAGCAACTTGTTGCCAAATGCATGAGGAAAAAGCAGCATAGCCAAAAGAAAATATAGCAGAACTGTAAAATATAAAAGAGGTTGTG
>NZ_QVLZ01000019.1:0-125412 GCF_003435205.1 Bacteroides sp. AF32-8BH | reverse complement strand
AAAAGAAAATATAGCAGAACTGTAAAATATAAAAGAGGTTGTGCCAACGTTTTGACACAACCTCCAGTGAATAAAATTAAAGCGGTAAAAAGACAGATGTACAATAGGGCAGGAATTAAACTACTGAGAGCGAAGATTATTTATTCACAATAGAAGAAGTACCACCAAATTTGACGAAGAACCAGAAATCTTTTTCAGGAGAAATAAAAGTAAGTTCATAATGGTGCTGCATTGAATTATTTTTTGGCGGAGTTATTCTAACACTTAATAGTTCAAAAACAGATATTTCTCTGACCAAAAGATAGAACTAATGATGAATTAAAAGTTGCAATTATGGTTTTCTTCCCACAACAAACGGGAAAAGTCAGAAGAATCATGTACATTTGTAATCCGAAAACTAAAAGAACATCGCAATGAAAATATTTCCAAGCAGCAGTATCAAGAAATTGGACGCTTATACCATTGAGAACGAACCTATTGCATCAATCGATCTGATGGAACGTGCAGCAACCGTATTAACAAAAGCCATCACAGACAGATGGAATACGGAAACGCCGGTCACTATCTTTGCCGGACCGGGGAATAATGGCGGAGACGCTCTCGCCGTAGCCCGCATGATGGCTGAAAAAGGATATAAAATCGAGGTATTTCTCTTCAACACGAAAGGAGAACTTTCACCCGACTGCCAGACCAATAAAGAACTGGTAGAAATGATGGAAGAAGTAAAATTCCACGAAATCAGTACCCAATTCGTACCTCCCGTCCTGACGCCCGATCATCTGGTAATCGACGGATTATTCGGTTCAGGCCTGAACAAACCGTTGAGCGGTGGATTCGCTGCCGTAGTGAAATACATCAATTCCTCCCCTGCCATGGTAGTAGCCATCGACATTCCTTCCGGACTAATGGGAGAAGAAAATACATTCAACGTAAAAGCTAATATTATCCGCGCCGACGTAACTTTCAGTCTGCAACTGCCGAAGCTCGCCTTTCTTTTCGCAGAGAACACTGAATTTGTCGGAGAATGGGAAGTGCTGGATATCCAATTAAGCGAAGACGGTATTGAAGAGATGGAGACTAACTACGAAATGTTGGAAATAGAAGAAATCCGTTCACTCATCAAGCCACGCAAACAGTTTGCCCACAAGGGGAACTTCGGCCATGCACTATTGATTGCCGGTTCAAAAGGAATGGCAGGAGCCTCTGTTCTCGCTGCCCGCGCCTGCCTCCGTTCGGGAGTAGGGTTGCTGACTGTTCATGCACCAATGTGCAACAACGACATCTTGCAGACCTCCATACCCGAAGCAATCGTAGAAACCGACATCAACGAAACCTGTTTTGCCGTACCTACCGATACGGACGACTATCAAGCAGTCGGCATCGGCCCGGGACTGGGACGAAACGAGGAAACGGAAGCTGCCTTGTTGGAGCAACTGGAACACTGCCAGACTCCTGTTGTAGTGGATGCCGACGCTCTTAATATCCTCGCCAACCACCGCCATACCCTTACCCACCTGCCGAAGGGTTCCATCCTCACCCCGCATCCGAAAGAACTGGAACGTCTGACCGGCAAATGCCAGGACTCTTACGAACGTCTGATGAAGGCTTGCGAACTGGCCCGTGCCGCCCATGTCCACATTATTTTAAAAGGAGCCTACTCCGCCATCATCACCCCCGAAGGTAAATGTTTCTTCAACCCAACCGGAAATCCGGGAATGGCAACCGGAGGTAGCGGTGACGTACTGACCGGAGTAATCCTGGCGCTGCTTGCCCAAGGTTATCCCACCGAAGAAGCCGCTAAAATCGGCACTTACATTCACGGATTGGCGGGCGATGTCGCTCAAAAGAAGCAAGGAATGATCGGAATGATCGCAAGCGATATTATCACCTGTCTGCCGACAGCATGGCGACTTGTAAGCGAATAAAAGTTAAGAACTTACAGTTTTTTCAATAACTTCATTAACTTTGTTTTCAAAACCAGTTAAAAAGAACCGAATATGAAAAAGTTGATTATAGCAGCAGGACTACTTATGACAACGTCCGCCTATGCACAAACCGAAGTACTGACAGGGGTTACCCGAGGAAAAGACTATGGAGTGGTTTACAGTCTTCCCAAAACCCAAATAGAACTTGAAATAAAAGCCAACAAAGTCAACTATACTCCGGGAGAATTCAGCAAATATGCTGATCGTTACCTGCGACTGACCAATGTCTCCGCCGACCCTGAAGAGTACTGGGAACTGACTAGCGTAAAAGTGAAATCCGTAGGTGTGCCCAACAGCGAAACGACGTATTTCGTAAAATTGAAGGATAAGACAGTAGCACCGCTCATGGAACTGACAGAGGATGGCATTGTGAAAACGATCAATGTTCCTTACAGCAACAGCAGTGTAGGCAAAAAAGCCGCTCCCGCTCCCACAGTCCTCCAAAAGAAAGCAAATCCTCGTGAATTCCTGACCGAAGAGATTCTGATGGCTAGCTCTACCGCCAAGATGGCCGAACTGGTGGCTAAAGAAATCTATAACATCCGCGAAAGCAAAAATGCCTTATTGCGCGGACAGGCTGACAATATGCCTTCAGACGGAGCACAGCTTAAGATTATGCTCGACAATCTGAATGCACAGGAAGAAGCCATGACGCAAATGTTCTCCGGCACCTGCAACAAGGAAGAGAGAACATTCACTGTCCGCCTTACCCCTGACAAGGAATTTAACAATGAAGTTGCTTTCCGCTTCTCGAAGAAGTTAGGTGTAGTTGCCAACAATGATTTGGCAGGAACTCCGTTTTATATCAGTCTGAAAGACCTGAAATCGGTCAAGATACCACAGGAAGATGGTAAGAAGAAGAAAGATTTGGATGGAATCGCCTACAACGTACCCGGACAAGCTATGGTTACATTGACCGACGGCAAAAAGAAACTTTACGAAGGTGAACTTCCTATTACTCAATTTGGTGTGATAGAATATCTGGCTCCGGTTTTGTTCAACAAGAATTCTACCATCAAAGTTTATTTTGATCCGAATACGGGAGGATTGCTCAAAGTGGACAGAGAAGAAGGGAAATAGAAAAACGAGAAAGTGAACTTCTAAAAAACAAAGAATATGGTTGGTGAAGGACATGCATTCGACATGATACGCCGAATAAAAGAGGGACGGGAAGCTTCCCGCCTACGTCGTGAACGTGCTAACGACAAGTTGAAGCATTTAAACCGTGCAAACGAACCTTATCCACTACCCAATACCACTCCCGAAGAAATGGAACGTATCATCCACGACTCGGAGAAAAAGAAAGAGAAAGACAGCAATTATTTTGTTTGGGGAACGCTTATTATCATGGGAGTCCTGATAGCAATTGCCGTCATACTTTGGGCTGTATTTATCAAATAAATAATAATAAATTCACCACAGAGGACACGGAGGACACAGAGGTTTAATCTTTTTTATTCACTATAGAGTAACACAGAGTCTCACGTATTGAGAATCGTATTTATCGCTCTGTTTTACTTGCGGAAAGAGAGAGAAGAACTCTGTGTCCTCCGTGTCCTCTGTGGTGAAATATAAATTCCTATTTATGCGACTGGTATCACCAGTTTTATAAATCCATCTTTCTGCATTTGAGAAAGATAAGCCGATACACGCGACTCGTAGCCCTCTTCATTTTGAAAATGGTCTGCGAGTTTTTCTATAATCTCACGAACATTGCGTTTTCCATCTATCAGTTCCCATACAGCCGTACCGTGTTCTTCCAATTTCACATGAAGTTCTTTCGACATTCCTTTCGGCACAAGGAAGCGTTGCATCCACGGATATTTAAAACGGGGAAAGGAGAGCACAATTGTCTCCCCTTCCCTTTCTGCTGTAATATGTTCACTGCGACAGGGAATGACCTCTAACAGGTTGATTTTCTCTTTGGCAGCCATACTTCTTATTTTTTATTTCAGAGTATTCATACTGATACCCTTTTGTTTACACCTTGATACAAAATTCCTTTGTTACTTTAGGTATTGAATTTCCCAGTTACTTTTGGATATTCGCCTCTTCCAGACCGTATCCCTTCTTCTTGTTCTCTGCCTTCAACATCAAAGCCACAATCAGAGCAAGTACACCAAAGAGAGCAAAAATAGTCATCGGCAACGTGTAGTCATAAGTCTGTGCACCGTCTACTACCGGACCTTTGCAATAAGTATTCAACACCCATCCGATCAACAAAGGAACACCCATCAATCCCCAGTTCTGTACCCAGAAAATCAATGCGTATGCGGTACCCAACTGTTTTTCCGGAATAATCTTCGGAACAGACGGCCACATAGCTGAAGGCACCAACGAGAAGGCAAATCCCAATATAATCATGATGATAGTAGCAAACCACCATATATTCAGTATAGGCAGAGCAAACATCGTATGCACAAAAATAAGCATCACTGATCCGATTATCATCAATGTGGCTCCCTTACCGATACGGTCATAAAGCGAACCGAACAACGGAGTCAGGATAATCGCACCAATCGGCAACAATCCGGGAATCGTTCCCGCCAACTTCGGATCTACGTTATATTTCTGCACCATCAAGTCGGCAGCATACTTGATAAAGGGGAATACAGCCGAGTAGAACAATACACATAGTAATGCAATCAACCAGAATCCTTTATTGGTAATAATATACACAATATCTTTCATACGGAACGGTTCTTCCGGTTCCAATCCCTCTGCATCCAAAGAAGCATCCAACTTCTTATCATAGAAAGTATAAAGGAAAAAAGCAATCGTACCCACGCACAACATAATCAGACAAAACAAAATCGGAGCAGGAATATTTGTATGGAATGTGCCACTCTCATCCGTAGATCCGAAAAAGTCTGCCAAAGGAACTGTCAATACCATCGCCAGAGTTGTTCCGATACGTGCCGTAGCCATTTCAAGTCCCATAGCCAATGCCATTTCCTTGCCCTTGAACCATTTCACTATAATCTTGGAAACAGTGATACCAGCAATCTCCACACCTACACCAAAGATAGCATATCCCAATGCAGCCAACGTCACCTGTGTTTTAAATCCAAAGAGCATGGCACCTTCCGGAAAAGTAGTAGAAATCGCATAGTATTTCAATCCACAACCAAACACCATCAATAAGCAAGCTCCCATTCCGGTGAAACGAACTCCCATTTTGTCCAAAATGATACCACCGAAGATCAGCATCAACAAGAATACGTTAAACCAACCGTAAGCGCTTGTGAAGAATCCATAATCAAGACTATCCCATAATAGTTCTTTCTCAAGCATGGGTTTTAGAGGAGACATTACGTCGGTGAGGAAATAGCCGCATAGCATAGTAAATGCGACCAATGCTAGAACACTCCATCGGAGTACGGCGGAGTCATTCAATTTCTGTTTCAAATGTTCTGTCATTGTTATATTTAAAAAAGTAGTTAATAATCTTATACAGCCAACAAAGGTAGTTAAATCTCGTTTGTTTCTATCACAAAGAGATTGTTTTTACAAGAAAAAGTTAAGTGCGGATTACACTGACCACGCGGAACATTGAAAATCCGTGTAATCTGCGTAATCCGCACTTAAATATCAAAGAAATGCAGCATCCGTCTGCACCTTCCCATTAATGGTTTTACCCCAAAGTCTTACCTGACGACGGAGTGAATTACTCTGCTGCAGGAGCAGGAGTTTCAGTAGCCGGTGCCGGAGTTTCTGTAGCAGGTGCATTGGTAGCAGGAGCTTCAGTTTGCGGCGCAGCCGTACCTGCGGGTAAGTTATACGGGTTAGTCTGTTGTTCTTTCTGTGCCTGTTCCAACACTGCATCTTTAACAACTGCAGAACGAGGAACTACATAAGCAGTAGCAATGCTCATTACAACCATAAAGATGGCCAGGCCCCATGTTGCTTTTTCCAGAAAGTCTGTAGTCTTGCGTACGCCCATGATGGCGTTAGATGAAGAGAAACCAGAAGCAAGTCCGCCTCCTTTTGAGTTCTGAATCAGCACGATGAAACACATCAACAAGGCTGCAATAACCATTAAGATAACGAATAATAAGTACATTTTTAGTTATTTTGAATTAGCGTTAATAATCAATTTCTCCAAAAATCTGATTTGGTCTGCAAAGTAAGCATTTTTTTTTGGATATTTCAAGCTTAATTTTTTAATTATTTCAAGAGCTTTTGAATATCGTTGCTGTTTAACATAGATTTTTGCCAAAGTTTCCGTAAAACAGCTGTCATCTTCCTCTTCTTCCTTCATCGTTTCTTCTTCGGTAAGTTCGTCCGAAGAGGTTGGCGAAGATGGCATTTCTTCTCTTAAAGGTTTCATGCAGAGGGGAGAGTCGCTCTCGCTCTTTTCTATAAAGTCGTCAATCAGTTCGAAGCCTTTGAGTTTGGGCGTTTCTTCAGCCGGCTGTTCCGTGGCCGGAGTCTCCTCCAAAAGGAAAGAGGTGTAATCCATCGAATAGTCGAAACTGGTCCGGGCAGTCACCTCTTCGGGTACTGTGGACAAGAAAGCGTCGATCAATGCTAATGTGCGGTCTACGGACGGTTCGTCTTTCAGCACCTCCGTGAGAGGTACTCCCTTTTTCCGTGCCTGCACATCATAGCGGTCACCTTCAATCAACCGGAACAACTGCCGTCTGTCTGCAATGTAAAGAACTGCTTTCCGCAGTTCTCCACCGAAACTAATATCATGGAGAATATACAGATTCTTCAGATACAGCAGACGAAGTGACTGAAAATACGGATACCTCGCAAGAAGATTGCGCAGTTCGTACAAAGTATCCCTATTCAGCGTCTCGGGATGCTGAATCCATTGTTGAAAGTTAACAGAAGTCATTTATATTACCAGTTTGCTACAGTTGCATTAAAAATTTGGTCGGTGATCTCTTTAGACATTTCAGCAATCAATCCGTCCTGTACGGCAGTCAACAACTGGGTAGAGTCGTAAGTACGGAACGCAGAAAACTGTTGTTCAAAGTCTTCGGCATGATTGGTGTTGTTGACAAAACGCACATTGACGGTGATAGTCAACTTCGTCTCCGAAGAATAACCGTCGGCAGATACTGCCTGATTGTACTGATTGTAACCTGTGATTTCTCCGTCAATCTGCAAGTCGGCATTTTGACTCGGCTTGAGCAGTTGCAGACGGGTCTGCCGGATGAAGATATCTTTCAGGTCCTCATTAAACTTGGTTGCCAACGGAGCATACACATACTCCGACTTGATCGGGAAGTCGGCTATCGAAATGGTCTTTACCTTATCATAATTGATAGACGATCCGTTAAACTTATAGGAAACAGTGCACGCAATGACTACCAACGGCAAGCCGAACAGTAACAAAGGGCGTATTATTTTCTTAATCCAATTCATATTCTTTTATTTTTCTATAAAGTGTACGCTCGGAAATATTCAAGTCCTTGGCCGCACTCTTCCGCTTTCCGTGATGCCTTTCAAGTGCTTTGCGTATCATTTCTTTTTCCACTTCGTCCAGTGACAAAGGAGGTTCTTCTACATATTCTTCCGTGTCTTGTATGTCGTCATCATCCTTGCAAACCGCAGGCTGCATGGTATGAATGATCGCAGGTACCGAAGGCTGGTGTGTCGTCACTACCGGAGTAGTAACCACCGTTCCCACTTGTCCTACCTGCCCCACCTGTCCGGCACGTTCCGCCATCAGGTTGTGCACCATCTTCTTCAGCTCCGCCACTTCCTGGCGCATATCGAACAGAACAGAATAAAGAATCTCCCGTTCGCTCTCAAAGCCTTTACTCTCACGCGTTCCCATCAGCGCGGGAAGACGTTGCGTATTTTGTGCGGGAAGATAATTCTGCAAGATAGCAGCAGAGATCTCCCTGTTGGTTTCAATGATAGATATTTGCTCGGTGATGTTCTTCAACTGACGAACGTTGCCGGGCCACGGGTAAGCCAATAACTCTTTCTTCGCATCCTCCGTCAACTGGATAGCAGGCATCCGGTATTTCTCTGCAAAGTCTGCGGAAAACTTACGGAACAACAAAAGTACATCGTCACCACGTTCACGCAAAGGCGGTATTTGGATAGGCACCGTATTCAACCGGTAATATAAATCTTCACGGAAACGTCCTTCTGCAATCGCTTGTGTCAGATTGACATTGGTAGCTGCCACAATACGAACATCCGTCTTTTGCACTTTGGACGAACCTACTTTTATAAACTCGCCACTCTCCAACACACGGAGCAAACGCGCCTGGGTAGGCATCGGCAACTCCCCTACTTCATCAAGGAAAATAGTACCACCGTCGGCTTCGCCAAAGTACCCTTTCCGTTCGCCAATCGCACCGGTAAACGCACCCTTCTCATGCCCGAACAGTTCGGAATCAATCGTGCCCTCCGGAATAGCACCACAGTTGACAGCAATATACTGTCCGTGCTTCCTCCGGCTATATTGATGAATAATCTGCGGAAAACTTTCTTTTCCGACTCCACTTTCTCCGGTAATCAGCACAGACAAATCGGTAGGAGCTACCTGAATGGCAACATCTATGGCGCGCGACAATGCTTCAGTATTTCCAATAATACCGAAACGCTGTTTCACTTGTTGTATCTCTGCTCTCGTCATCACTCGTTTTTAATCTTCGTCTACTGTATCCAGCTTCAGTTTATCACTATCGTCACGTTTCTCGTAATACTGTTTACGCAACGGATTGGCACGAGCCACTTTTTCCCGCTGACGATTACGGAACACATCGATGGCAACATAGATTGCCTGACGGAAAGAATCTTCACAAGCCAATCCCTTGCCTGCAATATCGTATGCCGTTCCATGAGCCGGAGAAGTACGTACTACCGGCAGGCCTGCCGTATAGTTCACCCCGTCTTCCATAGCCAAGGCCTTGAACGGAGCCAGCCCCTGATCGTGATACATCGCCAGGATACCGTCAAAATGAGTATAATTGCCTGAACCCATAAAGCCGTCGGCCGCATAAGGACCGTAGCAAAGGATTCCTTTCTCTTCCATTTCTTTCATGGCAGGGATAATCACTTCCTGCTCTTCCATTCCCAACAAACCACCGTCTCCGGCATGAGGATTGAGAGAGAGCACCGCAATACGCGGAGCGCCGATACCGAAATCCTGTTTCAGGCAACGATGGAATATCATCAGTTTCTCCTGAATCAGTTCTTTGGTAATCGTAGTCGCGATCTCTCTGACAGGGATATGTGTCGTCACCAAAGCCACCCGGAAGTCATTCTTCATCAAAATCATCAATGACTTATCACCATTGCCCAGACGTTCTTCGATATATTCCGTATGTCCGGGGAAAGAGAACTCTTCCGACTGAATCGTATGTTTGTTGATCGGAGCTGTTACGATAACGTCTATCAACCCTTCGCGATATTCTTCAATGGCACGTTCCAAAGCCCCCAGCGCAGCTTTACCGGCTTCGGGGTCGGGTTTGGAAAATTCCACTTTCACCTCATCATCCGTACAGTTCACCACACTCAAACGGTTGTACCCCGCTTCGGTAGCAGAGTTGACAATGCTGAAATTGGCCTGTATATCCAGCGCTTTGCGATGATAAGCCGCTACTTTCGGTGAGCCATAAATGATCGGAGTACATAGTTCCAACATTGTAGGGTCGGAAAATGTCTTAAGAATCACCTCATAGCCCACCCCGTTAATATCTCCTTGGGTGATACCTATCCTTATCTTGTTATCTTCCATGTTTTTATTTATTAGTTTGTTCCGCTTCCTTAGATGCTTCTCCCAATGGAATCTGCTTCTGCTGAACTTCATTCGGAAGTTTCAGTGTATACAGAGATGCTTCCATCTGGCGTACCAGGTTGCGTTTCATTTTATCAGGTGAATAAACAAATATTTCTGCTGTAATAATTCGTTGGTTTTTCTCGTCCAGACGAGTATGAGACACATACGGACCACCCATAAAGTCGCCCTTCATACGCCACAGGCCACGTGCTTCCATTGTGTAGCTGTTCTGCACATTGATCGGACGGACATCGGTCAGCAAACTATCGGTCGACATATAAACGCCCTCCTTGAATCCGGGAATATTGGCTTTCATCACGGAGTCACGTTTGTGCACAAAATATTCTTTGGTAAACGTATCCTTGTCAGTGTACGGATAAGAGTACATCACAAAGTTACGGTCGGCAGTACCTGTGTTGGTAGAAGCCCAGAAGAAATCATCCCCGGTCTTTGAATTAGCCAGTTCGGCATCCACCCAGATGTCGCATCCGAACAAACTGTCCACTTTCTGCGAAATGAAATTACTGTGTTTCCCTTCTAGAAACGTAATCTGACGGTTCATTTCCGCACGGGTAAAGAAGTCGACAATCGTCTTTTTGTTCTCTTCCACAAACTTCTCGAACTCTTCTTCGTTCGGAGCCTGGATAGTCAATATCATCTGCGGATTGGCATACACGTCCTTCGCATATTTGAACGAGGCTTTCGTATATATATCCTGTATATCTACAATAATAATGTTACGTATCAACTTCAGCGTAGAATCATAATCTTTCGGCGAAGTATACATAATCCGGAAAGAAGGTTCCGACTGCGGCAAACCGGGCATATCAGCATCGAGCGCATCATGTAAAGCCCTTCCGGCAGCACGATCCCAAACACCGTGATCTACTACAACCAAAAGCTCGTAAGCACGACCACTAGAGGTGTGATTTCCTTTCAGACCACAAGATGCAACGACAAAGGCTACCAAAGCGATGCATAAAATAAAAGAGTACTTTTTCATGATGTTCGGTTTTATATATTAACTTTCATTATTTTTCTCCTGTTTCGCTGTCGACAGCATACCGCAAGCGGCAAAAATATCTTCGCCCCTGGATGAACGGATAGTGGTGAAAAGTCCGTGTGACGTCAGATAATCACGAAAACGGGTCATCGTATCCATATCCGCCCCCTCGAGGTCTACCCCCGGTATGGCATGAAAACGAATCAGATTCACCCTGCAATCCAGCCCGCGAAGAAGTTTCAGCAACTCTTTGGCATAGACCTGCGAATCATTGAGCCCTTTAAAAACAATATATTCAAACGAAAGTCGACGTTGTTTACTAAAATCATAGTTTTTTAACAGTTCCACCATTTCGGTGATTGAAAACGCCTTTTCCGCCGGCATTAATTCAGCACGCTGAACGGTCAGCGGAGAGTGAAGGCTGATGGCAAGGTGGCAGTCATTTTCTTCAATAAAACGCTGCAATCCTTTCCGTAGCCCGACTGTAGAAAGCGTGATACGCTTCGGACTCCATGCGTAACCGTAGGTAGCGGTCAGTAGTTCCAATGCCTTCAATACCTCATCCAGGTTATCGAGCGGCTCGCCCATTCCCATCATTACGACATTAGTCAGTTTGTCCCGTTCCGGCAGCGAATGAATCTGGTTTATGATCTGGCTGGCGGTCAGGTTAGCCGTATACCCCTGTTTACCGGTCATACAGAACTTACAGTTCATCTTGCAACCTACTTGTGACGACACGCACAACGTTGCCCGGTCATCATCCGGTATATAAACCGACTCTACAAAATGGTTCTCACCCACTTTATAAAGATACTTCACCGTACCATCTACAGAGCGCATTTCATCTACCGGAGCTTCCGCTCCCACCTCATAGTTCTGCTTGAGCAACTCCCGGTGTTTCAATGACAAATTAGTCATATCATCAATCGAGGCTACCTTCTTTTCGTAAAGCCAGGATGCAATCTGCTTGGCAGCAAAGCCGGGCATACCCAGTCTTTTTGTCAATGATTGAAGCTCTACAAGAGTCATTCCTAAAAGGGGATATTTAGACATTCTTCTTTCTGTTGATAGTTTATATCTGCAAATGTAAGGAAATAAAGTCGATTTCCGTATAGCAGGAATGTAAAAGTTAACAAAAAAGGGAAGTATGCCTCCGTTATGATTCAACCACGCTGATATATTGAAGTAGCTTTTGCGCCATTTCAGAATCCTCGCCATTCTTTTTCACTTCATGACCGTACGCCTCACGGAAACAAGCCAGCGCCTCTTCCCGTTCATTACAAAAGCTGTGCAAAACCCCTAAGTTCTGACAAGCCAGAATCGTATCTTCTTCCTCCCATCCCAAATACTTCTTTCGCAGTTCGAACTCTCTGAAGAAAGCCTCTTTCGCCATTGGATAATTCTCCAACTTCACATAAGCCTGTGCTTTGTAATAATATACCAGACAGGAAGCATTAGGGTCAGTATCATCGTGAAAATCCAAAGACGTTGCAATACGAATCACGTTATCATAGTCTTTATTCATGTAATACTGCTGCATAATATCACATCTCAATGCCTCGTAGCGGACAGTCAGTTCCGCCAGACGCGGTTTTTCGCTGAAATACATTTCATGCAGAAGAGACTCACGGAAGAATAAAGTAGATGCCTGCTCATCGCCACGTTCATTCATCATCCGTTTGAATTCCCTGCACAGATAATACAACTGTTTATGACAAGCGACGATCTGTTTTTTACTATCTATCTGTATAGCAATGTCCAACGCCTGATTCATCAGCATCCATGCTTCATCGTATCGTTTGATATAATAAAGACATTTACCCTGCATACGCAAACATTTAGCCACTCCACCGGACAGTCTGCCATTCAACGACTCATGCATTTCAGCTACTTTCCGGAATTTCTCGGCAGCACTCTCTTCCTCATCCTTATAGTAATCACAATAAGCCAGATATTCGGAAAGTTCAATGACTTCTGCCTGACTCTTCTCGTCAGCAGAAGCCGCATGATAATCAAGCGCCCTATTCAGATAGATCACTGCTTCATTGTATTGCTCATTGTAGTAATATGCCAGAGCTAGATTTCGGCAGGTGTTGGCAATCTCCAGTTCCGGAGTAGGTACAATGTTTTCCTGCATCACCAATGCTTTCAAGAAACAGTCGCATGCCGTTTCGTACTCTTCATTACGGGCATAGCGGCATCCCTCATTCATCTTCAATACCGACTTGGCAATGAGTGGCATGGCAGCACCTTCCATACTCTTCTCACTCACAGCAGCTGCCGCCTTCGTCAGATGGAAAGAACTGCTCAAGAAAGTAGCCATATCATTAGCAATGACAGGAATTAAAAAAGAATCGATCTCATCAAAGTCCAATTCGGCATAGACTTCAGGCGTAACTTCAGGATTGTCGTTCATGATCGCCTTCCAGCTATCTTCCAACAGAGAACGATTCGTGCGATACAAAATCTCGAAAATCTCCACATCACAAATCCAATCCTTCAATATATCCCATTCTTGCATCTTATAGCATTGATAGGTAATCTCCACTTTATAGCGATACGAATCATGGTAGCAGAACTGTTTCATGCGATAGTTATAATCGGCAAAAGTCAACGGATGGGAAAGGACCTCTTCCTCATCCAGCAAAGCGGAAATAATTTCATGGCGACTATCATCTATACATTCGTCATCTTGAGCGAAATAGCGTTCGATTGCCTCTACCATTTGTGTGTCACCAATGCAATATCGTCCTCCTTTGTTGGTAAGCCAGCTGCTCATTTCCACTCTCAACTGCGACCAAAGTATCTGATTAATGTCTGCCATGCTCTTCACTTCATCTTCGGTAAATCCTTCTAAAGTAAGTGAAAGCATCAGAAGCGTTCTTCCAATCTCTTCGAAACCATAATCAGCCGACAAACGCCGTAGCACACTGTCATAGAATTGCCCAACCTCATTGAGCCGGCAATATCCACTCATATATTCATTGAGAGCATCGTACTGACCGAACGAAACCAGCTCGTTGAGCAATACACTTAAACAGCGCGGTTGTTTAGCCAGCACCCACGAAGCAAGAATATCTTCCTGTTGTGCAGACAAAGCCTTGGAGTAAGTAGACAAATATTGCTTTGAGAACGACTTGGCATCCGCCTGTGAAAAACCATTCAACTGGAAATGGGCGTAGCCATTCTGAACAAAGGGCAGGTAGGCAGTGGATGACGCAGAAAAGCTCAACACGACTTTCACGTTCGGGGGAATAGATGCAAATAAAGAAAACAGGGATGCTTCAGTCGGATTCAGATAACTAATGTCATCAATCAGCAGAATGATAGGATATCTTGATGCACCCAACGCACTCCACAACTGACTGAACTTTTGGATAGAATTCAAATCTTCTTCAATCTCCTTGAGGTTTCGAAGTGTGTTCCCTGAAAAAGTGTTCAAGCCAGCATTTCCCATCAAAACCGAGTTTTTCACGGCGTCCATGATGGATTTGGCAGTGCTTTGGGTCGAGTCCAGTTCTTTTGATACTTCCGCTGCGAACAAATTTTCTTCACCCAAAGATTGATGCTTGAGTGCGTTCTGGCATTTGGAAGCTAACATTCTCGCCAACGTTTCCGGATAAGAAGACAATGTAGTACTATCCAAGCGATGATAGATAGGAATCATCGGCATATCATTGTTCACCAAATCGCTCCAATGAGCCAACAAAGCACTCTTGCCAAGACCGCAACCGCCCGTTACCACCAGACACCGCTGTTCATCTGCCGCCAAAAAATCAGCAAACGCCTGATCTGCTTCAGGTATTGGGTGATAATTGAATAAGAGGTCATTGCGCGTCAGTTGTTCTTGCAATGCTTGATTATCTTCAACGGTCAGTACATCCGGAAACTCCCGTTCAAGCAATTCCGTGAAAGCAGCTTCCACAAGGTTACACAACTGATCGGGCGAATCATACTCCTGCACAGGATAACGATCCTGCTGCAAAATACTCTCTTTCAGACGTTTCAGTTTAAGAGCCTCCTCTTCAGGGCAAGACAGTTCATCATCTGCCGACTGTTTTATATAAAAATAGGCATGTAACGGATTGGGATTGCGCAGTACACCAAACTGCATTTCAATTTCCGTCACACTCAAATGGTGATTCAAGTCATCTTCTATCCAACGATATTCCAAGCTGTCATTCAGAGTTTGAGATAAATCTTCATAACTGGGACACCATCCATAGCGGTCGCCTACCATACCAATGAAGAAAGGCCGGGAGTTAACGATCTCTTTCAGGCATATTTCAACAACCTTGCCGCTTTTTGCATCTTCTTCTGTGATTCCCCAACGCAAATCAACCAATGAAATGGTGGCACCACGGCTGGCAGCCTTCACTTGCAAACCCTTAAAGAGTTTGACTAATGCAGAACGTTCCATCTCCATGTCTCTGAACGTTGACGAAAGGAATACACGGATAACACGTGAATTTTCAGCGGGAACTGAATACTGGGCTAGTTGTTTAGTCATAATATAGATTTGTATTAGTTAATGAAGTATTTCGCAAAGCCAATTGATAAAGATTGGCAAGATATGGAAATTTAATCAGATAACAAAGACCATAAACAAAAAAAACGAGCACAAAAAAGGCACGGATTACACGGGTTTCGCGGTTCCCTCATAAGTTTAAACCGCGTAATTCCGTGTAATCCGTGCCTACTATCTATTACTTGCTACTTGTTTAGAAGAACAAGAAGCGTGTATCTTTTACGTTTGCTTTCAGATACAAATCATTCATCAGACGGCTGGCAAAACGTGCGTGCATGTTAGTCAGCGTAGCTTCTTCTGCTTTTGCGTCGAATGTTTCGTTCAGTTTGTCCTTGCCGTATACCTGCAATACAAATACTCCGGCATTACCTTTGATAGGAGCGCTCAACTGATTTACTTCAGCTGCAGAAGCATAAGCACCTACCAGCGGTTCGCTGCTGCGCAATGCTGATACGTATGCAGGAGCTGCAAAAGTAACCATCTTCAAAGAGTCGCTGACTGCATTAGTCATCTCTTTGTACTGGTTGAATGAAGTTGCATTGGCAGCTTTCATGTCAGCCATAATCTTTTCAGCTTTCTTATCTTTTACGATTTCAGCTCTCAACTGATCCTGTACTGCTTTCAACGGACGATATCCCTCCGGCTTAATGCCTACCAGACCTACTACCATCATGTGATCGCTTTCGCCACATTCGTACAAGCCGGAAACATCACCCGGTTTTGCTTTATCAAACGCCCATCTCAACGCTTCTTTTGTACCTCTTACACCACCGATATTGTGTTCAGAGCTGCTCAAATCCATTCTGTCGAGCAATCTGTAACCGGCTTCTTCAGCGTTAGCTACCATCTTTTCTACACTCGGATTAGCTGCGATAAACTGGCTGAAATCATTATAAGCACGGTTGTAAGTTTCTTTGCTGAACTCTACTTCACGTTTGATAACAGCTACTTTATATTTGTCTTTTACAGATTTCTTGTTCGTTACCTGAAGAATTACGTTTGCTTGTCCCATCGGCAAGTTTACCAATTCGTTCACACCTGTATTGTTGATAGCAGAGATGAATTTCAGGTTATCACCGTCTATCTGTGCACCTTCGTACTGTGCAGAAGTTAGCCAGTTTGCATCACCAGTCTGACCATATTTCTTTGCCAGATCAGCAAAGTTAGCGCCACCTTTGATCGCGTTGTAGATACTGTCAGCCAATGTCTTTGTCTTCACAGCATCTTCTGCGTATACCTGAATCTGACGGAATTCGACAGAGTCGGCAGCAGCAGCTTTAGCTACAATTTTGAAAGAGTTGATTGTATTGTCGGCACCGTTATAGTAAGGGCCATAAATAGTACCTACCGAAGCAGAGTCCAAACGGGCAACTACATCTGACGGGAAAGCTGTTTTGTTATAGAACAAGCCTACATAAGGAGCTTCCGAGCCAGTCGAGCGGATGAAAGAAGTATAATCTTCCGTAGTAGTAGCCAACTGTTCAGTAGCTTCGTCCACTTCTTTCTGGATAGCAGCTCTGTCTTCAGCACTTGCAGTCACTTGTACATCAATGTACTTGATGTCACGAGTTTCCTGATATTGCTTGAATTGTTCTTTCTTCTTGTTATACAAGTCTTTCAGTTCCGATTCTTTCACTACGATTGTAGAGTCCACTACAGAAGAGTAAGGAATACCAGCCATCAACACGTTGTACTGGTTCACTCTTGCGTCGAAAGCGTCCTGTGCTTCCACCGGATTGGAAAGAAGAGCTTTAGACACCAATGCCTGATACTTTTCTGCCAGACGGCTCTCGATCAGAGTTTTCTGAATGAAAGACCAGTATTTATACATGTTATTGTATTGTTCAGCATACTGTGCCGGCATTTGTGATTCGCTCATCTTGGCATATTCCACGAGGAACTTGTTCAACATATCCTTGTCGAAGTTTCCTGTTTGCGGATTCTGGAAAGGAGTTTGTCTCAACAAAGGATGAACGCCTGCTTTCAGGATGTCCTGGATTTCAGCAGCAGAAACAGTCAGTCCCAGTGCTTTTGCTTCTTTTTCGATCAGTTTATTGTTTACGTAGGAACGCCATACTTCATCGCGCACCTGATTGGTTTGTTCGTCATTCAAGGCGGTCACCCCACGCATGAGTTTCACCACTTCGGTATATTCTTCTACCAAATTCTGATACTCTTGAGCGGAAAGAGCGTCTCCGTTCACCTCACCTACGTCATGTGCCTGATGCGGCTGCATCACCTTCCATGCGTCACCCGCAATGAAAGCAAACAGCGCCAAGCCGATAACAATCACCAATAGAGGTCCTTTCGACCTAATGTTTTGTAACGTTGCCATTTTGATTAATACGATTTATGTTTATTATTATTTCTTTCTTTTGTCGTTTTAGCGCACGAAGATACAAAAAATGCTAATATGCATCTATTTATTGGCTAAAAATTTCTTGATTATCGTCATTATTCCAAGACTTTTAATCGCACGAGTTCTATTTTTGTCGCTGTGACCTTAATTATCTTGAATTGATAACGTCCTACCCGGACCACTTCATGCAACTTCGGGAAGCTCTGATATTGGTTCAGGATCAACCCTCCTACTGTCAGATAATCATCCGACTCGGGCAAGTCGAGTCCGTACGTCTCATTGACTTTTTCTATTTCCAGGCGGGCGGACAACACATACTCGCGTTCGTCGATCTGCTTGCTGATATAGGAAGTGTTATCATGTTCGTCTTCTATATCTCCAAAGATTTCTTCAACGAGGTCTTCCAGAGACACGATGCCGGACGTACCGCCAAATTCATCCACCACTACGGCAATCGTTTTCTTTTGCTGCATGAAGAGTTTCATCAGTTTATGAGCGGACATCGTTTCGGGCACAATCGGCACTTGTTTCACATTCTCATGCCAGTTTTTCGGGGCACGGAACATTTCCGACGAATGGATATAACCGACTACATTGTCGATATTCCCGTCATACACGATTATCTTGGAGATTCCGGATTCTATGAAGCGGCTTTTCAGCTCGTCCAGCGAGGTAGTCAGATCAACAGCCACCACTTCGGTACGGGGAACGATGCAGTCGCGGATTTTTATGTTCGAGAAGTCGAGGGCGTTCTGGAAGATTTTCACTTCCGTGTCCAGCTCTTCTTCATTTTCGGCATTATCAATGCTGCTTTGTACGAAATAGTCCAGGTCTACTTTTCCAAAAGCTCTATCGGACGCATCCTTATTAACCTTCATTCCAAAGAGGCGAAGGAAGATACAAGACAAGCCGGAGGCTAATTTGGAGATGGGATAGAGAACCACATAACAAACAATAAGCGGAATGGCAAAAACATTCAAGACCAGATTGGGATTGATTTTGAAGATTGTTTTCGGCAAAAACTCTCCGGTCACCAGAATAATCAGGGTAGAAATAACGGTCTGCGCCAACACCATCAGGAAATGATTGTCAATGAATCCCGCCAGCAGATTATCGCCAATAATCTGTGCCATCAGAATACCATAGATGACTAGTGCGATATTATTCCCCACCAGCATGGTAGAGATAAATTCATTCGGGTTCTTGAAGAAGATAGAAAGGATGCGGGACGTAATTCCCCCCTTGCGTTCCATCTCAAAACGCAGTTTGTCTACCGACACAAAGGCAATCTCCACTCCTGAAAAGAAAGCGGAGAAGACCATGGTGATAATTAGAGAGATATAAATATTCATAGTTTATTTCACAGAATCTTTTCGCACTGAATCCGGCAGCGCTTTTGTTTCCGGTTGGGGCGGACCACCTGCTTCCTCATCCACATAGAAAATACCTTCGATATTATGGATGGTATATATGGTCATTTGCTGGTTCGAGTCGAATCCATGCCCTGTAATAATTCTGTCCGGTTGTTGAATACGTATAAACTTGTCGGAATATACCTTTTGGGTAGCTTCGTTCCAGTACAGCAGTTCCGTATTAAAACGCTCTCCTTTCCGGTTCTGTATATCTACGTTCCCTATCAGCTTCCAAAGCCTTTCTTTGTCATAATAGTAGGCAGTATCCGCTTTGATACTGGCTTCTATATGAAAGATAGAGTCGAACTGTTCCAGATATACGCCCTTCTCAAAGGCCCAATAGGATGGTTTCTTACGGTCGTACACCGACCATTCTTCCGTATTCACTCTGTAGCGTGTCACTCCGGAATCGGAGATAAGGGTGGTGACTCCCAATGTTGTCATCATCGGAAGGGAATCACGTTCCGTGATAGCCTCACCCATAGCTTTCTTCTTTCCGCCACAGGAAGATAATAAAAGAAGCATAACAATCACCCCGGAGGTAATTGTTATGCTCATGCTTTTATGCAATAAACGGTTTCTTCGTTTTCGCAACATACATTTATCTAATCGTTGTAGTCTCTCCTATCCAACCGCCGATAGTGATGCGGTCGCCTTGCTTGTAACCTAACATAAATAGGTCTTTAGCTTGCGGAGTATGACCAGAATATCTACCGATCAATTTGTTAGCTTCTTCAGCTACGCTCGGATCCACTTGTTTTGCACGTTGCAGTTTGTCAATCACTGCAAAGTAAGTACATTTGTTCAAAGCAGGTTCGTCGCTCCAGTTGGGACTCATTGCATAAAGATTAGCAATCAGGATGTATGGAGCACCGTAGTTTTCGTTAAAACCAATTGCTTTCTGGCAATATGCTCTTGCTTGAGACAGCTTTTTGGCAGAAGCCAATACTGCTGCGGCAGCGTATGCTTTTTCAGCTTTCTTCACATTGTCTGTTTCCAGGTTCACTGCTTCGTCAAAGAATTTCACAGCACCGTCAATATCACCTTTCTTAAATGCCTGATAAGCACATCCGGTAGCAGCTTCTGCTGTCGGTTCCATCTTGTAAGCATAGTAAGATGCTTGCAAATAAGCTTCGCTTTCAGTACATTTCATCATTTTCATGATGTCTATAACTTTCTTCAAGTAAGCCAAGTCAGTTTGGTTAGCTTCTACTTTCGGTCCATAGATGTTTTGCAGTGATTCGCAATCAGCTGTTCCACTGTTTACAAACAAAGCCACTAAGTTATCCTTGATACCCAGCAAAGGTTTCTTCTTTGCTTCGCTGGCTTCAGCAGCAATAGCAGCGTCTACATATTCAGAAGCAGCCAGATAGTCCTGAATGAACTGTTCTTTATGATTCGGATCCGTTTTCAGTTTATCCAAAGACATTTGCAGGAAATAGAAGATAGTCGCACCTGCCGATTCGCCTTTCACTGCATTTACAGACTGACTCAACCATTGATAAGCCTGGTTCACATCAATCTTCGGAGCAAAAGCGATATAATCTACTGCTTTGATACCCAGAGCTTCGTCGGCAGAAGACACTTTTGTACCTTTAGCTAGAAACTCATCTGTGTATTTAATACGCAAGTCATGCGTATTCATCAGTTCATTAAAATATTTCTGATAATCTGCATTATTCCGATCCTTGATTTGTCCCATCAAGCCTTTCAGAATCTTATATCCGTCAGTAAAGGTATAGAAACGAAGCGTCGGACAGTTTTCCAACACAGCTTTCCAAGGAGTATACGCATCTTTAAAATTACCAGCACGCACAGCTTCATGCGAGATACTACTGTTCGAGTTACAGTTAGACGCATCCTGTGCTACCACAGTGGTTGCTCCTGCCGAAAGAAGCAACATAGCCACAAGCGTTTTAATTTTCATTGTATCTAAATTTTAGTTGTTATTATATAGTCGTCTATTCTTTCTTACATTCATCTCATTACTCCACTCTGCGTTTGAAGAACCAACGTTCGTTGAACGTCAATCCGATGCTCACGCGGAAGATGTTTTCATTTACAAAAGCCGATTCCTGTCCACTGATACGGACAAATTGTCCGCTGATGCTAAGAATGGAACGGGAACGAGGCACAGGCAGACCGAAACCGGCAGTTACGCCATATTCACGGGTAGCCTCTTTGCCGCCGATCTTATAATACGGAGTCGTATAATAAGCTCCCAGACGGTATTTAATATGGGATAAATAGGAACGTCCCATCAAATTAGGAATGTATTCCGCACCCACTGATATTTTATGACGATCGCAATACGTATATGTTTCATTAAAATCCTCACGCACAGCGTCATCCGATGTATTTATACCAAATTTTGTTTTCGACCATTGTTGCAAACTATAGTCTGCACCAACAGTCAAGCGTTTATCATAGTTATATGTAAATCCGAGACCAAATGTATTAGGCACTTCGAACGTAGCATCCCAATTCGTGCTAACAGTCGAGCTGGCCTGCGTCGTTACTGTATAATCGTTATTCAATTTATGCTTTGGAGAATATACAGCACCGACAGTGACTGAATGTTTCTTACTAAGCTCTTGCGTATATTGCAATCCAAAATCCAACTTATAATCCGACACCGACACAACATTCTGTCTAATATAAGAATATGCAGAAGTGTTATTCGGATAAAGCTGCGTCAGCGAGCGAGTTATATCTCCCCAAAAATAAGAAGCATTCACACCAACTGACAAATTTTTCAAGACTTTTACGCCTGCACCAACATATAACTGATGTAAGCCACCCTCACCCGTAAGAGTTTTCGTACTATACGGAGAAGATTCTGTAGCTTCATGACTTTCCGATACACTATATCCCACATTAGAGAACGGCAATAATCCGATACTCATCGCTACCTTTGGATGCAAACGAAATTGCATAGCCAGATAGTCAAAGCTGGAATTTTTAGCGTTCAGTTTCACACCGCCACCGCTAATGTTCATGTTTTGCAGACTGACACCTCCTTCAAAGAGGAATGTCAATGAGTCAATGGCTGTATACGAAGCAGGATTCAGTGGATTGATCTGTGCTCCATCCCGAAGTCCAAAAGCAATTCCCCCCATCGCCTTGCTGTTACCGAAACTCTGATCGGACAAGTCGCCATAGCCATATCGTGTATAAGGAGAGTTTGTATTATTTTGAGCGATTGCCATTCCGGTAACCATCGTGAGCAAAAGCGCACAAAGTGTGTGTTTAAATCCTACCATTATTATAGTTTAAAATTCTATTTAATCCTTTCAACACTAAAAATCTATCTGCAAAGATGATACTTTTTACGCTGCTATCAAAAGAAAATTCATCTCCGCCCGTTAAAAAAACCAAAAGTTCAGGATATTTATGCTTCATAGACTCAATATAACCTGAAATTTCGTATTCCATCCCTTTCATCACTCCGGCACGTATAGCCGTTTCGGTGTCCCGTCCCATCGGGAGTTTGCGCCCATTGGTGTCCACCAGAGGCAAACGCCCCGTAAACTGATGAAGTGCTTTAAAACGCATCTGCATACCGGGAGAAATATTACCACCATGATACTGACCTTTTGAGTCGATAAATTCATAAGTGATGCAAGTTCCGGCATCAATAACCAACACATCCCGATGAGGGAATTGCTCATTAGCACCAACTGCGGCAGCCATACGATCGTACCCCAATGTTTCAGGAGTTTCGTACAGATTGACAACCGGAAGCGGAGTCTGATGATTGAGCCACAACAATGGGAACGGCAAAGCTGCCAAATCGGCTAGTATCCGTTCGCTTAAATCTATGACAGTAGCCACAATCCCCTGCTCAACCGGATACTTGGAACAAAGTGCTTTCAAACAATCCAGCGACTGATTGGATTCGGTTAATACCTCCACCATCTCTCCGCCATTGAAGAGAGCCACCTTTGCCATCGTATTTCCTATGTCGATAATTAAATTCAATGCATTTTCATCTTTAGCGAGCGCAAAGGTAAGGCAAAAAAAGAGAAATTGAAGCATCGAGAGAGAATTATCTTTATTTTTCCATTCACAGAACACAGAAAAAGTGTGTTGAGCGAACTATATTTATATAGATTATTAATATTTATTATTTATATATGCTCGTTAGGGTGTCCGCCCTCTTTTTTCCAGGCGTTATAACCGCATAAGTAACAGCCCATTACACAACCATCAGGGGTGTCCACTAGGGTGTCCGGTATTTCGCAAAGATTTGACGCCCGAACAGAGGCTCTATTTCACCTAAACAGAGCCTCTGTTTACCCCAATTAGAGCCTCTGTTCTGATAAAATAGAGGCTCCGTTTTCCCGAATCCAACTATTCTTTCTATATTTGCCACCGAAATAAAACGAACCAGCTAATGAAACGGTTTTTCTCATACATCATCCTCTCCTTCTTCCTGTTGCTTCTGCCCACCGGACAAGCATCTGCCAACAACAACGACTCCATCCGTTTGAGCCTGTTGACTTGTGCCCCCGGAGAGGAAATATATTCCCTATTCGGACACACTGCCATCCGTTACGAAAATCCTTCACAAGGGATTGACATTGTATTCAACTACGGACTGTTCAGTTTCAACACTCCCAACTTCATCTTCCGCTTCTCGCTCGGAGAAACAGACTACCAACTGGGAGCAACGGATTATGAACGTTTTGCAGCTGAATACGCATTTTTCGGACGCAGCGTATGGCAGCAAACGCTGAATCTGACCGATGAAGAAAAGACAGAACTAATCCGGTTATTACAAGAAAATTATCGTCCGGAAAACCGGGTATACCGTTATAATTTCTTTTACGACAATTGTGCTACCCGCCCCCGGGACAAGATAGAAGAAAGCATTGCAGGAAAAGTGATTTATCCCGCAGAACCACAGGATGGCTCCCTCACTTTCCGCGACATTGTACATCAGTATTGCAAAGGACATCCATGGGCACGTTTCGGCATTGATCTCTGTATCGGAAGTGAAGCCGACCAGCCCATCACACAACGTCAGATGATGTTTGCCCCTTTCTACCTGATGGATGCTTTCGACGGTGCACAAATTAAAAGCGATTCTATCCAGCGTCCACTCATAACGGCCAACGAGCTGGTAGTCGATGCCACTCCCGAACCGGATGAAAGCGGCTGGATGCCTACTCCGCTTCAATGCACCTTACTCTTATTTATATTGACAACCGCCGCCACCATCTATGGAATCCGCCGGAGAACCGGATTATGGGGAATCGACCTCTTCCTTTTTGGGATAGCAGGTATTGTGGGATGTGTCCTTGCATTTCTCGCGCTCTTCTCCCAACACCCGGCAGTCAGCTCCAATTTCCTATTATTGGTATTCCATCCGGGACAACTTCTTTTCTTGCCATACATTATATATTGTGTCCGAAAAGGGAAGAAATGTTGGTATTTAACCCTGAATCTGGCAGTTTTAACACTTTTTATAGTGCTTTTTCCTGTAATTCCGCAAAGATTTGACTTTGCTGTTGTACCTTTGGCACTCGTTTTGCTGATACGTTCAGCGAGCAATCTGATTGTGACATCTAAAAAGAAATAATGAAAGGACTACTAACTTCCCTCATCACCGTACTGACTTTCACCGGGCTACAAGCCCAGTCACTGCCTGCCGCCCCTAAATTAGTGGTAGGGCTGACGATTGACCAATTACGTACGGACTATCTGGAAGCATTTTCGTCACTCTACGGCGAGAAAGGCTTCAAACGTCTTTGGAAAGAGGGAAGAGTGTTCCATAACGCCGAATATACCTTCTGCGGTATAGATCGCGCTTCTGCCATAGCGGCTATTTATAGCGGTACGACGCCTTCCATGAACGGAATTATTTCTCAACGCTGGATGGATGCCTCTACCCTTCGCCCCGTCAACAGCACAGACGACACGGCATTTATGGGGTATTACACCGACCAGACTGTCGCCCCCACCAAACTACTGACTTCAACCATTGCCGACGAGCTGAAAATAGCGACACAAGGCAAAGGACTCGTATATGCCATTGCACCTGATTGCGATGCCGCACTTTTTGCAGCCGGACATGCCGGAAACGCTGCTTTCTGGCTCAATCCCAACACCGGAAAATGGAGTGGAACCACCTATTATGGAGAGTTTCCGTGGTGGGCAAGCCAATATAACGACCGTCAAGCGATCGATTTCCGTATTGCCGGTATGACATGGGAACCCATATTTCCCCGGGGCATGTACACTTTCCTGCCAGATTGGCGGGATATGCTCTTCAAATATAAATTTGATGATGACCGCAGTAATAAATACCGCCGCTTCATCGCCAGCCCTTTTGTGAATGATGAAGTGAATGCGCTTGCCGAAGAAGCATTGAACAAAAGCTCCATCGGCATGGATGACATTACTGACTTATTGGCACTCACTTACTATGCTGGGAACTATGCGCACAAATCCGTACAGGAATGTGCCATGGAAATACAAGACACCTACGTGCGTCTTGACCGCAGCATTGCCGACCTGCTCGAAGTTCTTGATAAGAAAGTAGGACTGCAAAATGTGCTTATTTTCGTCACTTCCACCGGATATATAGACAGCGAATCGCCTGATTCGGGATTGTACAAGGTTCCCGGCGGAGAGTTTTATCTCAACCGTTGTGCGGCTCTATTGAATATGTACCTGATGGCTACGTATGGCGAAGGAAAGTATGTGGAAGCTCACCATAACCAACAGATTTACCTGAATCATAAGTTATTGGAAAAGAAAGAACTGAATCTGGCAGAGATCCAACAAAAGTCAGCAGAATTCCTGATGCAGTTCAGCGGAGTGAACGAAGCCTATTCGGCTAACCGGCTATTATTGGGTTCATGGACTCCGGAAATCTACAAAATACGTAACGGCTACCACCGCAAACGTTCGGGTGACCTCGTAATCGACGTCCTCCCCGGATGGACTATCGTCAACGAGAACGGCGGAGACAATAAAGTGGTACGTCATTCCTATATTCCCTCACCGCTGATTTTCATGGGACATTCCGTGAAACCGGCCATTATCCAGACACCTGTAACCATTGACCATATTGCGCCTACACTGGCACATTTTATGCGTATCCGGGCTCCCAACGCCTGTACTTCTGCTCCTATTACCGACCTGCGGTAAAAATTTACTCACAAAAACAGGGAGCAAAACATAAATAAATCAGCATTTTAATGTAACTTTGCGGAGATTATTCGTCACATAATCGATCGATTCACACAGATTTCTTTCTTGAATCTGTGTGCGGAATGAGAAAATCTATCCGGATGAATGTGGCCTGCAATAAGAAAAAGATAAATAATAAACTAAATAATATAACATGGGATTTAATGAATTTTTAAGCTCGGTTTTCGGAAACAAATCCACACGAGACATGAAAGAAATCAAGCCCTGGGTGGAAAAGATCAAAGCTGCTTACCCGGAGATTGAAAAACTAGACAACGACGCCCTCCGTGCCAAAACGGAAGAACTCAAAAAATATATCCATGAATCGGCTACTGCTGAACGTGCGAAGGTGGAAGAGTTGAAGGCAAGCATTGAAACTCTCGAACTGGAAGACCGCGAAGAAGTCTTCGCACAAATCGATAAGACAGAAAAAGAAATTCTGGAAAAATATGAAAAAGCACTGGACGAAGTACTGCCTGTTGCTTTTTCTATCGTAAAGGCTACTGCCAAACGTTTTACAGAAAATGAAGAAATCGTCGTAACGGCTACCGACTTCGACCGTCAACTGGCTGCTACAAAAGATTTCGTACGCATCGAAGGCGACAAGGCCATCTATCAGAATCACTGGGTAGCCGGTGGTAACGACACATTGTGGAACATGGTTCACTACGATGTACAGCTCTTTGGTGGTGTCGTTCTGCATAAAGGTAAGATTGCGGAAATGGCAACCGGTGAAGGTAAAACATTGGTAGCTACACTCCCGGTATTCCTCAACGCATTGACCGGAAACGGCGTACACGTAGTTACCGTGAATGATTACCTCGCCAAACGTGACTCCGAATGGATGGGTCCTCTTTATATGTTCCACGGTTTGAGCGTAGATTGTATCGACCGTCATCAGCCGAACTCCGACGCACGTCGTCAGGCATATCTGGCAGATATCACTTTTGGTACAAACAATGAATTCGGTTTCGACTACCTGCGTGACAACATGGCTATCAGCCCGAAAGACCTTGTACAACGTCAGCACAATTATGCCATCGTCGATGAGGTCGACTCGGTATTAATTGACGACGCACGTACTCCGTTGATTATCTCCGGTCCTGTACCCAAAGGCGATGACCAGTTGTTCGAGCAACTCCGTCCGCTAGTGGAACGTCTGGTAGAGGCACAAAAGGTACTGGCTACCAAATATCTTTCCGAAGCAAAAAAACTGATCGCATCCAACGATAAGAAAGAGGTGGAAGAAGGATTCCTCGCTTTATACCGCAGCCACAAGGCATTGCCGAAAAACAAGGCTTTGATTAAGTTCCTTAGTGAACAGGGTATCAAGGCAGGTATGCTCAAGACGGAAGAGATCTACATGGAACAGAACAACAAGCGTATGCATGAAGTGACTGATCCGCTGTACTTCGTAATTGACGAAAAACTGAATAGCGTAGACCTGACAGATAAGGGTGTAGACCTGATTACCGGTAACTCTGAAGACCCGACATTATTCGTGCTTCCGGACATCGCCGGACAACTTTCGGAATTGGAAAACCTGAATCTGACCAACGAACAACTGCTTGAAAAGAAAGATGAACTTCTGACAAACTATGCCATCAAATCGGAACGTGTACACACCATCAACCAGCTGTTGAAGGCTTACACCATGTTCGAGAAAGATGATGAATATGTAGTGATCGACGGACAGGTGAAGATCGTAGACGAGCAGACAGGCCGTATCATGGAAGGTCGCCGCTACTCTGACGGATTGCACCAGGCTATCGAAGCCAAGGAACGTGTGAAAGTGGAAGCTGCTACGCAGACCTTTGCAACAATTACTTTGCAAAACTACTTCCGTATGTATCACAAACTGTCCGGTATGACCGGTACTGCTGAAACGGAAGCAGGCGAACTTTGGGATATCTACAAATTGGACGTAGTCGTGATCCCGACCAACCGTCCGATTGCAAGAAAGGATATGAACGACCGCGTTTACAAGACGAAACGCGAAAAGTATAAAGCTGTTATCGAGGAAATCGAAAAATTGGTTCAAGCAGGACGTCCGGTATTGGTGGGTACTACTTCGGTAGAAATCTCCGAAATGTTGAGCAAGATGCTTACCATGCGTAAGATTGAGCACAAGGTATTGAACGCCAAACTGCACCAGAAAGAAGCGGACATCGTTGCTACCGCCGGTTTAAGCGGAACAGTAACCATTGCTACCAATATGGCTGGTCGTGGTACCGACATCAAGTTAAGTCCGGAAGTGAAGGCTGCGGGCGGTTTGGCAATTATCGGTACGGAACGTCACGAATCCCGTCGTGTAGACCGCCAGTTGCGTGGTCGTGCAGGACGTCAGGGTGACCCGGGTTCTTCTGTATTCTTCGTATCACTGGAAGACGATTTGATGCGTCTGTTCTCTTCTGACCGTATTGCCAGTGTAATGGACAAGCTCGGTTTCCAGGAAGGCGAAATGATCGAACACAAGATGATTTCCAACTCCATCGAACGTGCACAGAAGAAAGTGGAAGAAAACAACTTCGGTATTCGTAAACGTCTGTTGGAATATGACGACGTAATGAACAAGCAACGTACAGTGGTTTACACCAAACGTCGCCACGCTTTGATGGGTGAACGTATCGGTATGGACATCGTGAACATGATCTGGGACCGTTGTGCCAATGCTATCGAAAACAATGATTATGAAGGCTGCCAAATGGAACTGCTTCAGACATTAGCAATGGAAACTCCGTTCACTGAAGAAGAATTCCGTAACGAGAAAAAAGAAAAGTTGGCCGAAAAGACTTTCAACATTGCGATGGATAACTTCAAACGCAAAACTGAACGTCTGGCACAGATCGCTAACCCGGTTATCAAACAGGTATATGAAAACCAGGGACACATGTACGAAAACATCCTGATTCCTATTACAGACGGTAAACGGATGTATAATATCTCTTGTAACCTGAAAGCGGCTTACGAATCGGAATCTAAAGAAGTGGTGAAGTCGTTCGAGAAATCAATCTTGCTCCACGTAATCGACGAAGCATGGAAAGAAAACTTGCGCGAACTGGACGAACTGAAACATTCCGTACAGAATGCAAGCTACGAGCAGAAAGACCCGCTATTGATTTATAAACTGGAATCTGTGACTTTGTTTGACGCTATGGTGAACAAGATCAATAACCAGACTATATCTATTTTGATGCGTGGACAAATTCCTGTACAGGAAGCTCCGGATGAATCAGCTGCACGCCGTGTAGAAGTGCGTCAGGCTGCTCCTGAACAACGCCAGGATATGAGCAAGTATCGCGAAAACAAAGAAAATTTGAGTGATCCGAACCAGCAGGCTGCTGCAAGTCAGGATACTCGTGAACAGCAGAAACGTGAACCGATTCGTGCAGAGAAGACAGTAGGTCGTAACGATCCTTGTCCATGCGGAAGCGGGAAAAAGTATAAAAACTGCCACGGAAAGAACCTTTGATTAATTAATAATTAAAAATTAAAGGTTGGAAATTGTAGGGTAATGTGCTTTATGGCATAGTCTCTCTATATTCAACTTATAAAAGAAAGTCTCAAACGGTTAAAAACTGTTTGAGACTTTCTTTTATTCTTCCAAAGTTGTACTTTTGTTCAAATTACTAAATAGAACAAAACTATGGCAAAATCTTATTCACTGGTTTTCATCGTTTTATTCCTGCTGACTCTGGGTAGCTGTCAGAGTCTGGAACAGATCCCCATTGATTATCTGCAACCTGCCGACTTGAGCTTTCCTCCGCAACTCCGGAAAGTAGCTATTGTGAATAACACCAGCGACGCCCCGGATAATAAACTGATAACAGAGACTGAAAAAATTAAAGAAGGTACACCATTGATAAGTCGTGCAACAGCTTATGCCAATGGAGATCCTAAGACAGCCACTGAATCACTGGCAGAAGAAATAGCACAGCAGAACTACTTCGATGAGGTGGTTATCTGTGATTCTGCCTTACGCGCCAATGATAAACTGGCCCGCGAAAGTACATTGAGCCAGGAGGAAGTGCGTCAACTGACTTCTAACCTGGGAGTGGACTTTATTATTGCACTGGAAAACCTGCAACTCAAAGCAACAAAGACTGTCCGTTATCTGGATGAGTTCAACTGCTTTCAAGGAGCAGTAGACGTGAAAGTTTATCCCACGGTGAAAGTTTATCTTCCCGAACGCAGCAGACCGATGACTACGCTCCATCCTAATGATAGCATTTTTTGGGAAGAGTTTGGAGGTACAGCCATAGAAGCCGCCACTCGCATGATTCCCGACAAGCAGATGCTGGAAGAAGCGGCAGCATTCGCAGGAACGGTTCCGGTGAAAAATATTGTCCCTATTTGGAAAAAAGGAACACGGTATCTTTATACTGGTGGTTCGGTTCCTATGCGTGACGCTGCCATTTATGTACGCGAAAATTCATGGGACGACGCATACGAACTTTGGCGTCAGGCTTTCGAAGGTACCAAGAACCAAAAGAAAAAAATGCGGGCAGCTCTCAACATTGCTGTTTACTACGAAATGAAAGATAGTTTGGCTAAAGCAGAAGAATGGGCAGAAAAGGCACAACAACTAGCTAAAAAAATAGATAAAAAGAACATCACAGATAGCTCTCAAGCTACCATTGATGATGTGCCGAATTATTATCTTACTACTTTGTATTTAGCTGAACTAAAGGAGAGAAATGCTCAATTACCCAAGTTAAAATTGCAAATGAGCCGATTTAATGATGATTTTTAAGGAAATTGTGTATCAAATCTTATTTTTTTTATACCTTTGAACTTATAAAAAGAAGGAACCCATGAAATTGAGCCAACAATCATTATCTATTATCGAATCGGCTATCCAAAAGGCAGTCGCTAAATATGTATGTAGCTGTGAACAAACAGTTGTAACCGATATCCATCTCCAACCGGATCAGGCATCGGGACAACTTAATATTTACAACGATGATGATGAAGAACTGGCAAACATCATGATCGAAGAATGGGCTACTTATGAAGGGGATGATTTCCTTGAAAACGTGGAACCTTCTCTTCGCAACATTCTTTGCAGAATGAAGGATGCCGGAGATTTCGACAAAGTGACTATTCTGAAACCTTATTCTTTCGTTTTGGTAGATGAAGAGAAAGAAACCGTAGCAGAATTGCTGTTGATTGACGACGATACCATACTGGTGAATGATGAATTGCTGAAAGGGTTGGATAAGGAGTTGGACGACTTCTTAAAGGATTTGTTGGAAAAATAAAGAAGAATTGTTGGAGAAATAAGATATCGTTCTTTTTGAATAGAGATCGTTCAAGATCCACATATAAAAAGATAATCGGAAGCAATCAGGATATGTCCTTTATTGCTTCCGATTATTTTATATATATTCCCTATTGATTATTTGTTGTATTTGATTGAGATATTAGCAAGTCTAAGCGGCATGAAGCTGGATACCCCTGCCGGGAGTCTGACCGGTCGCAATCTGATGCAAATATTATCACGGTTCAATAAGGCATCCGGCAACTTAAAGTCATAGACTTTATAACCAGGAATGTTCTTCTCCGTCTGTCCACCTGCAGCCGTTCTATCAAACTGTCCCAGAATGGTAAACTCTGAATTATCTACTTTAATCCATTCACCATTCATCGAATAAGCATATTCAACCACTGCAACAGGGCCACCTCCCCAACTTGCATTCATTTCAACCTGAAGAGACAAGGATGTAGAAATACCTACTGTCGATATTTTGTCTACGTAGAAATATGAACTTGTAGACCACGGTTTACTATTAAAAGCACCGCCTCGCATACGACCATAGTATCCATCGGTCGTGTTAAGGTTAACATCTCCTCTGAAATCATCCTGGAATCCCAGAATGTAGTCTGCATAGGTTTGCTGGAAATATTTATTTCCGTCTTTGCTAAGAAGAGCATTCGCCTGCGATGCCTCGCCACCCGTAGGATGGTAATCCGTAAAAGTAGAAGAGCCTATTTCTTTCCAATCGGGTACATTACAATCCCATTCTACAAGCACATCAGTGATCTCGTTTATATCACTGATGTTAATATCTTCTCTGTTAAGCGGAAGAATACATAACCGGCTTTCAGAGATGTCGAAATTTGTAAGTTTCACTTTCGCCACCATTCCTGTTATGCTTCCCGAACCTTTAGGAAGTGTTTCGTGAGCATAAGGAGCTTCAAACGCAGTAAGCATATATGTATTAGAACCGTTTTTATCTCTTATACAGGTCGGATAGTATCTGTAATATGCAGGGAACTTTTCTACCCAATAGTTTTTATTAATCTTACGATCGGCAGCTCCCGGGTCAGTAGTCTTGAAATTAGTGAATGCACCTACCGGAGATGCAATCTCGACATCTTTCAGGGTCACAAGACTAAATACCATATTATCCGTAAGTTCAGCAATCGTTCTTTCAGGAATTGTGAAGGTAGAAAGTTCCGAGCTGATTACGTGGGCAGCAGTGATACCGCTAATCAGTCTATAAGTAAAGCTACCCTCTGATTCTTCTCTTATCATTCCATCTTTCAGACACAATGACACTTTGGCAAATTGTGCAAACGTAATTAAAGATTCGGACTCAAACACAACTGTCTCTCCTGCCTCATTCTGAATGACATAGCGATTGCTCGGGAAGTTCTTCGAAGTGCCATTGGCTACGATGGTTCCTTCAACATATACATTGTTAGTAATTCCACCGACAGCATAACCATGTACGGTTGGATAACTGACAAGTTCCGCATTCGCATATTCAGAATATGCTTGCGAGAGATTAATGGTAGCCGTGACCTTACGCTGGTACTGATCGTCATAACTCAACACAATACTTCCTGTACGGGGTGATTGCGAATTTGTTTCCGTATTAAAATAAAGCTTTCCATCACTTATCCTATACTCCTGCACCCAGTTCACCGTTGGCGTAATAACGATATCCGTTTCGGGCACATTGGTAGAGATTTCCATTTCATATTCACCTCCTTTAGTAAACAGCTCCATCTTATCACTGGCAGGAACAATAAATGGATAACGGGATAATTGTTTTATCTTGATTACATCCGCAGTCTTACCATCTTTCGTAAACACACGAATATCACAGAAACGTTCGGAATCACTGATATTCTCATCATAAGTCACAGTGAAATAAGTTCTTGATGACTGGGCTCCACGTATATCCGTAGAGAACCAGGTTGATTCTACAAAATCAATTCGCCACTCGGTATTGGACTTCACCTCCACCTGAACCGGATCACCTTCCGCCTGAAGAATAATCTCATTATTTGTTATTTCCAATATACCGGCTTCATGTTCGTCAGAGCATGACGGAAACATTATGATTGCCATCACAGCCAGAAAAGCTGTCCAGACTATTGAATCTTTAATTTTCATGTTCATCAATTATTAGATTTAATCTCACCTGTTTTATATAGTATCTCATAAGCTTCATTCCGATCATTTAATACAAAGATCTGAAACTTCTCTCCACCCGGATAAACACGCGTAACAACATGTCCGGCAGGCTTTATCTTCAAGCCGTCTTCACCCAGTCTGCTCCTGTTACTGTCTACCATACCGGCAGCAAAAACCGACCGTTCACCAGGATAAAGAGTTTGAGACAGCATCCGGCTCAACGTTGCCGGTTGAGGGTGATAGTAATCCCATACGGGAATTACATAGACTTGTGGTTTCACTTGGGAAATGTAGGTATCGCACATAGCATCAGAATAAGCGTGATGATTGGCAACAACCACATCCGTCTCACCGAGCAATCTGGCTACCGGCGTTTCTATATCAAACCATTCCGGTGCTTTTTCTACGCCTAGAATATCTCCTGCGGAGAAATAATCAAAATTACCGTATGTGATACGAATTCCACAACTGCAACGGTTTTCGTTCAACTGTTCACTTGAAGAGGCTGTAGAAGGCACAAGCTCTTTGGCTGTTGTTCCGCTACCTGTCCAAATTTTACCATTACCCACGATATTACGTACTTCGAATGTAGGATAAGAGCCCGGATCTTTCAAGAGTTTGATCTGACTATTGCTTCCTATTACAAATCCCTCATTCTTTTTACCTTCCCTGTCACGAGCGGCAACATATAATTTATAGTTTGAGATATGAGCACCAGAGACTTTAGCTGCTGTCGGATAATCATAAGTAGGATAACCACGATCTATCAAAGTGGAAATATTGAGAAGATTACCAACATGAGTGATTCCGGTAAGTTTGTAATCCAGTCCTACTTTTTCGATTGCCAGTTTTCCATTCTGTCCGATATGGTCCGTATCAAAGTGAGTGAGCAAGGCATAATCAAGTGCTCCGTTATTTTTTAATGGCAATGAGAAATGTTTTATATATTGAGCAATCCATTCGGCAGGCCGCTTAGAATCATTAGGCACTGCTTTCATAATTTCCTGTGTGCCTGAATGTACTCCTAAATCTCCTGCATCCAATAACATGGTAGTCCCATCCGGAAAAATAAGATAGGCTGCATTACCTCTTCCGGTACTAATCTGATGAATATCCAAATAACCTGCCTGCCACTCCGGAAGGTATTCATACACTTTATCTACTGCATCATCAGGAAAAGGCTTTTCTTGTTGGCAACTTGCGAATGTAGGCAGCAACATGATGGCTCCTAAAAAAAATATCTTGCTATTCATTATATTATTCTTTAATAGTTGATTAATCGATTTGTTTCACACTATAGATACCGGCTTCTTCTTTAGTCATTTCATTGCCGCCTCCGTATCCCGGATTTTGCTTCAAGACATTGCTGACAGAAATTGACTTTTCCGGAATAGGAAAAAGCTCATAATGATCGTCGTTAGTAGGTTTATGATCCCACCAAGAACCTGTTGTATACAACCCCCAACGACGAAGATCGGTACGACGACGCTGTTCACCCAGAAACTCGACCATCCACTCATCAAGAATCCGGTACTTGTCGATATTCGTTTCGGTCACCGGATCAGGATCGGCTTTATTCTCGAAATTGCGTTTACGCACTTCATTGAAAAGATTGGCTGCTTCTTTTTTATAGCCGCTTCTATATTTACATTCAGCAAGCATATAATAGATTTCAGCAAAACGAATAACCGGATAATCCGGATTAAAAGCAATGGTTTTGTCGATATTGTCGGGAACCGGTAGTTTGCACAAACGTATTCCGGAATTCTCTTCCCCAGTACTTATATTGGAGGGAAGCTCATTCACTGAAGAATATTCTCCATCTTTCACTTTCTTGAATTGTGCCACCTGATCGACAAATTCAAGAACCTCACCCGGATATTCGTACAGTCCCGTACACTTCACCTCTGTACCACTTCTTGATGTACGCTGTAATTTTCCATAAAGGAACATTCCTTCGTATTTTCCATTCCCTTTATACAAGTACAATTTTTTACGAAGATCTTTATTGTTGAATTTGGCAAAGGGTCGCCCGAGCTTATCCGTATAGGGATCCCCATTGGGTTTAAGAGACGGCTGAAGATGCATACCATTAGTAGAGGAATAGCCGCTTAGATCAAAATAGTTCTTTGCATTATAATGATTATAGCGTTCGAACTGCCATTGAAACAAAGTGCCTTTTGCATATTGCGACTGAACAGACCACATTACTTCCTTAGATTTATTATTGTCGAAAGTGAAAGGACCGAACCAGTCTTCCTCCAATTCGTAATAACCGTATTTGCCATCTAATAGATCCTGGCAGACCTGCGCACATTCAGCAAAACGGTTCTCTCCCATGTAGACTTCCGCATTAAAATATAACTGAGCAAGAAGGGCGGCGGCAGTTCCTTGACGTAAATAGCCTTCTTCCAGCATATCTGCTCTTTTTTTCTCTAATTTGGGAATAGCGGCAAGCAACAGTTCTTCCACATAATTAAAGGTTTCGCGTGCAGTGGAACGTGGAACTTCCTCGGTAGTAGAGCGCCGGTAAATAGGCATACCCCCATAGAAATCAAGTCCCCGCAGATAAAAATAGGCAACCAATGTCTGAAGTTGCATCTGATGATCTGCTTTCAATTCTTCCGTCATGCCCAGTGATACATAATCCACACCGGATAAGTCTTCCTTACAAGCTAAAGCCATTGCCACTCCCATGCCTACCCCACGCCAGGTTTCTTCGTTGTTGGGGTGAAGAGGTGTCCAGTCGTGATGCTGCAGTTGGGAATATCTGACATCATTGTAATGTATTCCTTTTTGTGTGACACACATCTCATCTGTTGTACATTCTTGAAGAGTGGCACGGTCGAATCCGTGAAACCAACGCCAATGTGTGAAAGAGCGTACCAAGAAAGAATAAACAGTTTCCTTAGACGTGAAATAAGTGTCCGGAGTGACTTCGGAATACCACTTCTCATCCAGATTTGTACAACCGGATGACACCAGAAGGGTGAGGAAGGAGATAATGATTAAAATATTTCGTCTCATATCATTTTATTAGTTTATAGGTACTTTAATATTAGAATTGGATTTTCATACCAACGGTATATCTACGAGTTTCAGGATAAATATTATTAAACCATTCATAACCAGGGTCCAGTCCGTTGACATTCACTTCCGGATTAAGTCCTGAATATTTCGTGAAACATGCCACATTCCGGACGGTCAGGTAAAGATCAATCTTATCTATATATTTCTGCCACTTTTTCATGTTAAGAGAATATCCCAGACTAATGGCGTCTATCTTTAAGAAAGTGCCGTCCTCAAGCCAGTAATCGCAAAGCTGCTTTACTTCTTTGATGTGCCGGTTGTCAATGTACGCATTGCGAAGAACGTTCTGGCCTGCTACTTCAGAAAGTCCATAGTACATATTTATGGTATTAAACACGTCGAAATCGATCCAGCTACGCAGGTTGATACCTAAAGAGAGGTTCTTGTAAGTGAAGGTATGATCCCATGATACCATCAATGCAGGAATAGCATTACCGATGTACCGCTTGTCATCATAGGTCTTCTTATCGCTAAGAATCACATTGTCGTTCTTATCATACAGAAGCCATCTTCCATTATCCGTGATACCGGCATATTTCCAGATATAATAGCTTCCGATCTTTGTTCCTGCTTCAATTCTTCCGGCTGATCCGTTCGTTCCCGGTGACGGGAATCCTACACGATCCTGGTAAGTATTATTCCCCCACAAAGAGGTAATTTTGGAAGAAGAATGGGATAGACGCATGGTAGTTGTCCAGTTAAAGTCTTTCGTTTTAACAGGCACTCCGCCAATCTCAAACTCCCATCCGGTATTCTCAAGATTACCATAATTCATGGTCGTTTTCTCGTAAACGGCGGGAGGATTGGGTACACTGATATTGTATAACATTCCGGAAACTCTTCTTTTATATATATCGAACTTTCCAAAAAGCCGGTTATTCAGAAACGCATAATCCAAACCGATGTTAAGCTCTGCTTTCTTTTCCCAATGCAAGTCATTATTGACATTACGAGCCGGTCCATAAGAAGTGATCCATGTACCGTTATAAGGCCACATTGAATTGGAGGAGTACATGGCTGTGGATGCTCCTGCAGAGAAATTGTTATTTCCCGTCACACCATAACCGACACGTACTTTGAGGTCATCAAGAAAACTGACATCATGCAGAAAGGCTTCATTGGATATACGCCATCCACCTGATACAGCCCAGAATGTTCCCCAGCGATGATTCTTTCCAAATTTGGAAGATCCCTCATGACGAACACTTCCGGTAACCATATAGCGATCTTTATAGCTATAATTCGCCCGACCAAAGAAGGAGATAAGACGTTCACGAGGATATTTGTGAGAAGACATAGCTGCTTTTCCATCAGAAAGCCAGCTGCCTGTTCCCATATCCCAAGCTCCTACTCCATCCACAGGGAAATCGTAGTTAGACATATCAAAATTTTCAGAATTGTTTTCCCAATAGCTATATCCGGCCACCGCACTGACTGTATGGTCATCTGCAAAAACACGCATGAAATTAATGGTAGGTTCAAAAGAAACATTGACTGTTTTACTATATCCGTGAAATCCCTTTCCTTTATAACTTCCATTCAAAGACGTTCTGTGTAATGCGGATACATAATGCGTCTGTTGATACTGGCGATCTTCCCAGCCGAGAGTGGCTTGTGCCGAAAATCCGGCAGGCAGATTGAGCTTTACCGTAGCATCCGCCTTGAGCCATTTATCAACATTATCCGTCTGCTTGAGCATAACTTCCGCTAATGGATTGTAATATTCACTACCACCAACCAATACATTATAGCCTGTTTCACTAGTACTATCATAAACATGTTCCGTTGGATTCATCTTCAATGCCATGTCGAAACAGGAACTACTGCTCCGCTGATCCCGATGTGCTTCACGATATTCTGTATGTAAGCCTATTTCCAGCAAGTCATTGAGAAGATTAAAGTTTGCATTGATACGCCCCGAATAGTCTTTACGATTATCGCCTATCGCAATACCTTTCTGATCCTGTGCCATAATAGTGGCATATATTCTGGCTGTATGTCCCCCTCCCGAAAGGGTGACAACATGGCGCTGGGAAAGTGCTCCCTCATTTAAAAGTTCACCGTACCAATCGGTAGACGCTCCCAAATCTGTTCCTACACCGAACCTCGCGAAAGCATCGCGATCCAGGACCTGTGGTCTTCTGGAAACTTGTTCGGTGGACAGCTCGCCTGTATATGATAATGTGATAGGACCTTCTTTCGCTTTCTTGGTAGTCACGAGAATGACACCACCAGCTGCCCTTGTTCCGTAAATAGCACCTGCAGAGGCATCCTTCAAAACATCAATGGATTGAATATCTTCCTGACTGATAGAACGCAAATCACCACCAGGAATTCCGTCTATCACAATCAAAGGGGAAGAAGAAGCATTGATGGAAGCTACCCCACGAAGCTGGAAACTAGCAGAGGCATTCGGACTGGAAGTTTCGGAAACATTCATACCGGAGATTTTTCCTTTCAGAGCAGTCGCAATGGTAGAGCCTCCCAATCCAGTCACTAAATCTTTTGAAGATATGGAAGTAATGGAGCTGGTCACAGCACGTTTCTCCATTGTTCCATAACCGATAACGACTACTTCATCCAGCAACTGATGATCTTCTTTTAATACCAAAGACAAGCTTGTCCGATTTCCCACCTTTACTTCAAGAGACTGAAAACCGATATATGAAATCAGTAATACAGCATTTGACGCAACTGACAGGTTAAATTTTCCATCCAAATCAGAAACTGTACCTTTCCCGACCACTCCTTTCTCCTGAATACTGGCACCAATCACCGGATCTCCATTCGTATCTACAATCACTCCTTGTATCTTTTTCGAAGTTGCTTCCGTTTGCTCTTGTTTTACCGGTACGGGAACCAGAACGATATACCCTTTTTCTATCTTGTAAGTAAACCCCGTTCCCGCGAGCAACTTATCCAAAACAATAGAGAGTTTTTGTTTCTTAAAATCAACACTCAATGTCCGATTCACATCTATTTTAGTCCGACTATAAGTAATGCTTAATTGAGTCTGACTTTCAATAGCATCAAAAGCTTTCAACAAAGTTATGTTTTTTCCGGCAATAGTAATCAACTGATTCTGCCCATAGATAGTACCCAAAGGGACTATAAAGAATAAGGTTAACAATAAAATACGCAAATTACTGGTATGTTTTATAGTAAAATAAGAATTAAAATTCATACTTTTGTATATTAAATGAATACTACATTTAAGGTTCACTATTTCCTAAAATTTTAAATGATAACGGTATTTATTTCGGGTTGGACAAAAGGATCAGTTTTGTCCAACCTTTTTATGGATGGGTACCTCCTTTCTTACTCTTATTCGCCGGTGAAGCAGCTGTCAGTATCACAACCTTATTGTCTGTGACCTTGCTTTCCATACCTCCGACGGTCATTGTTACAATATGAATTGCTGCTTGAAGAGGTTCGCCCTTTCTAAGCTTAATGGTATATAAATCATTTGTGTATAAATGCGGTTCTGCCTTTATTTCTACATTATAATGTCGTCCCAATGTGTTCAGAATATCCTCCAGATGGCAATCGACAAAATTCAATTCACCACGTGTCCAACCGGAAGCCATCATCACATCTATTTTTCGTTTTTCATAATTCTTAGTCAGGTGATTGTATTCAAGTTGTTCACCGGGAGTAAGAATAAAACAGCTGTCTGGTGCCAGCAGGTTATTGATTTGCACTTTTCCATTTTCAAGAGTTGTAGTCGTTTTCCTGTCTTCCGAATATGCCTGTATATTAAACTTCGTACCTAAAGCACGAACTGATAACAAAGATGTCTTGACAATAAACGGATGTTTCTTATCCTTATGGACATCAAAATTCGCCTCTCCGGAAAGATAAACAGTACGTGTATCGCCTCGAAAGCTTTTCGGGTAAATGATACTGCTCTCCGAATTGATCTGTACCTTTGTCCCATCCGGCAAAGTCAATTCTCCCCGTTCACCCATGGGAACAATATATTCTACCAATTTGCAAGAATCAGTATAATCATTTATATAATACCACGATAATAGCACTGAAAATAAGGGGATTAATATCATAGAAGCAATGCGAAGAAGTGGTTTGATTTCCCAATGCGGTTTTATTATCGGATTTGCAAGTCCCGCTTTACGCCGGACCTCATACCATGAACGCCGGGTAGCCTCATCAGGTTCAGCGATGATATTCATCCACTCTTCCTGTATAGCTTCTTCTTTATCTTCTGCATCAGCAGGAGAAACCAGCCAACGCCAAAACTTCATCTGCAAGGAGTTTTGCAGGGGATGGCGAACAAAAAAATGTATTAGTTCTGATATGCTTTTCTTCTTCATGATTTTATCCGTTTATTAATAAGATGCACGAGATAGAATACACACACAGTCTAAAAGCTATTTTTTCTACTTTTTTTGAGAAAGGAGAATAAAAGAAGAGTTTTTGTCAATAGGAAGTGGTTTTATTTAGAAAAGATAAAAGTGCTTCAGCATCTTGCGGATATCAGCCAATGCTTGTGTGAGATGGTTTTCTACAGTCCGTTTGTTTATTGCAAGCAGTTGCGCTATCTCATCATTGTTTTTGCCTTCTTTACGGCTCATCTCATAAATTCTTTTTCGTTGGGCGGGCATTTGCTCTACCGTATGCTGTATCAACAACAGTAATTCTTCGGCAAACATATTTTCTTCGATGTTTCCCGCACCCTCATTCTGCTGACGGGAAAGATTCTCCTGTTGCTTTTCTCCATATTCATTCACCAAAAGTATATGTCGTAAATGCTGATACACAGCATTCCGGGAAGTCCGATAAAGGTAGGCATTCAGATTTTCGATTTTTGCCATCTCCTCACGCTTCTGCCATAGTTTGAGGAGAATATCTTGTGCAAAATCCTCTGCCGTTATATCATCCTGAAGCAAACCGGATATAAAACGTTTCACTCTCGGGAAATAACGCATAAACAAAACCTCAAAAGCTTTCTCATCTCCTCGTGACAAAGCTCTCAACAGTATTTGCTCTTCTGTAAATTCCATTTGCAACTATGGTGTTTAAGTATTAGTTGCAGCAAATATAAGAATTTTCCTATTAGCAATGAAATTAGATATTCCTTATAGAAAAGTTTCAAGACAAATATAGCCGAGTTGTATTTCACACCCGGCTATATTTGTTGGGGAATACACCATTATTAATCAAGAAGAAACGACTAGCTATTTCCAAATAGACCGGAATTTATGACTGCAAAAGCCTGTATCAGTATCTTACATTGATTTAATGATTGTATATATGCTTTCGATTGACTGTTTCAATGTATCATAAATATAACTTATTCGTCCAATACTTCTTTTTTATACTTCAATAAAGCTTCAATAAAATAATAATCAGCATAAGTTTGTGGAACATCAACCTCTGATTTTCCCGGTAAACTACCAACGCTATGTTTTAACAAAAAACAATGATTGGTTCCACCTCTTGCTAAGTATTCTTCAGACGACAGTGTCCTCAATTGTTTCTGAGCAAAATTTATATATCTGTTTTTCTCCTTTTCAGATACATATTTACTCAAATCTATTAATCCTGAAGCCATAATAGCAGCAGCCGAAGCATCGCGATAATCATCCGGAATTGCAGAAGAATCAAAATCCCAATATGGTATACCATCTTGAGGCATAGCAGGATGATTCATTATAAAGTTTGCAATGTTTCTGGCCTGATTCAAATAATTATCATCTTTTGTATAACGATACATCATGCTATATCCATAGAGTGCCCATGCTTGTCCACGCGCCCATGAAGATTCATCACTAACCCCCTGAACAGTCTGCTTCTTCCGGGTACTCCCATCAGCAGGATCATAATCTACTAAATGATAACAACTGAAATTCTTCCTAAAATGATTATTCTTAGTGACATTGGCATGACTACATGCGATATGATATAATGAATCATTGTTGGTTTGTTCAGCCACCCATATCAAGAGTTCCAAGTTTAACATATTATCTATAATAACAGGAAATCTCCATTCCGGATCATCAAAATCCCAGCTTTGTATACACCCAATCACAGGATGAAAACGAGTAGCTAAAGATTTTGCTCCCTGAACTAATACTTCCTTATATTCCGGACAACGGGTAATACGATAACCATTACCATAACTGCAAAACAACTGGAATCCTACATCATGATCACTCGTCACATATTTAATGGAATCTAGCATTTCTGTATACTTTTCAGCCAAATGATAAATATCCTCATCACCGGAATACTCATACAAATACCAAAGAGTTCCAGGATAAAATCCACTACACCACCAATATTTATTAGATGTTTTTAGTCTACCATCCTCACTTATGGACCGAGGAAATTGCCCCTCTGGAAGTAATTGAGCCATACCTTTGTATTGTTCTACAGCAACAGGCATAACTCTGTCTATCAATTGTTTCATAGACTCTTCTTCCTGACGCTTCTGACAGCTTCCCGCAATCAGAAAAAATAATAAAATAATCAACAAGTGTTTCATGATACTATTGTTTGGGTTCTAAATGTACTTTCAGCACTACATCTTTCTTTGGAATACTTATCTGATATATAATGGCAGTAGCAGCAGGCGTTATCGCATTTTCCCCCAAACTAGTATTAGCATTAATCGTAGTACTTTTCGCTTCGGGATTTAGTCCGACATACTCCACCCAAACACGCAATTGTTTAGTATCCTGTGTCAGTAGAAACTCTTTCTTGTCTTTATCCATTGTAACAGCTGCATTTGTAATCATCCGCCATTGTGCAGAAGCTGACCCTTCATCAGCTCTTAAAGTATCCACAATTGTCAGACTCCGATCATCAGACAAATAAATTCTACGTTTGAACTTATTTAATGAAAACTTACTACCGCTCACAGCATTATAGCTATAAGTGTCTTTTAAATCCAATTCAGCTCCCCGCTGACCTTTTTCATCAAATGTCTCTGTAAAGACAGCAGCACCATCCACTTTTTGAGGACTATTATTTATAAAGAAAGTACTATGGCTCGTAGTTGCATAACGCCCCAATCTCCAACGATTCGAATTTTGAGTCATCGTCCAGAAATCTTTTGTTTTAGCCTCTACACTCTCATAATTGGCATTCCCAAGATCAACACTCCATCGCACACCATTTACTTCGTATACAAAAGAACCTATATCCATGTGCCCATGACTAGTATCCGGTTTCCCTCCTTTTACACCAAAAAAAGCTGCATTATTGTCCCCCCAAGCCGAACGAGTCAAATATACGGGAGTCAGACCGACACCAAAATAAGTTTTTTTAACAGTGATAGGGATAGAAGATATATCCAAATCCTTTGTATATACCAAGACAGAAGGAAGCAATCGATTGGTTTCCAGATTATTTTTAATATGTTCCATTTCCCAATAAAGCAAAGAAGGATCCTGTTTTTTAGCGGCAAAATAAAACATAGCCGTACTGGTACTCACCTTTTCCGAACAGTCTGAATAATTAAAACACTTCCTGGAAGGTCCTACCATATGGAAATAATATTCTGCTGATTTCTCAAAAGCGTTCGCATCTGCAAAAGTCGTCATACCGACAGTTTCTAATGCACAATTAAGCATAGCCTGAAAACTTGTTCCATAATCCCAATACATGAAACCTTCTCCATAGGTGCCGTCAGGTTTGTAAGCCTCCAAAGCACGAGGAATAGTCGCATAACATTTATCTATAATCTTTTGGGCTTTTTCAGGAGCTTTATCGTAAATAGCCAGTGCCCCAAATACCAATCCGGCATTACATACTTGATTCCAATTACCAGATCCATTGTAAAAATTATCATACTCTTTATCCAAAGCCGTATCAAAAGCTTTTTCTTCAATACTCTTTTCAACAAGTAACCGAGTCTCTTCCGGCAAATATTGGTAAAGCCAATCATAAGCGATAGCTACGCCCATTGTCATCTCACCTACATCCAAATAATGCGACGGATGCCAGTCCTTGAATGCACATACTGCATTCAGTTCTGAAATAGCTCTATTCAGATAAAGATCCATCTTACTCATCCTATAAGCATAAGACAAAGAATAAAGATTCTGCAATACCTGGCGAGATACATAAAGTAAACGTGTACCCGTCAATACATATTCAGAAGGAGGAGTATTTACACATTTATTAGCTTGAATAAAAACTTTCTCACTCACTCTTTTCAATTCGAGTGAATTTTGTAGATTTTGTTTTATCTTTTCCTCTTCCCCCTCTTTTAGCAACAAACACGGATGGGGCATTTCTTCCCGATTTGGGAAATCAGAGGTTATAGACTTTACCTCCTCATCCGAACAAGCAAAACAATTGATCGCCAAACAAAACAGTAAAATAATTATATTATTTAAATGCATGATTATCTTCATTTTATTAATTAAATTTCATATTATTCATTCTTTAATAAAGCCATCCCGGAGTAGGAACAAGATTCGGATTACGCTGCACCTCTGCCATGGGAACCGGCCAAGGCCACAGATAATCATTCCAATACCACATACCATGACCAACAGTTCCCCACATATTTTTGAAACTGTTGGATTCTTTTCCTTGAAACTTCGTCTCTTTATAAGTTCCCCACCGCACTTCGTCGAGAAAGTTTATGCCTTCAGCACACAACTCAACCCGACGTTCGTACTGAATACGCTTGCGCATATCTTCTTTCCCCATTACTGCATTGTAACCACTACCACCATTAGTAAGTAACGGCATATGAGCACGTTCACGAATTCTATTCACTACACTGATTGCATCCCCTAAACGTCCGTCTTCATTTAACGCCTCCGCATATAATAACCAGATATTCGTATAACGAATCAAAGGCCAATCTTCATCACAAATGATACGGTTAAGGTTACTGTCATCCGTCACCACAAACTTTCGATAAGTGTAATTACAATAGTAACGTGCATCAGGCCAGTGGTCACCAGCAGCATCTCCATTTCCAGCAATCAGAAAAGGCCAACGAACTGTTTTAGCAGATTGTTTACCTCCTGTATTAGCATAACAAAGTGTAGTGGTAGAAGGAGCAAAAATAGTCTGCATCAAGCGTGGATCACGGGTAGAGTATGCCGTAAGAATTCTAGCTTCATTCCCCTCATTCAAATAATATTTATCCCAAATGGCTTGCGACACTCGTCCGATAATGGATTTTTTCGCATTTTGGAAATCAGTATTCATATTTGTATTCATTCCATCTCGGACAAAAAATATCTCCCTTTGCGCAGGCGTCAATTTATCCCAATCGGGGAAAATATCAGTCCATTTGAAAGGAGAGCCATCGGCATTCTGATAGGAATCCACAAAATCAGCATTCGGCTGTATAAAAGTCACTGACTGTAAGGTAGAACGGCAACCAAATATAGCCTGTATACAATCACTATATCCTACAACTGCATCAAACTGAATAGGGAATATCATTTCTTTATCACGTTCATTTTCTTTCTTAAAGAAATCTATATATTCTCCTTCCCATAATCCATAACCACATTTTCCTACCTGCTCAAAATCCGCTATCGCCTTCTTGTAATCTTTTTTCCAAATATACACAATACCACGTAATGCATAAGCCGATCCCTTAGAAGGACGCCCATAGTTTTCTTTTAATGTATTATTGGGCAAATTTTCTTCTGCAATGCAATCATCCAAGTCATCTAATACAGCCTGCCACACTTCATCCACTGTGTTTTGTGTTTTCGTACATTCAGTTGTCACAAACGGTTCTAGATATATTGGTACTCCCTGAAAGAGAGCATTTAACCAATAGTAAAAATAAGCACGCAAAAATTTACATTCTGCCACCAAGCGCTTATATTTAGCCTCCGACATAGTTGCTTTGTGTAAATTAGCTATTGCATCATTACATCGATAAATGCCTTCATAAGCAGCTTTCCATTCGTTAGCAAAGAATTCATCACTTGCCGATGGAGACATATTTTTCAGATAGGGTTCATGCTGTGCATTACTTGTAAACGAGACAGCTTCAACCCTAAAACGTCCTATAGCTTCTATCTTTCCCGGAACAGTGGTAACCGCCGAATTAGGGTAGAAAACCTTATAGATACCCGCAACTCCTGCATCTGCCAAATCCTCTGTAGTCCACATTTGTGCACTACCTATGGCTGCCGTAGATTTTGTATCCAAATCAATACATGAGATTGCACACACACACAACAATGATATAAATATAATTTGTTTCATATATAGCTATTAAAAAGTTAATTGTAAACCAAACGCACATTGTTTCATCAAAGGATAGGTAATGCTAGTCCCAATTTCCGGATCCATTCCGGGAAATTTCGTCCATGTCTTTAGATTATCTGCACTGGCATACAGACGTACCTTTTCAATCTTAACCTTCCTTGTGATATACTGTGGCAAAGTATATCCAATCTGTATATTTTTCAACTTTAGATAATTACCACTGTATTCCCAAAAGTCACTGGATACTCCATTTTTATTACCCAAACGAGGATAAGTTGCAGTAAGATTGGTTTTGGGACTTGTCGGCTTTTCCGGATCGTAAAAATAGTGATCATCAGCAATAAACTGATAAGAGTTATAGCCTGTAGTAAAAGCAGGTTGTGTGACCCAAATCAAATGGAAGCCGGCAGCTCCAGATAATAAAGCAGAGAAATCGAAATTTTTATATGACAAGGAAAGATTAAAGCCAAAATAATATTTGGGCATATTAGAATGTCCCGAAAAATCTTGATCGTTAGAATCACCATAATTACCATCACCATTTGTATCCTGATAGATCAAGTCACCATACCACAACTGGTTCTTAGCGACTTGCGTATTTCCAGCAAACTTATATCCGGATTCCATCATCATCTTTACCCACGCCATATCCTGCTCTGTGCGTATAACACCATCCTTCGGACCGGCATTAAGGTCTAAAATGCCACTGCCATCATAATTTCCGTTACCACGGTATACTTTATATATGTAAGTTTCACCTAACATATACCCTTCAGCAATTCTACCACCAAACCCATTTTCTGAAACTTCTGCAAAGTTATTTACATATTGTCCATCTTCTCCCCAATACTTTTGCAATGCACCTTTGTATTTCTCAACTCTATTCTTATTGTAAGAAAAGTTTCCTCCCAAACTATAACAGAAATCATGTATATGACTATTCCACTTTATTGATACTTCCAATCCTTTATTATTTACTTCCGCTATATTCTCAGTAGCTGCTGTTTTAAAGCCCATCGTCATATAAATGGAAGGAGTAAACAAAATACCTGTCGTATTTTTATTATAATACTCCACCTCACCGGTCAATCGGTTGTCAAAGAAACCAAAGTCTAATCCTACATTCAAAGCTTTGGTAGACTCCCATTCAAGATAGTTGTTTCCTATTTTTGAAACCGCTAACCCCATGGTTTGTTTACCGTCAATTACAACAGGTGCTGTACCATAAGTACCCTGCCATGCATAATCTGAAGTTCGATTATTTCCAGACTTTCCATATGAGAGCCTTAATTTTAAATTTGACAAATAATCTTTTGTTCCGGCCATAAAATATTCTTCCGAGAGACGCCATCCAAGAGAGAAAGAAGGAAATGCTCCCCAACGTGAATCAGGAGAAAAACGGGAAGAACCATCATAACGAACATTCGCTTCGAACAAATATTTTCCTCGATAAGCATAATTGAGACGTCCAAAATATGATTGCATACGCCAGTTAGTAGCCGAACCATTTATTGAATTCATTTTTGTTGCAGAATTCATATAAATCAAATACCATGAACTCATCCCCTCTTTGGTTGCATCAAAAGAATCCGAATCATAAAGGGAGCCAGAATAACCTGCTAAAAGGCCAAGATCATGATACTTCCACAAAGTTGTATTATAACGAATGAGCAAATCCATATTCACCCGTTTCGACTTCAATGCATAATTATAAATCGTCGCACGATTCAAAGAAGCCTCTTCACGTACCTCATCTTTTACATAATCCCATCTCACTCCAGAAGAACTTCCCCATTTATGCACGTCCTGACGATAAATCTGGTAATTATATCTACCTTCTACTTGCAGTCCTTTCAAAACATCAGCAATAAAATAGCCAGATAATGTTGCATTGAATCTTTCATCCTTACCACGACGGTCAAGATAAGTTAACACATTGTTTGCAGTTGTCGACTCTTCCGCTGATGCCGGTATACCATATTTACCAGGTTCTCCCGGATAAATACCTGGAACACTTATCGTTAAATATTGAAAAGCACCAGCAACACCGGCAACACCTACATTTTCTTTATTACCATACACATTGGCTCCTACAGTAAGCCAATTTCCGACTTTACCTTCCACACGAGACTGTATTGTCACTTTTTTCTGCCCGGAATTAATCCCCCAATGATTCATAATTCCAGGATTATCTAAAAATCCCAATGCAAGCGAATAGTTCATCTTATCAGAAGAGCCTGCCATCGAAATATGATGACTTTGTGAAAGTCCGGTATCAAATAACACATCAAACCATTCCGTATTAGGATAAGCTATGTAATTAGGAACTCCGTAATCATTTAATCCCATCGGATCTTGTTTAGCTGCTCTCCATAAATCAATATTAGGTTGAGAATAAATAGGTACATTACCAATGTTAGTTGCAGTCTCGTTTACCAAATCCATATAATCAGCATAATCAGACACCAACTTCAATTTATTAATAGCTTTCTGAACAGAAACGTAACCATTATAATTAAAGCGTGGTTTACCAGAACCTTTTTTTGTCGTAATAAGTATAACACCATTAGCCCCCTGTGAGCCGTAAATAGCGGTAGAAGAAGCATCTTTCAATATACTGATACTTTCAATATCATTGGGATTAACAGCATCCATATCCCACTCTACTCCATCCACTAATACTAACGGATTACTATTATTCAGAGTACCCGTACCACGAATACGAATGGTAGCCCCTGTTCCAGGCTGACCACTGGACTGCGTCACACCTACACCTGCACTCAATCCATTCAATACTGCAGAAACGCTAGCAATAGGACGGCTATTCATCTGATCATCCAACTTAATATACGCTACCGACCCTGTCAGATTTACTTTTTTCTGCGCACCATAACCGATAACAACTACTTCATCCAACGTTTTAGTATCTTCCTCCAAAACAATAGCGATCTGTTTACCCACAGAAACACGTGCTATTTGCGTCTGATAACCAAGATAAGAAATTTGCAATCGTGCTTTAGATGAAGAAACGGAGAGTTTGAAAAAACCATTCATGTCTGTTATTGTACCGTTTTCTAGCACATCTTTCTCCGACACACTAGCACCAATAATCGGATCACCTTGTACATCTAATACAGTACCAGACACAATCACTTTCTTGTCTTGTTGTGGTAACTGTGCCTTAACAGATAGTATAATCTTTTTGTCCAGCACTGAATATATTACATTCGTACCGGCAAATACTTCCTTAAGCACACTAAAAATATTACTTTTATCAGCGGAAATTGATACGCGACGATTCAAATCGACATGTTTATTATTGAAAAAGAAGTCAAAATCTGACTGCGCTTCAATCTCTTTCAAAACGTCCTCCACCCGCTGATTACGTACATCAATACTGATTAAAGCCTTTTGAGCGTAACTATCGGCTGCATAGGTCAGCCCAATAGAACATACTAAGAACAAAACCAATAGTCTCATAGATAATGGGATTTTTTTTGAGGTTAGCCAAAGTGACTTTACCACCCATAAAAATTGGATGCTAAAATAATTTTGCATAATTTTGTAATGACTTAAAGTTAATAAAAAGTTTATCTAAGCTTGTCGCCAAACAAGCATCAAAAAGATTTACCGATTTCCATACGGGAAGATACGCCAATATCCTCCCGTATGTTTTTGTTTAAGGGGGTCTGCCGTTCATTGCATTTTTGTTTTAAGGTTAATCAATCAATATATTTCTATTTTACTCTTTTCATCTTTTATATCCGGCGAATCAAGATAACGCCAACGGATTTGAGAAGAAAGCTGGAAATATTCCAAAATACGTTCAAGGCGTTGATTAGTAAACGTACCAGTAAATGAGTCTCCTTTCAAACGGTCGTTTTTAATAATGAATTCCACATTATACCGCTTCTCCAACATTCGCAATCCCTCTTCGAGAGGAGTATTTCTAAATATAATCTTTCCCTCTTTCCAAGCTATTTCCGACTCACCGGAGGTGGCATAAAGCTGCACTTTACTGTCTCTTGTATCATAGACCAGTTTTTGTCCGGGATCCATCAGTACCTTTTTCGAGACATTGTCAGATGAATAAATAAAACCTATTTTTCCTTCAACCAATGTTGCTGCAATCCGGTCTTCTTTTTCATAAGCCTCTACATTAAAATGAGTTCCCAGTACTTCGATCTGTGATTGGTGGGAAGTAGAAACTATAAACTTCTTTTCCGGGTTCTTGGCTACTTCAAAATAAGCCTCTCCCTGCAATGTTACATTTCTCGTGTCGCTATCGAAGCGTGAGGGATAACTTAAGGTAGATTCGGAATTCAGGAAAACCAATGTGCCATCGGGCAATGTCAGAGAAGTCATCATTCCGGGATTTGTTTTCACTTCCATCATTTGTGCCAACTCCTGTTCGCTTCCTCCCCAATGTTGTACCATCAGAGTAACGAGAAGTGGAATGAACAGCACTGCTGCCGCACGTTGTGTCCATTCCCACCACATCGTTTTCCTTTGTCTGTTACCCGACATTCTACTTTTCACCTTTGTCAATGCTTTCTCTGTGTCGGCTTTCGTCATGATATGAACAGTATCTGTGGCAAGATAGAGAGTATGTATCTGTTTGGCTATCCGTCGGTTTTCTTCCGATTCATCCATCCACGCCTCAACTTGCAGACGCTCTTCTTCTGTTGCCAGTCCCTCACAATAACGGGGAAGCAGTTCTTCTATTCTATTATAATCAGTTTTATCCATATTCTTATTTTATTGCCTTTTACTATAAGACAAGGGAGACTTGTGGGTTTCCTAAACCAAATCTCATTTTTTTTCATAAAATCTTTGTTTTCTTATAAAAAAGCTATATTTGCAGTGAAATATCAAACTAATACATGAAAGAAATTCACCTGTTAGAAAACAATTATTTACTATCTGCCATACAACAGGGAGACCAAAAGGCATTCGACGCACTGTTTCGGAGGTATTATCCGACACTGTGTGCTTATGGTCATCGTTTTGTAGATCTGGAAGATGCGGAAGAAATTGTGCAGGACTCTCTTTTATGGATTTGGGAAAACAGAGAAAATCTGATTATCGAAACTTCACTTAGTTCATACCTCTTTAAAATGATATACCGCAAAGCTCTGAACAAGCTTGCACATATTGATGCCACCCAACGTGCCGACACTCGATTTTATGAAGAGATGCAGGAGATGCTGCAAGATACGGATCTTTATCAAGTTGAAGAGTTGACACAACGCATCAAGGATGCCATCGCCACATTGCCGGAAAGTTATCGGGAAGCTTTTGTGATGCATAGGTTTCGGGATATGAGTTATAAAGAAATAGCGGAAATTCTGGGAATATCTCCCAAAACAGTAGATTACCGTATTCAACAAGCATTAAAGCAACTACGCGTAGATTTAAAGGATTATCTGCCGTTATTACTACCGATTCTATTTCCTTAAAACAAACCAACCATCTATTTTCTTATCTATTACTATCTGTCTATTAAAGTACTAATAGATAACTTCCGTTGTATTAGAGGCAAACTTGCATTCCCCTGCTGCCAAACTTCTTTTTGGCTACGAGAAAACTATAATTGCAAGCTTCATTTATACAACTGCAAGTTCCGGTTATATAAATGCAACTTGCAATTATACAATCAAAACTTGCGTTTATAGTTTCTTCTTGGTCAAAGACAACTTATCCAATAAGGGAAAGGAAGTTTGCAATAAGAGTATAGCAACTTATCTACTGATAGATTGGAAAGAAGTAAAGCATTAATTCTGCCGATAAGGTAAGGTAAACCAGAAAGTAGATCCTTTGTTCTCTTTCGACTCCACTCCTATTTTCCCTCCCAAGCGGTCTACAATCGTATGGCAGATAGAAAGTCCCAGTCCGGTACCTTGCACAAAGGAATTGTACTTCACAAACCGTTCGAAGACATGAATACACTGTTCAGAAGACATTCCACAGCCTGTATCCGACACATAAAAATAAATCGTTTCAGGATCAAGCAAACGATATCCCATACGGATAGTACCCACCTCTGTAAATTTGATGGCGTTAACTGCAAAATTGGCAAGCAGCTGAATCAAACGGTTCTTATCCGTATACAATGTACATTGGGACAGTCTCTCCGCAAATGTGAAAGTCACATTATTGTGCCGAAGACGTAGCTGCATACTTTGCTCGATTTCTTCAAGCGTCTGGTTCACATCAATCAAGGCAGGATAGAAATCGAATGTACCGGCTTCAATCTTCGACAAATCCAGAATATCATTAATCAACTGGAGCAACAAATCCGTATTTGTTCCAATGAGTTCTACATATTCGGACATTTCTTCACGGTTTTCTACATGAGGAAGCATATTGGAGAATCCTACAATGGCATTCAAGGGGGTACGTATCTCATGACTCATATTAGCCAGAAAGGCGGATTTCAATTGATTGGCCTGTTCCGCTTTTTCCATTGCTTCATGCAGGCGACTATATGCTTTCCGAAGAATGCTGATATAATATATGATAGCAACAATCAAAATCAACAAAAAGAATGAACAGGAAAGTATTTGAATGTAATACTGTTGAAAAAAAGTCTTGGGCTCATTGACATAAACCGCATCGTCTGGATAGCGGGAAGAAGGTATATTGTAGGATTTCAACACTTGATAGCAGAGATTGGCACTTCCTTCTCCTCCCGCCCCACCGGGAATATCACGTGCCTGTTCTCCATCCAAGACACGACCAAGTATTTCCAGCAAAGATTTACAGAACGATTCCGTCGAAACGTAATATCCTCCTGCAAAAGTATTATTCGACAAGTCTTCGGGAGAAAGTAAAAACAATGGAGATGGAGTAAAATTGACAATCACTTCCTGAATATGATCAAAAAGATAGTTATTATCATTTTTGTTATGCGACTCAAACCAAGAATAATAAATGATTCCCGTATTCGGTTTATAACAACGTAAAGTATCCAACAACATTTCTGTAGATAATTGAGTGGTGGAAAGTAAATCCAGATTCAAGTCCGGGAAGTTCTCTTCTACAGCTTCCTTTACATCTCCGCGAGTTTCTTCACTGATATACCTATCGTCGGAGATAAACGCCAGACGTTCCATATCAGGTATCAGTTTATAAATTAAATCGATTGTCTCCTTTACATAATAATATTGCTTCAAGATAGTTATATTATATCCCCGCCTCCATTCATCGCCGGAAACTGTATTGGCTTCCGTCAACGGGGCATGAGATAATAAGACCTCAAGAGAAGCAGGTAAATGGTCGCGGGCATTTGTCACGATTACCGGAACTTCTTTCCATACATCATCAAATAATTCGCGGCAAACAATCCATCCCGGATCTCCAATCATCACGATAGCAGTGGGAGGTTCCGGATACTTCTGACGCAAATGGGTGACTACGGCATTCGCCTCCATCTCATTCACCAGAGCAGGTACGGAAAGCGATTCCGCCTTCACAGAAATTCCTTGTTTCTGAAGAGCATCATGAAGACACCAATAAAAGTTTTTAGCCCAAGGCAGATTGAAATTAATCGAGTTTAAAACCAGTACTTCTTTATTTGTATTTTCGGTTCGGGCTGACGCAGGTGATAAGAATCCTTCAATAAAAAGGAATAATCCAAAGAGGAATGGAATGATCCGTAACGATTGTTTCATTTGTGGTATTCTATAAATAGCGGAAGCAAAGATAGTATTAATTTCTTTAGTGCAAAAAAAAGGCATCCCAAAACGAATTGAGATGCCCTTTATTATATAAAATTAAGTATCAAAGGATTATGATTTCTTCAAAGCCGCAATACTTTCTTTCAAAGAATTAATGATGCTCTCTGCATCGGCTTGCTTCTTACGTTCCAGTTCAAGAACGGCAGCCGGAGCATTATTGACGAATTTCTCGTTGCTAAGTTTCTTCATCACTCCCTGCAAGAATCCTTCTTTATGCTTCAATTCGGCTTCCATACGGGCGATTTCGGCTTCCACGTCAATCATATTACCCAATGGCACGGCAAATTCGGTCGTTCCTATCATGAAAGAAGAAGCACCTTCTGATTTGCTTTCTACCACTGTTACGGAAGACAGGTTACACATCTTGATAATCACCGGATTCAATTTCTCTACCGGATGAGTGCCTACAACCTGCAATTCGAGTTCTTCTTTCAGAGCAATGTTCTTCTGTAAACGGATGCTACGGACATTACTGATGATTTCCTTAGCTACTTCAAACTCTGCCAGGAATTGTTCATTTGCTCCGACCGGTTCAAACAGTTGAGTAACCATCAGACTTTCACCCGGTTCACGCTCACGCAGTTGTTGCCACAATTCTTCTGTGATAAATGGCATAAAAGGATGCAGCAATTCAAGCAGACGCTCGAAAGAACTAAGAACCATATCATAAACAAAGCCATTGACAGGCTGTCCATAAGCCGGTTTCACTATTTCTAACAGCCAGGAAGAGAATTCATCCCAGAATAGTTTGTAAACCAGCATCAACGCTTCGCTCAAACGATATTTGGAGAAGAGATCGGCCACTTCAACAGCTGCCGCATCCAGTCTTTGGTCAAACCACTGAACTGCCAGATGTGCATCGGTAGGAATTTCAATAGTGCCTTTGGCATTTGTCCAGCCCTTAATCAGACGGAAAGCATTCCATATCTTGTTGCAGAAGTTACGTCCCTGTTCGCAAAGTGCGTCATCGAAAAGAATATCGTTTCCGGCAGGAGCAGAAAGCATCATACCCATACGTACTCCATCGGCTCCGTATTTCTCGATCAACTCCAACGGATCGGGAGAATTACCGAGTGACTTGGACATTTTACGTCCCAGTTTATCACGAACGATCCCTGTGAAGTAAACGTTCTTAAACGGCATCTGTCCTTCGTACTCGTAGCCTGCCATAATCATACGGGCTACCCAGAAGAAGATAATATCCGGTCCTGTCACAAGGTCGCTGGTCGGATAGTAATAGTTGATTTCTTCGTTACCCGGATTGTTGATTCCGTCGAACAAAGAGATAGGCCACAACCAGGAAGAGAACCAGGTATCCAGACAATCTTCGTCCTGACGGAGATCTTCGATTGTCAAGGCGGCATTGCCGGTTTTCTCTTTCGCTTTTGCCAATGCTTCTTCTGCTGTAGCAGCTACCACATAACCGCCCTCCGGGAGGAAGTAAGCAGGAATGCGATGTCCCCACCACAACTGACGACTGATACACCAGTCTTTGATGTTCTCCATCCAGTGACGGTAGGTATTCTTGTATTTTGCAGGATAGAACTTCAGTTCATCGTTCATTACCGGAGGCAATGCCATGTCTGCAAAATGCTGCATCTTGAGGAACCATTGCATAGATAGTTTCGGTTCGATCACTACGTTGGTACGTTCCGAGTAACCTACCTTATTTGTATAGGCTTCTGTCTTGTCCAGCAGTCCGGCAGCTTCGAGGTCTTTCTCTATCTGTATACGAACATCGAAACGATCCATGCCGATATACATACCGGCAGCTTCGCTCAATGTACCGTTATCGTTGAAGATATCAATGCTAGGCAGGTTGTACTTTTCACCCAGCATATAGTCGTTTACGTCATGAGCAGGAGTCACTTTCAGGCAACCTGTACCAAATTCGATGTCTACATAATCATCTTCAATCACAGGGATGGCGCGGTTTACCAGCGGAACGATCACTTTCTTACCTTTCAGCCATTCGTTTTTCGGGTCGTTCGGGTTGATACACATCGCTGTGTCACCCATGATTGTTTCAGGGCGGGTAGTTGCCACTACGGCATAGCGTCCTTCCGGATCACCTTCTACTTTATAGCGGAGGTAATATAGTTTTCCGTGCTCTTCTTTGTAGATCACTTCCTCGTCAGAAAGAGCGGTCAATGCCTTCGGGTCCCAGTTTACCATACGGACACCACGGTAGATCAATCCTTTATTGAACAGGTCTACGAAAACTTTCAGTACACTTTCACTGCGTTTCTCGTCCATAGTGAAAGCAGTACGATCCCAGTCGCAGGATGCACCGAGTTTACGAAGTTGTTTCAGGATGATACCTCCGTGTTCGTCTGTCCAATCCCAAGCATGTTTCAGGAATTCGTCACGAGTCAGGTCGGTTTTCTTGATGCCTTGAGCAGCAAGTTTGTTTACTATTTTAGCTTCAGTAGCAATAGAAGCATGGTCAGTTCCCGGTACCCAGCAGGCATTCTTGCCTTCCATACGGGCACGACGAACTAAAATATCCTGAATGGTATTATTAAGCATGTGTCCCATGTGCAACACACCGGTGACGTTCGGGGGCGGAATGACGATGGTGTAAGGTTCACGGCCATCGGGTTTCGAACTGAATAAATGATGGTCCAGCCAATACTGGTACCATTTTCCCTCCACGTCAGCGGGATTGTACTTACTTGCTAATTCCATATTGTTTTATGTATATATGATAATGTATATTCTAAAAATAACGGGTGCAAAATTAATAATTTAAATTCAAATCTTACCACCCTCGGGGTGTTTCTGTGCACGGAAAGAGAATTTATACCCCTCATAAAGAGCGAATCCGTAGAATAAAGCAGTCATTGACATCACATTTTCCAGCATAATAGAGAATATTTCTCCATAGTCCACACTTACCAGAACGTCGAAATAGGACATATCATAATCCTGGGAAATATACCCGATAATGGAAAAGAAATCACCCAGGACACAACTAATCAGGGATAATGCCGCACCGATAATTCCGAAAATGGGACGTATTCCTTTCCCTTTCCGCATGGCAAAGCCAACCATAAATCCGATAGCAATGGGCATAAATCCAATCTGACGACCCGTAGAAACAGATATCAGTCCCCATGCCACCGCACCCACAATACAGGCAGCGACTGCGTACAGTACTCCTTTGGAGAGATTCTCTTCGGCAAGCATTTCTTCTTCTGTCATAGATACCGGGAAGTCTTCCGGCTTGGGAGGGGCTAATCTTTCCAGCTCTTCATCTTTCTCAAAACTTTCACATTCTTCTTCAAAAGCAGGAAGTTCTCTGGTGCGCTTACAAACAAGACCTTTACCATTCACGAAATCACGTGATACGCAATTCCGGCAATACTTTTCAATTTCTTCTGATGTAGCCATCTTTTATCCGGTTTATGTTGAATGACTTTCCCTATTATACAAGTTATAAAGCCATTGTTAACAGATTTTTTGCAAATATAGAGGTATTTTTTCGCGCGACGTCTATTTAATGCATATTTTTGTTGACTGATATTAAACAAATGATGAAAAAGAAGCCAAATGTAAGATATTTAGCCTTAGGAGCAATCTTAATCCTAGTGTGGCTAACACAATGGATTCCTGCTCTGGCAACAATCTATTCGCAAACAATCTATCCTTTTATCTCTTACGTTTTGTCGTTTTTTTCCAATTTATTTCCTTTTGCGATAGGAGACTTATTTATCTTCCTTAGTATCGCGGGTGTGATTATTTATCCTATTTATGCCCGTCTCCGCAAAAAGTTGCCTTGGAAGAAAGTTTTATTGCGCGACGGCGAATATCTGTTGTGGATTTATGTATGGTTCTATCTGGCTTGGGGGCTGAATTATTCTCAAAAGAACTTTTACCAACGAACCGAAATCCCATATACAGCCTACACTCCCGAAAATTTTCAGGAGTTCGTTGACGACTATATCACCCAATTAAATCGTTCGTACACCCCTGTAAATAGTATCAACCAGGATTTGATACAAGAAGAAACCGTACGAATCTATAATCAGTTAAGTGATAGCCTGGGCGTAAACCGACCTCCGCACGATCATCCGAGAGTAAAGACCATGTTGTTTACTCCGTTCATTTCCATGGTAGGAGTAACCGGTAGCATGGGGCCTTTCTTCTGCGAATTCACCCTTAACGGAGATTTACTTCCCGCCAACTATCCTGCCACTTATGCTCATGAACTAGCCCACTTGTTAGGTATCACCAGCGAAGCGGAAGCCAATTTCTATGCCTATCAGGTTTGTACCCGTTCACAGGCAATGGGTATCCGTTTCTCCGGATATTTCTCTGTACTGGGGCATGTACTGGGGAATGCAAAAAGATTACTTTCAGAAGAAGAATATGCAAAACTCTTTCAACGCATCCGACCGGAAATTATTGAATTAGCCAAGAATAATCAAGCCTATTGGGCTGCCAAGTATAGCCCGGTAGTGGGAGCCGTACAGGATTGGATATACGATCTTTACCTGAAAGGAAACAAAATAGAAAGTGGCCGCCAGAACTACTCGGAAGTAGTAGGGTTATTGATTTCTTACCAGGAATGGAAAAAAATGAATTAAATAGATAGATTTATGTCACATACCAGACAAGAACAGATGGAAGCCTTTGGACGCTTCCTGGACATTCTCGACGAACTGCGTGTTAAATGTCCCTGGGACCGTAAACAGACGAATGAAAGTCTGCGTCCCAACACCATAGAAGAGACTTACGAACTTTGCGATGCCCTGATGAGGGATGACAAGAAAGAAATCTGCAAAGAGTTGGGAGACGTATTATTGCACGTCGCTTTCTATGCTAAGATAGGCTCGGAAACAGGAGATTTTGACATCAAAGATGTTTGCGACAAGTTGTGCGATAAGCTGATTTTCCGCCATCCGCATGTGTTTGGAGAGGTGAAAGCAGAGACAGCCGGACAAGTTTCCGAGAATTGGGAACAGTTGAAACTCAAAGAGAAAGATGGAAACAAAAGTGTATTAAGCGGTGTGCCCGCTGCCCTGCCCTCGCTTATCAAGGCTTACCGTATTCAGGACAAAGCTCGCAATGTAGGCTTCGACTGGGAAGAACGGGAACAGGTTTGGGATAAAGTGAAAGAAGAAATAGGTGAGTTTCAGGAGGAAGTGGCCAACATGGATAAAGAGAAGGCAGAAGCTGAATTCGGCGACGTGATGTTCAGCCTCATCAATGCGGCACGCCTTTATAAAATCAATCCCGATAATGCACTGGAACTTACCAACCAGAAGTTTATCCGCCGTTTCAATTATCTGGAAGAGCACACCATCAAGGAAGGAAAAAGTCTGAAAGATATGTCTCTCGAAGAGATGGATGCCATTTGGAATGAAGCAAAGAAAAAAGGACTGTAACTTCCTTACCGGCATAAAAAAAACAGAGGCTCTATTCCCAGCGGATAGAGCCTCCATTTTACTCAAACAGAGCGTCTGTTCATACGAATCGGACGCTCTGTTTTCTTTATTTCTTCTTTGAATCGTCTCCCTTGTCTTTGCTACGATTCATACCTTTTATCATTTCGCGGTGAAAACGCATCTCTGCACGTTGCACGAGAAAAATCTTCTTGCTTGAAAGAATCTTTTTAAACTTACCCAAATAAGTTTTATCAAGCTGGTCGGCAGCAATACGGTTGTTGGCTACCTTCTCATTGATTTCTGCATATTGAGCTTCCGTCGTTTTATCATCCTTGCCTTTGCGCATCAAATCCCATGACTCATCATTCAGTTTCTTCTTTTTATCCTGGAGTTCAAAATAAACGGGAAAGAACTTGGCTGCTTCTTCTTTATTCAATCCAGCCTGTTCGATAATGAAAGCTTTTTGTTTTGCCCTGAACTCCTCCCGGGATAAATGCTGATCACATCCATCAGCAGCCCAAAGAACAGGCATAAAGCCACATAACAAAACGACCAATGCGATAAGTTTTCTCATTTTCTGTATTCAATCAGTTTTTATAAATCATTCTACACTTGCGTCACTCAAATAAACATATAACGAATAATCATCCAGCATGGCACGATCCACTGCTACATCAATCATTTCGTCAGATACGACTACTTCAGTATCCACTTCTGTCACCGCTACATCATCTGCTGTAGCAGGTTTATGGTCTGTTGACGCCACCCGGATAATCAAGGCCGCCCCTACAAACATAGCTGCCATATAGAGCAATGGTTTCAGTCTTGTCCATGTGCTGACAGGCTCTTCCTTAAAAGCAACTTTCTCTTTTTCAGGAAGTTTATTCATTACCTCCGAAGTCAGGTTCTCAAAGTAACCATCGGGCACTTTGAAGGAATTTTCCTTTCCAAGCTTCTTCAATAAAATATCTTCTTCTTTCATACGTTTTTCTCCTCTCTTTTCATTAGACAGTGTCTCATTTAAAAGGTTTAATCTATTTCTTCTAAAAACTTCTCAATTTTCTTCACCGCATGATGATAAGATGCTTTCAGTGCACCGACCGACGTGCCGAAGATCTCCGACATCTCTTCGTACTTCATTTCCTGATAGTATTTCAGGTTGAACACCATACGCTGCTTTTCGGGCAAAGTCTGCAAGGCTTTTTGCAAGCACATCTGTATCTTGTCGCCCGAAAAGTAGGCGTCACTTTCCAGCTTTTGCACAACTACTGCTTCGGGATCGTCAATATCCACGGTAGTCATGGCACGCTGCTTATTCAGAAAGGTAAGACACTCATTCAGCGCGATGCGATAGAGCCAGGTCGACAGCTTCGCCTCGGCACGGAAATAATCGATATTCGTCCATGCCTTGATGAAAGTGTTTTGCAGGAGATCGTTCGCATCCTCATGCGACAGTACCATCCGGCGGATTTGCCAATACAATTGCTCGCTATACTGCCCCACAATCATTTCAAATCCTTTCCGCTGTGTACTCTCCTCCTGAAGGAGTTTCAGAACTTCGCGTTCGTTATAAGGAATCATAATCTCTCGTATCTGTATGTTTATTTATGGTTTCAAATTCAGGTTATTCATCGCCTCTAGTAAGGACGGATCATATTTATAAATGTCCTCACAATACCTCAAATTATTATCGGCAGACAGATAAACCGTCTGATAATCTATAAATAAAGGTATATATTGTTCCAAACTATAATGTTTCAATTCACGATAAGCCGCACTGATGGGCAGCTTCTTTCCCTCTTCACTCACCGGCTTGATATCCATTGCAATACGAATACGGTCTTCCAACAATTCATCCGGCTCTTTCAACAGGAAGAACGCGAAGTCGAGTGCTTTTTGAAGACGGACACAACCGTGGCTCACCGCACGATTATTCCGTGTAAAAGCCCACCGTGACGGAGTGTCATGCAGATATACGGAATGAGGATTGGGAAAACGGAAGATGATACGTCCCAAGGAGTTCCCTGTTTTATTGTCCTGCTTCACCGTATAAGGTACGCCACTTCCTGCATACTTCGCCCATTTAATACTGTGGGGATCTACCTGAAATCCATTCTTATCGTATACCTTCATGCGGTTACGGGTAAAATACGTCGTATCTCTGCGGTAAGTAGGAATGATCTCTTTCCGAATTATGCTTTGAGGCACATTCCAGTAAGGATTCAGTTCCATATAATAAATCCTGCTTGACAATAGAGGAGTTTTATTCTTCACAGTCCCTACACAAATACGCATCTCCAGAATAGAGTCTGTTTCTTCGTTGACAGCCTGCAACATAAATGCCGCCACATTGGCTATCACATATTTCTGTCCTTTATCCAATGCATATTGCCAACGTGCCCGCTCCATGTTTACCAATAGGCGGTCGCGATAATAATCCGTAGTATCTGTCACTCCCCAGCCATTCACACGAACCAGCTCTTCCTGCATCTTATGATAAAGCGGAGAAGAGGGTTGCGCCCTACGAAAAGCGGCGTTAGGATTTGCACGCAAAGAGTCGAGAGCAGCCATCGCAAACTTCACATCACATTGTTTCAAAGGAATGTGGTCGATCGAATCATTCCATCTGCGCTCCGGAGGCAAGAATCCGAATTTCAATTGACACACATACGAAAGATAGGCGGCTGTTAACTGATACTCCACGTCTGCCAGCAGACGGTTCATCGTTTTCCCTTCACGCAGTTTCAAGGTTCGTATCTGTTGCAATTCCTCACGGATGCTATCGACAGGATACAGATTCGGATTAACTCCATGTTGTGAAATGTTTCCTAACCAGAATAACATCGAGTCTGCCACCTGTACGGCAGGTTTATCGGATATGAGAGAATCGTTCAGCCAAAAGAATTCATCCTTTTCCTGATAATGTGCCAGCAAAACCGAATCCCAGGGAGTTACCGGATTTTCGTTCAGGCAAATACGAATCATCTGATGAATGCTGTCTGCATTTATTTGATAAGCAGGATGGAACAGTTCCTGGAGGGAAGACAAAGAATCCGGTATCGGAGATTGAGGTTTCTCTTTTTTACAGGCTGCCAAGCAACCGAAGAGCAGGATGATTACTCCCCAAAGCAGTCGACTACTTTTCATAGACAGTCCCTCCATCAACGTCAATACACAAATTTTCTTTCGCTAAAATGGTTTGTGGAAAAATGGCGGACGCTTCATGAAGTAAGACAGATTCATCTTCATAACGGGCGGAAAAATGTCCGATCACCAGTTGTCTCACATTGGCATCCAAAGCAAGCTGCGCAGCTTGCGCAGCAGTGGTATGATAAGTTTCCTTAGCGCGTGCCTGCTCGGTCTGTGCAAAGGTGGCCTCATGGAAAAGCAAATCTACATTTTTAATTTGTTCAGCAAGGGACGGACGATAGATTGTATCGGAACAATAAGCATATTTACGCGCCGGAGCCGAAGGGCGGGTTAAACGTAAATTGGGTATTACTTCTCCCTCGGGAGTTACAAAATCCGCTCCGTTCTTGATGCGGTTCAGTTCATAGACCGGGACTTTATAAAAGTCTACCATGTCCCTGATGATATGATTAGGACGCTGTTTCTCTTCAAAAAGGAAACCACAACAGGGAATTCGATGTTTTAAAGGGATTGTGGTTACAGTCACCGAACGGTCATCGTAAATGAGCATCGGTTCTTTCGTTTCGAATTCATGGAAGAACACCTTATAAGTCAAAGTCTTGCAAAAGAAAGCAAGCATCGGCGCAAACAACTCTTCCAGTCCTCTTGGAGAATGAATATGTAAATCAGCAGTTCTCCCTAATAATCCGAATGTAGAGATCAGTCCCAACAATCCGAAACAATGGTCACCATGTAGATGAGAGATGAAGATATGATTTAATCGGGAAAATTTCAGTCGCGAGCGGCGTAATTGCATCTGTGCTCCCTCGCCACAATCAATCATAAATAGTTTTTCACGCAAGTTTACGACTTGAGAGGTCGCAAAATGTCGCGTAGTAGGCAAAGCAGAACCGCATCCCAATATATGTAACTCAAATTTTTCCATGGTATGCAAAGATAGGACATTTCACATTTAATCTTGCAAAGGAAAAGGAAATATTTCACCCCAGGGTTACACAGATTAATACAGATTTTGATAATTTATTTTTAGACATAAGAACAAAAGAACATAAAGGCAGCGCTTTGAAAATTATTTCTGTTGCTTATTGAACTGCTATTTTATTTTTTATTCTTTTGTTCTTATGTCTGAATTAAATTCCCTCTTATCTTCATTTCTTAAATCTGTGGTGAATAAAAAAAGCGCCCCCAAACGGGAGCGCCTTTCATTGGAAAATATTCTATTCAGATTATTTCTTTCCTTCCAACTGTTCTTTCAATGCAGCAAGAGCGTCGATATCGCCCAGCGTAGTTGAAGCAGCCTGGTTCTGGATCATCGGAGAATCTTCTCTCTTGTTGCTAGAAGATGACTTCTTAGCACCAGAAGCAGCTTTCTTTTCTGCTCTTTCTTCAGCCTTAGCTACATCTTCGAAGATACGGCTGTGAGACAGGATGATTCTCTTAGCATCTTTGTTGAACTCGATCACTTTGAATTCAAGTTTCTCATCCAACTGTGCTTGTGAACCGTCTTCTTTTACAAGGTGTTTCGGAGTTGCGAAACCTTCTACACCGTAAGGAAGAGCTACAACAGCACCCTTATCCAACATTTCGATGATTGTACCTTCGTGTACAGAACCTACAGTGAACACAGTTTCGAATACATCCCAAGGATTTTCTTCGAGTTGTTTGTGGCCAAGGCTCAAACGACGGTTTTCTTTGTCGATTTCCAATACCTGAACTTCGATGTCAGCACCAATCTGAGTAAATTCTGATGGGTGTTTTACTTTCTTAGTCCAAGAAAGGTCAGAGATGTGGATCAAGCCGTCAACACCTTCTTCGATTTCTACGAATACACCGAAGTTAGTGAAGTTACGAACTTTTGCAGTATGCTTAGAACCTACAGGATACTTTTCTTCGATAGTTTCCCATGGATCTTGTTTCAGTTGTTTGATACCCAAAGACATCTTACGTTCTTCACGATCAAGTGTCAGCACAACAGCTTCTACTTCGTCGCCTACCTTCATGAAATCTTGTGCAGAACGCAGGTGTTGGCTCCAAGACATTTCTGAAACATGGATCAAACCTTCTACGCCCGGAGCGATTTCGATGAATGCACCGTAGTCAGCCATAACGACCACTTTACCTTTCACCTTGTCACCAACCTTCAAGTCAGTGTCAAGAGCATCCCATGGGTGCGGAGTCAGTTGTTTCAAGCCAAGAGCGATACGTTTCTTTTCATCATCGAAGTCAAGGATAACAACGTTGAGCTTCTGATCCAGTTCAACCACTTCTTTCGGATCGCTAACACGTCCCCAAGAAAGGTCAGTGATGTGGATCAAACCGTCTACGCCGCCAAGGTCGATGAATACACCGTAAGAGGTGATATTTTTAACAGTTCCTTCAAGAACTTGTCCTTTTTCAAGTTTACCGATAATTTCTTTCTTCTGTTGTTCCAGTTCAGCTTCGATAAGAGCCTTGTGAGATACAACAACGTTTTTGAATTCCTGGTTGATTTTAACCACTTTGAATTCCATTGTTTTGCCAACGAATACATCATAGTCGCGGATCGGTTTAACGTCGATCTGAGAACCCGGCAAGAATGCTTCGATTCCGAATACGTCTACAATCATACCACCCTTAGTGCGGCACTTGATGTAACCCTTGATAATTTCTTCATTTTCCAGAGCAGCGTTAACGCGATCCCAAGAACGAGTAGCGCGAGCTTTTCTGTGTGACAGAACGAGCTGTCCTTTTTTGTCTTCCTGATTTTCGATGTATACTTCTACTGTATCACCGATCTTCAGATCCGGATTGTAACGGAACTCATTCAATGGGATGATACCGTCTGATTTGTAACCGATGTTCACAACTACTTCACGCTTGTTCATTGCGATTACGGTTCCGTCAACAACCTCACGGTCATTCACTTTGTTAAGCGTACCGTCGTAAGCTTTTTCCAGTTCATCGTGGCTAACGTTGGTTACTGTTTCGCCATTTTCATAAGCATCCCAGTTGAAATCTTCAATAGGAGCTACGTTCTTTAAGTTTTCCATTAATAAATAAATTGTTTAATACTTTAATTAAATAAGACATTATATTATCTATAAATCGGGCGCAAAGGTAGGAATATTTTCTTGATTGACAAAAGAATGGCAGAAGAAAAGAGAATTATATCCGTATTTTTTGTAATATTGCAATCTTTAATTTATACAGTTTTTGCCATGGACGAGAGATTGGACAAAGTCAAGGTGCAATGCGACTATTTACCGCTTATTAATTTTGCGATACAACAAAACGGTGCATCAATCATTCATCAGCTTTCTATTGAGAATACAACGCCTGCCCCGCTGAAGGACATTCAGGTACAAATCACGACAGAACCGACTTTCGGAAACGCCGCTCCAATAGCTGTGGCACAGATTCCGCCCAATGAATCGATATGCCTGTCGTCATTCAATCTCACTTTGTCCGCCAACTATTTCACACAGCTGACCGAACGTTTATCCGGCAATCTGAAAATTGAAATTACTTCCGAAGTAGAATCCGTATTCTGCCAAACCTACCCTATCGACATTCTGGCATACGACCAATGGGGAGGGCTCAATGTATTGCCCGAAATGCTGGCCGCTTTCATCACCCCCAATCATACAGCTATTGTGCCGATCATTAAGAGAGCCGCTTCCATCCTGGGACAATGGACTGATAATCCGTCCCTCGACGAATATCAAAGCCGCACTCCGGACCGGGTAAGGAAACAGATGGCCGCCATCTACACGGCTATCACGGAACAACAGATTATATACAGCACCATCCCCGCCAGCTTCGAGGAATATGGGCAACGTGTACGGCTAGCCGACTCCGTAATGGCACAAAAACTGGGAACCTGTCTGGATATGGCCTTGCTCTATGCTTCCTGCCTGGAAGCAATCGGTCTGAATGCACTCATTATCATCACTCAAGGGCATGCTTTTGCGGGAGCCTGGCTAGTGCCGGAGACTTTTCCGGATCCTACCATTGACGATGTTTCCCTGTTAACCAAACGGACAGCCGAAGGAATCTACGACATTACCTTAGTTGAAACGACCTGCATGAACATGGGCCATTCGTCCGATTTCGACGATGCTGTGAAGAAAGCGAACGGAAAGTTGACGGATGGAAACAGTTTCATTCTTGCCATAGATGTGAAAAGAGCGAGACATTCGGGCATCCGCCCCATCCCCCAACGCATTTTGCATGGACAGGTATGGGAAGTAGAAGAAAAGGAGACCGACATTCAAAAAAGTGCCGTTCATGCCACTCCGCAAAGTATCAATCCGTATGATTTATCGGGCAATGAAACCCAGACCGTAATCACCAAACAACTGTTATGGGAAAGACGGTTGCTGGATTTAAGCCTGCGCAACAACCTGCTGAATATCCGGATTACCAAAAACACGCTCCAACTCATCCCGGCTAATCTATCCTGTCTGGAAGATGCATTGGCCGACGGAGAAGAATTCCGCATCCTCCACCGCCCTGCCGATTGGGAAAGTCCGGCGATGGACTTCGGGATTTATTCCTCCATACCGGAGTCTGATCCCATGGTTGGTTTCATCAACTCGGAACTTTCACAGAAAAGGTTACGTTTCTATCTGCCCGAAAACGATTTAGGTAAGGCACTGACTCACTTATACCGCTCTTCGCGTACTTCTATCGAAGAGAATGGAGCCAACACACTCTATCTGGCTCTCGGACTTTTGAAATGGTACGAGACACCTTCCAGCGAACGTCCCCGCTATGCCCCCATCTTGCTATTACCGGTTGAAATTATCCGTAAATCGGCAGCCAAAGGTTACGTAATCCGTTCCCGGGAAGAAGAAACAATGATGAACATCACCTTATTGGAAATGCTTCGCCAAAACTTCGGAATCACCATATCAGGATTGGACCCGTTGCCTACCGACGAAAGCGGCGTAAACGTCAAGCTGATCTATTCCATTATCCGCAACAGCATTAAGAACCAGCGTAAATGGGACGTGGAAGAGCAAGCGATTCTGGGCATCTTCTCTTTCAACAAGTTCATCATGTGGAATGATATTCACAACAATGCCAACAAACTGGTTCAGAACAAGATTGTGTCCAGCCTCATCAACGGAAAGATAGAATGGGAAGCCGCCACAGAGGAAATAGATGCAACGGATATGGACAAACAAGTGTCGCCCGCAGACATTGTATTACCCATCATCGCCGATTCTTCGCAACTGGAAGCCATCTACGAAGCCGTACACGACAAGACTTTCATCCTGCACGGGCCTCCGGGAACAGGAAAATCGCAAACGATTACCAATATTATCGCCAACGCGCTTTACAAAGGAAAACGTGTTTTATTTGTAGCGGAAAAGATGGCTGCCCTCTCCGTTGTGCAAAACAGATTGGCAGCTATCGGGCTGGCTCCGTTCTGTCTGGAAATTCATTCCAACAAAACAAAGAAATCCGCCGTTATCTCTCAACTGAAAGAAACCACGGAAATTATCAGGCAGACACCTCCCGAAGAATTCAGAAAGGAAGCGGAACGCCTGCTGAATTTACGGGCGGAATTGAATCAATATATCGAAGCCCTGCATAAAGAATACCCGTTCGGAGTTTCATTATATGACGCCATTATTCATTATCAATCCGTGGACGTCGAATCTTGTTTTGATATTCCACAAGCTTATCTGGATACATTAGATAAAGACACATTTGCCCAATGGGAAGATGCCATCGAGCTGCTAGTCCGGACGGCCAATGCGTGTGGACATCCTTACCAGCATCCATTAACCGGTATCTCGATTACCGAATATTCATCAGCCGTTAAGGAGGGATCCTCCCAACTGCTCACCGGATTTATCGACCTGTTGACCACCATCCGGCAGAAGCTGGATGTATTCTCCATACTTCTAAAAGATACGGATATACACCCTACACGCAAGGATTTCCAGACAATCTCCCACATCATCCGGAGAATACTCGACATTCCGGAACTGACTCCCGGATTGCTGACTTTGCCATTGCTCAACGAAACACTGAATGAATACCGGGAAGTAGTGGTTCACGGACGGAAACGGGATGAACAAAGGAAAGAGATAGAAACCGGATTCACCCAAGAAATCCTGTCCATCAACGCAAAGCAGATGTTAGCCGAATGGAACCGGGTATCCGATCAATGGTTCCTTCCCAGATATTTCGGACAACGGAAAATCAGAAAGGCAATCAACGTATATGCTTTAAAAACGATTGAAACAGAAGACATCAAACCTCTGCTCCACCGCATTATCCGGTATCAGGAAGAAGCAGAAGCCGTCCGGAAATACATCGGGCAACTTCCCTCCCTATTCGGACGCCCCGGCAAGAACGAGGATTGGAACACCATTGAGCAGATAATCGACGACATGACTTCCCTTCATTCGCATTTGTTGAACTACGCAAAAGACATTGCCAAAGTTTCGCAAATCAAGCAGAATTTGTCCGTACAACTCACAGAAGGAATTCAAACATTCAGAGACATCCATGCTCATTCTTTCAATGAACTGTATCAGCTCGCAGATACACTCACAGCCACCGAAAAGAAATTGTCCGGCATGCTGGGTATCTCGATCGAAGAACTTTATACCGATTCAGCCGACTGGATAACGATTGCCTTGTCAAAAGCCCGAACCTGGAAAGAGAACCTCGACAAGCTCAAGGACTGGTATCAGTGGCTACAAGCCTACCAAACCCTGCATAGTCTGGGAATAGGATTTATCGCGACGGAATATAAAGAAAAGAATATTCCTACCAGCCAACTTACAGACAGCTTCCGCAAGAGTTTCTATCAGGCGGCTATCCGGTATATCATTGCCAAAGAGCCGACTTTGGAATTATTCAACGGTAAGATATTCAATGATATCATTGCTAAATACAAACAAATATCCGCCAAATTCGAAGAAACGACCCAAAGAGAATTATTTGCCCGGTTGGCCTCCAACATTCCGTCTTTCACTCACGAAGCCATCCAAAGTTCCGAAGTGGGTATCCTTCAAAAGAATATCCGCAACAATGCCCGCGGCATATCTATTCGCAAGCTATTCGACCAAATTCCCACTTTGTTGTCGCGCATGTGCCCGTGTATGCTGATGAGTCCTCTTTCCGTCGCTCAATTCATCGATACGGACGCTGATAAATTTGATTTGATTGTCTTTGATGAAGCCTCACAGATGCCTACTTATGAAGCGGTGGGCGCCATTGCACGGGGTAAAAACGTCATTATCGTAGGCGACCCGAAACAAATGCCTCCTACCAGTTTCTTCTCGGTCAACACCATTGATGAAGACAACATTGAAATGGAAGATTTGGAGAGTATCCTTGACGACTGTCTCGCTCTGTCTATCCCTTCCAAATATTTATTATGGCACTACCGAAGCAAACATGAGAGCCTCATCGCTTTCAGCAACTCCGAATATTACGATAACAAACTGATGACTTTCCCCTCACCGGACAACATTGAATCGAAAGTCAGGATAGTCAACATCAACGGTTACTATGATAAAGGCAAGTCGCGCCAGAACCGGGCGGAAGCTCAAGCTGTGGTGGACGAAATAGCCAGAAGATTGAGAAGCGAGGAATTAAGAAAGAAAAGTATCGGTGTAGTCACTTTCAGCATTGTCCAACAAGCCTTGATAGAAGACCTATTATCCGACCTTTTTATCTTTTACCCCGAACTGGAAACTCTTGCGCTGGAATGCGACGAACCGTTATTTATCAAGAATCTGGAGAATGTGCAGGGAGACGAACGCGATGTTATTCTCTTCTCTGTGGGCTATGGCCCGGATGCAGAAGGGCGCGTCAGCATGAATTTCGGACCACTGAACCGGGCAGGCGGCGAAAGAAGATTGAATGTAGCCGTTTCCCGTGCCCGGTATGAGATGATTATCTATTCCACCCTAAGGTCGGAGATGATCGACCTGAACCGGACTTCTTCTATTGGAGTAGCCGGACTAAAACGTTTCCTCGAATATGCGGAGAAGGGAACCCGAAGCACCATCAGCAGTGTGCCAAGACAACTGTCGGAAGCAACAGCCTCCATCGAAACGATCATTGCCGACAGACTGCGCTCATTGGGTTACACCGTGCATACAGACATAGGTTGCTCCGGATACAAGATAGACATAGGTATCGTCGACACCGAAAATACCTCTAAATATCAGTTAGGTATTATCTGCGACGGCAAAAACTACAAACGTACCAAGACCGCACGTGACCGGGAAATTGTGCAGAATAATGTATTGAAAGCACTCGGATGGGACATCTACCGGATATGGACAATGGATTGGTGGGAAAAGCCGGACGAAGTAATAGCAACTATCCAAGAGGCTATCGCCCGAAAAAAGAGTTCAAAGGTCGGCTCTATGACAACAGCCGGAATTAACTCAACTCCGACAGAAGTGGCAGCACCTGCACCGACGGCACAGATAACCAACAATGAAATTTCATTCGTACTCAAGGCATCGCCTGTTGCTCCTGAAAAGCAAGCAGCTTCCGTTCTTTCTACTCAAAACCGGATAGAACAAAAGTACAAGTTTGCAAAGATCACCCCATACAGTTATTCACCGGAAGACTTTTTCTTTACGGACAGTTACTCTATCCTCCTCTCCCAAATACGGAAGATTATGGAAAGCGAGGCGCCAATCAGTAAATCCCTGCTCTGTAAGAAAATCCTGTCCGAATGGGGAATCAGCCGCTTGGGAACACGGGTAGAGGCACAGATAGAAACAGCACTCGACACATTGAATATCTATCGCACAGAATACGAAGGACTTGTCTTCTGCTGGAACGACAAAGAGCAATGCGCTTCCTATTCAATCTATCGCCCGGTTTCCGACCGGGAAGCGACAGACATACCACCTGAAGAGATAGCCAATGCCATCCGGCAACTATTGACCGACTCCATCAGCCTGCCTGCGGCAGATTTGATAAAAGCATGCGCACAACAGTTCGGCTTTGCCCGTATGGGATCGAACATAGACGCTGCCATGCAAAGAGGTATTCGCGAAGCAGTGAAAAGACATTACGCCAAGATAGAAAATGAACGGGTAACGATTGCCAATTAGATTAATACCCTTTCTCCAAACATTTCAAACGGTTAATAGAATCGGATACATACGCATTGTCCGGTTCTATTGACCGCCAATAACAAAGTTCTCCAATCAGCCGTTTCAGATAGACAGGATCACTCGAGCCAATCCGGCGCTGATGTTCCGCCAAGCCTTTTGTCAGGATAAAATAGACATTCTTCCGGATCTCTCTCTTTCTGGCTTTAGGGATTGTCAGTTTCGCACCGGAAGAAACAGATACTCCTGTAATAATCTTCCTGCCATACTCATTGATAAAACGGGTCTTCTTATGATTCGGTTCGAATTTCTCATCACGGATGATTTGTTTGATCCGGGGAATGATTTGTTCTTTGGGAAACACATCTCCCGAAAAAGTCAGGTCATCGGCATAACGGGTATAAGCCAGTCCGTATTCCGCTGCCAGTGCCGCCAATTTCTTATCCATCTCATACCCCACGATATTGCTTAACGCCGGACTTGTAGGCGCTCCCTGCGGCAAGTGCCTGTACAAGCAGCACAACACTCCCAATACCTTAGACACATTTTCCGGATAACCAATCTTCTCAAATGTCTTTTTCACCCTCCGGCTCCGTATCGAAAAGAAAAAATCATGAATATCCATTTTCAAGACATACCGTTTTCCCAGATGGGGACTGGCATTATCAACCACAGAATGACCGCTCCGGAAACCTACTGCCGCCGGATAAATCATTGTCACAGATGATAATATTCGAGAATTAATAGTGGTTTGAATAGATTGTAATTCTTTGTCAGGAGCAGAAATCATCCGATAACCTCCCTTTCTTTTTCTCATCCAGAACTCCCGGTAATGTTCGGAAACATCCCGTAGAATTTCCTTCAACCGTGCCGTTTCCACTCCCAACAAGTTGGCGCACCAAACAACAGCCGATTCATCAAACTTTTGAACATACTGCGTTCTCGGAACAGTTCCCCCCAAAGCATGCCTAAGCCAGGCTCCGTGTTCCCATTTTACCTTAGTAGTCTTTTCTTCCTTACCACTGCTTGTTGCTTTCCATCTTTTATACCCCTCCTGTTTCCTGCTTGAAGAAATTATCTTATAAACAAGGAAAGCGGTGATAACAATGATCGTTATTAAAATTCCGTCCATTTTGTATATGCATATAAAAAAGAGAGAAGAGAGGATGAGTTATTTACTAAAATAAATTTAGGTATTTATACCTTAGAATTTATTTTCTAGGAAAATACCTGTGCTTATGAGGCGACTACACCTCTTTGATGCTAAATTCTGCCCTCATCCTCTCTTATACAAAGATAACTAAAATCTTTCGATAAAACAACCGGAACGAAGAAAACTATCGGTTGAACAACTCAAACGTGAACTTACAGCCTATTCCTCCAAATTTCCAGTTTTCGCTACTCACAAAAACTCCTACGTCGAAAATATGCGTACCGATGCCATATCCTACTTCCAGATAAGGTTGAAGGTGCGGCATAGAGAGGGCACTGATATAAATACGTTCATTCTGCACATAACGGGTGTACTTCATCAGATGCCGGAGAATAAGGAACGGAGCTTCGTAAGTGAAATGCCCCCGTACATAACGGCGGGAGGAGTTATACCAACGTGAGTCAAGCACCTGAAATACTCCGCCGATTTCATCATTCCAACCTACGGGAAGATTATGGCGGGAGAAATTGGCAAAGTCCACAAAATACAACTCATCCTGATTGGTGAATGCTCCGAATCCGAAACGATAATAAATATTACGCATCAATCCCAACCGGATTTGATGCTGAAGGTCAAACTCTATTCTTTCATATTCACCCGTACTCTTGAACACTCCTTTAATACCTCGTTCATAATCGACCGAGAAAGTCGGGTATAAAGAATGGAGGTTAATCTTTCGCTTTCCGTTCATATAATAATAGAGTCCCGGAGTCCACTCTATCCGGATGCGGGGAGCAAAACTGATATAAGTGTTCTTGAATTTATCCATAAATTCCGGGGGCGGCATCGGATAATCACCGGTAATCACAAAACGGGAAGGCTCTACCGCTGTTCTTTTATGGGCAGAGAAACCCAGACCGATATCCAGTCCGTTGACTACTTCAACGGTATGACGGAAATTGAAATACAAGTCCTTAAAATAATCGAGATGAATTAAATCGAAATTGAAGATACTGTCCGGCATAGCTTTCAGTTCGTCCAGCACTTTACTACTATAAATACGGTTACCGTTACCCACATTCAACCGGAAGAATCCCCGTTTCTGCGGCCAGTATTCAAAATCGGCATTCAATGACCAGTAGAATTCCTTACGCGTAAAGTTGTATCCGAGTTTAGGCACAATGCGAAGTAATTTATCCCCTCTGAAAAGACGGTTATAACGAAAATCCTGTCGATAAGACAAACCGTTGCTTCCACTATAACTGAATAAGAGCGGATTGATAAACGGAGAGAATCGCACGCTTCCGATATTGGACAAGTTGAATTTATAATCTTCTACCATCAAATCACCCATCGTTCCCCAAAAGGCCTGACTCTTGGACGGCTTTTCTACCGTTGTCGTGTCACGCCGAAGCAAATTGTCGGAATATAGTTTCTTCTCGCTTTCGCTCAAAGGGATGGGGCGCATGATGGCAAAGGTAGAAGCATCCGTCTTATAAGCATTCGTATCACACTGCAAAGAGAAGGATTCTGAAAGGTTATATTTTCTCTTCTCTTTCTTGCGCACCTTTTTTTCTTTCAGTTCGATGGATTTATAATCTAAAGAAGCGGTGTAATTACCATCCACCTTATTTCCGAGAAATTTGAAAAGAGCTTCTACGTCATAACGCACCGGCAGGAATTCATTTTTCTTGCCTACATCTCCCATCTGAATCCAACAGGTAAATGTTATCAGCTCCGATCTTCCCGAAAAACGAATTTCACGAACACTCCAAACGTTACTGCTGACCACCATATAGCCACCCACCAACTGATCGCTCTTGGTACGGGGAATAAAACGGATTCGATAATCCAGATTATTAGGGTCTCCCATCACGCTGTCTATTCGGTATTTATAGTATTTCTGTCCGTTTTTAGCCAGTGGTGATAATAAGCGTTCATCATTCAGCAGAGATGAAGAGTAGATATTTACATTAAAGTATTCTAGCAACCCCGGCAATCCCCTGTTTCCCCTCACTGTTCCCTGGGAGGCTTTTACTTTTTGATCGTAAATATTGGGAGCCGTATAATGAAGATCACTATATGTTTCAAGCAGATATTCGCGAACCCCCTTTTGCAAACGAAACATAGAAGGTACATAACGAAGAATAAAATTCTTCTTCTGAATGTCCATCTTACCTTTTATATATAGGTTCGCGCGATAATCACTGACTATCGTTTCATACAAAGGTGCAAAAGTCATCACACGTTCTATGATGGAGTCAGCGGATATTTCCTGATGGGTATAAGGATTCATTATATAATTATTGGCTGCCCCCTTTGGTATAAAAGAGAACAGACACAATATGCATCCTATCAATATTTTATCTCTCAATCGTCGTATCTCCTTCATTAACGTAGGCAAATATAAAAAAGAATATCGAAAAGCAAGAAAAGTTAGACACTAAAAAGAGTTATCAGAAGAAAACCTTCACATTATTCAAAATAACATGGAGATAAGCTAAATCTTTGGCGCGGTTGTCTCGAAATAAATGCAGGAAGCTCTGCATATTCTGCTATTCTCTTCATATATAAAAAACGAAAATCCTCTTTCAACCTATCACCACCTTTCTAAAACTCTTTATTCATCGCACTTACAGAGCGGTGATAGGTTGAAAGAGGAATTAATAAAACCTGTATGGAAGAAGTTATAATATGAAGGGGATTTCAACAATAATGGAAAAAATACAAAGTTCCAATATCTGTAAATATAAGAGCCCCCTGAAAACATATTAATGACTAAATCAACCCTTCTATCTTTTTATTTATCACTTTATTCTTGACAAAGAAGAAAATTGTCGTATCTTTGCGATACTCTTCATATCAACCAGGCAGGGAACCTGCCTCGTTTCGTGGCAGGCATTTTTATGCCTGTCCTGATGCTTCATATGGCGGTTTCGTACCCCCGTGTGGAGTGTTAATGCACCCACTGCCTGGTTGGTGAAGAGTAACGGGAAAGGCGGAACCGCTCTTATTTCATAGAAAATCTTCGCCTACCACCTTATTCATAATTATATTATGGAAACAAAACAAGTTACCGTTCAACCAGCGGTGGGAGGCATGATAAAGGCTTCCAAAGATTCATTTGTTATTCCTAAAGAAGAATTAAAGGATTTCTACCTTAAATTCGCCTTCCTCCTGAACCCGGATTCCTGCTCCATAAACCGCACCGAATTCGAACTATTAAACATTCTGCTGAAAGACCTAAAAAAAATCCTGGCAGCATTGACTCACCTCAACACCCATCCTTGGGATGAAGGCATTGCAGAAATCCAAATTTCATGCGGTGCTTATTCCATACAAGACAACTTGAGCAAAGAAAAACGTATGCAGATGAACACCTCTACGGGTAAACACCTACAATTTCTCACCCAAATGGCTGTGAGCAGCCCTGTGTTCAAACTGTTATTCAAGAACTATCACAACCATTATATCCAAGTGGAAAGTTTGGTTAAACAGATGGCTAAAGAAATCGACCAACAGCAACAACAAGAATAGAAGTTGGAGAATCAACAGAGGGGGGTACTTTTAGAAAAATACATTATTTTTCAAAATACCCCCTCTAAAATAGGGGTACTTTCAGAAAAAACATATAATTTTGCGCCATCAACCGATAAAAAAATAGACCATTTATGTCAAAAATGCGTTTTTTTGCCTTACAAGAGCTTTCCAACCGGAAACCTCTGGAAGTTATTGCCCCTTCCAACAAACTCTCTGATTATTATGGTAGCCACGTGTTCGACCGCAAGAAGATGCAGGAGTATCTTCCCAAAGAAGCTTACAAAGCTGTAACCGACGCTATCGAAAAAGGTACGCCTATCAGCCGTGAAATAGCAGATTTAATTGCTAACGGTATGAAAAGTTGGGCTAAGTCACTCAACGTCACTCACTACACACACTGGTTCCAGCCTCTGACAGACGGAACAGCCGAAAAGCATGACGGCTTTATCGAATTCGGCGAAGATGGCGGAGTGATTGAACGCTTCTCCGGAAAACTACTGATCCAGCAAGAGCCGGATGCTTCTTCTTTCCCTAACGGCGGCATCCGCAACACTTTCGAAGCACGAGGATATACAGCCTGGGATGTTTCTTCACCGGCATTCGTAGTAGATACCACTCTTTGTATCCCCACTATCTTCATTTCTTATACAGGTGAAGCGTTGGATTACAAAACTCCATTGTTGAAAGCACTTGCCGCTGTAGATAAAGCAGCAACGGAAGTCTGTCAGCTATTCGACAAGAACATCACACGCGTATATACCAATTTAGGATGGGAACAGGAATATTTCCTTGTAGACTCCTCCTTATATAATGCACGCCCCGACCTCTGCCTGACAGGACGGACACTGATGGGGCACTCTTCTGCCAAAGACCAACAGTTGGAGGATCATTATTTCGGCTCTATCCCTCCACGTGTCACTGCATTTATGAAAGAACTCGAAATCGAGTGTCACAAACTCGGTATTCCTGCCAAAACCCGTCATAACGAAGTAGCTCCCAACCAATTTGAGTTGGCCCCTATTTTCGAAAACTGTAACCTTGCCAACGATCACAACCAGCTCGTCATGGATTTGATGAAGCGTATCGCCAGGAAGCATCATTTTAATGTACTCCTGCACGAAAAGCCATATAGCGGAGTAAACGGTTCGGGCAAGCACAACAACTGGTCACTCTGCACAGATACCGGTATCAATCTGTTCGCTCCCGGAAAGAATCCGAAAGGCAATATGCTATTCCTCACATTTCTGGTAAACGCCTTAATGATGGTTTATAAAAACCAGGATTTATTGCGTGCCTCCATCATGAGCGCCAGCAACAGCTATCGTTTGGGAGCCAATGAAGCTCCTCCCGCCATCCTCTCTTGCTTTCTGGGTTCACAACTCTCGTCTACTCTCGACGAAATTGTCCGCCAGGTAGGAAATGAGAAAATGACGCCGGAAGAAAAAACCACACTGAAGTTAGGCATCGGACGTATCCCCGAAATTTTACTGGATACCACCGACCGCAACCGTACTTCTCCTTTCGCATTCACCGGAAACCGTTTCGAATTCCGCGCCGCAGGTTCTTCTTCCAACTGTGCTGCCTCTATGATTGCAATCAATGCGGCCATGGCAAACCAGCTGAACGAATTCCGGGCATCGGTAGAAAAGCTGATGGAAGAAGGAGTTGGCAAAGACGAAGCTATCTTCCGCCTGCTGAAAGAAACAATTATCGCCTCCGAACCGATTCGTTTCGAAGGGGACGGTTATTCCGAAGAATGGAAACAAGAAGCTGCACGCCGCGGACTGACTAATATCTGCCACGTACCGGAAGCCCTGATGCACTATATTGATAACCAATCCAAATCAGTACTTATCGGCGAACGTATCTTCAACGAGACCGAATTGAACAGCCGTCTGGAAGTGGAACTGGAGAAATACACCATGAAGGTGCAAATCGAAGGCCGTGTATTGGGCGACCTCGCCATCAATCACATCGTACCAACTGCCGTTGCCTATCAGAACCGTTTGCTCGAAAATCTTCGCGGACTGAAAGAAATATTCCCGGCTGAAGAATATGAAGTATTAAGTGCCGACCGTAAAGAACTGATTCGTGAGATTTCACACCGGGTCACTTCTATCAAAGTACTCGTGCGCGACATGACCGAAGCAAGAAAAGTAGCCAACCACATGGAAAACTACAAAGAAAGGGCATTCGCATACGAAGAAAAAGTACGCCCGTATCTTGACCAAATCCGCGACCACATCGACCACCTGGAGATGGAAGTGGATGACGAAATATGGCCGTTGCCTAAATATAGAGAACTGTTGTTTACCAAATAAAATGTCTGCAAGATTGCACGAAAGCTCCCACTTTTGTGCAATCTTTTTATAGATTCGTTCATTTTCTCATTTTTTCTTTTTACTTTTGTGCTGTATAACACAGTTTTGTAGCACTCATGGTAAAAATGAATATGTCAGACATCGATATTTCGGAACCATTATCCGATATGTTAGCTCCTCTAAACAATGAGCAAAAGGAGTTTCTGATGAATAATTATACGATACAAACCTACAAAAAGAATGAAACCATCTACTGTGAAGGAGAAACGCCACATCATCTGATGTGTCTCATCAGTGGAAAAGTGAAAATCTTCAAAGATGGTGTGGGGGGTAGAAGTCAAATTATCCGCATGATTAAACCACGCGAATACTTTGCATATCGTGCTTATTTTGCCAAACAAGATTTTGTAACTGCCGCAGCAGCTTTCGAACCTTCCGTTGTTTGCCTGATTCCTATGAGTGCCATCACTACGCTGGTTGCCCAAAATAATGACTTGGCCATGTTCTTTATCCGCCAACTTTCCATTGACTTGGGTATCTCTGACGAACGTACCGTTAATCTGACACAAAAACATATTCGCGGACGCTTGGCCGAATCACTCATCTTCCTGAAAGAAAGTTATGGACTGGAAGAAGACGGTTCTACGTTGAGCATTTATCTTTCACGTGAAGATCTGGCAAATCTTTCCAATATGACTACTTCGAACGCTATCCGTACCTTGTCGCAATTCGCTACGGAAAGACTGATTACTATCGACGGAAGAAAAATCAAAATCATCGAAGAAGAAAAGCTGAAGAAAATAAGCAAGATTGGGTAAGAGAGTTTCTGCACCAATCGTTCCACCCTAAATAGTGAACATACATATAGAAAATATAATTGCAGACATAAAACGTGGCAACAAACAGGCTTTCAAAAAGCTATTTGATGACTACTATCCTATTCTTTGCGTGTTCGCATCCCACTATATTGAAGACAAAGAAGTTTGCAAAGACATCGCACAAGATGTATTGTTAGCTTATTGGGAACGGAAAGAAGATTTTGACGACATTTTGAAAGTAAAAAGCTTCCTTTATACCGTCACCCGAAATAAATGTCTGAATCACTTAAAACATGAGCAATTAGATATTCCCTATTTTTCTGGACAGGAAGAGTTCGATAGTGGCTTCGAAGCTGCCATTATCGAACAGGAAACATTCCACATGGTTCGCAAAGCGGTAGAAGAATTGCCTACCCAAATGCGAAATATCATCTTATATTCTATGAAAGGGTTAAAAAACCATGAGATTGCTGACAAATTGCAAATTTCAGAAGGCACTGTCCATACGTTAAAGAAATTCGCCTATCGCAAACTTCGCGAAAGTCTCAAAGGCATAAATTACACCTTATTACTATTTTTATGCAAATAAAGTAACTTTTTGATTACCCCGTTTTTTCGATTGGATTGTTTTACTTATATAACAAATCGAAAAAACGATGAATTCATTTAAAGAAAAATTTAAAATTGCAAAAATCTTAGCTTCTCTATTCACTCATTCGTCTACCCCCGAAGAGGAAAAGAACTATCGTGCATGGTTGGATGAAAACCCGGAACATCAAAAGATAGCCGACCGGATATTAAATAAGGAAACGTATGAAGAAAACAGCCGGTTAATAAAAAGCTTCTCTTCACAAAAAGCGTGGGAGAAAGTCTATCCGTTATTAGGAGGCAATCAATCGGGTACTGTTTTTTCGTGGAAAAAGAGTCTGAAATATGCAGCTCTCATCTTATTGTTATTAGTACCTGCTTCTTACTTTATCTATCATTGGATATCCGAAGAAACGATTAGCGACATCACTCCGGGAACCCTTGGTGGGGAACTGATCTTGAGTGACGGCAAATCTTTCAATCTTTCCGACAATAATCTTCCTGAGAATGCAGTCAGAGCATTTGTGATCGATTCTAAAGGGATCAACTATCAGATTCCCGCCAACAAACCGCAAGTAAAAGAAATCCAAAACACACTACGCACATTGCAGGGGATGGAATGTCTTATCACGCTTTCCGACGGCACGAGGGTACATCTCAATGCGGAAACCCGGCTGACTTATCCGGTTTGTTTCAGCAGCAAAGAACGTATTGTGCAAATTGAAGGGGAGGCTTATTTTGATGTTGCCCCGGACAAGGAGCATCCGTTTATCGTAAAAACATCGCATACATCTATCCGGGTAACGGGAACGTCGTTCAACGTAAGAGCCTACGCTGATGAAGATACGGAAAGTACAACCTTAATCAGTGGAACAGTAAGAATCAACAGTGGAAATGAAGAATTCGAATTAGTTCCCAACCAGCACTATACATATAATAAAAATACCGGTACAAATACCGTCGCCAACGTAAACACTGATTTGTATACATCTTGGGAATCCGGATCATTTATCTTTTTAAATGTCCCTCTTGAGAATGTGATGTCATACCTGTCCAAATGGTATGGATTCCAATATTCTTTTGAAGACGAAGCAGCCAAACAGGTGCGTATCGGAGCTTACCTTAACCGCTACGCCAACATGAACCCGATTATCGACATGATTACAGAATTAAATCTGGTCAATATCAAACAACGGGAGGGCATCCTGCACATTTCCTACAAACAGTAATAATACATAATATAACTAACGCATTATGAAAAAACGAGTAAAATCCCTGCCATGGGTGGTATCTTATGCAAGCAGAAACTTTGTGAAGTTCTGTCTTTTATGGATATTCTCCCTTTCTTCACTCATGATTCAAGCACAGGACAATCAGAGAATCTCCATCGACTTGAGAGGAGAAACGCTGGAAGCAGCGCTCTGGTATCTGCAGAATCGTACGAAATTTGTCTTTATGTATGGAACGGAAGATGTCGCTAATGTAACTGATATCACCATCAGAGCCAAAGACAAAACGATTACTGAAATTCTGGATGAATGTCTGGAAGGCACTAACCTGACTTACGAAATCTCTGGTAGCGCAATTGTTATAAAGAAAAGACAAAGCCAAAAGATAACCATCAGCGGTTGGGTCCGGGATACTAACGGTGAGGCCTTGCCCGGCGCTACTATCACGATCCGAGGTTCTAAACATGGAGCCATTGCAGGATTGGACGGGCAGTACACGTTTAATATTCCAGCACAGGAAGGGTTGATTCTTACGTACTCTTTTATCGGAATGGAAAAGAAAACGGTAAAATATACGGGTAAAAAAACCATTAATGTCACTCTGAACAGCTCCACCAGCACAGAAATAGATGAGGTGGTGGTAACCGGATACCAGAATATTCAACGTCGTGACATCGTTGGATCTATTACCAGCATCAAAGCAAAAGATATCATCATGCCTTCGTTTACTACTATTGACCAAATGTTACAAGGACGTGTAGCGGGTATGGTTGTAACCAATACAAGCAGTCGTGTAGGTACTGCCCCCAAGATTCAGATTCGAGGTACCAGTACGTTGCAAGGAAACCGTGACCCATTGTGGGTAGTAGACGGCATTATCCAGGAAGATTTTCAGGTAACATTAGACAGTGGCGACCTGATGACTAAAAATTTGCAAGACATTATCGGTAACCAGATTTCGTGGTTAAATCCCGCCGATATCGAAAATATCACCATCTTGAAAGATGCTTCCGCCACTGCCATCTATGGTTCGAAAGCCTCTAACGGTGTAATCGAAATCACCACCAAGAAAAATACTACTGACCGACTAACCGTAAACTACTCCGCCAACTTTAACATCGGACAACGTCCTAATTATGGGATGTTCAACTTCATGAACTCTCAAGAACGTGTCCGTTTCTCACAAGAAGCGTTTGATGCAGGGGTTAATTATATAGAAACACCTTATAAGGATCTTAACACCTATGAAGGTATATTACGGATGCTGCAGGAACATGATATTTCAGACATCGAATACAGAAAGCTTTATAACGATATGGAAACCCGTAATACAGACTGGTTCAAACGCCTGACACGTCGTTCGTTCAGCCATACTCACAACGTTAGTGTTTCCGGCGGAACAAACAAGTTCAGTTATTCAGCATCCATAGGATATAATAACAGTGAAGGCCAGGAAATCGGCAACGACAACGAACGTATGACAGGCCGTATCGCCCTGATGTTACGCCCTATAGAAAAGCTAACTATCAATCTGACTTTAAACGGTAGTGTTTCTACCACAAATGGCTTTTTCAACGAAGTCAACCCAATGAGTTATGCTACTAACACCAACCGCATCATCGATCCGGACGCTTATTATATGCAAAGGAACGGCTACAACTCTAAAACTGGTAAGATACAAACCCTTTCATACAATTTTATCAATGAACGGGACAACAGCGGTTCAAAAGCACGTTCGAACTTCATGTCCGCCTCACTAGATGTAAACTGGCGTATTCTTGATTGGGTAACCTACCAATTCACCGGAGGTTATTCGAATAACAATAGTACGAATGAAAGCTGGGCTACCGAACGTACTTACTATATTGCCAACGAGTATCGCGGCTACGATTTTAATTCCGTTACTCCCACCAGTGCTGAATTTAAAGCTGCGCAGCTTCCATTCGGAGGTATATTGTATACAAACGACAACAACCAGTATTCCTACAATATTCAGAACAAGTTACAATTCAGTAAAGCATTCAATCCTGATAACCGATTGAACGCATTATTGGGTATGGAACTCCGTTCATCTACAGCGAAAGGAACAGCCAATAAAGTTTGGGGATATGTGCCGGACAGAGGTGAACGTATTGTTGCTCCTACCATACCAAGTGAAGTGATAACTCCCAACAATCCTCCAACAGGCTGGGGAATATTAGGAGATATTTATAGTAGAGGCTGGCAAAGAACAGACAATACCAACAACTTCCTTTCATTCTTCGCTACTTTCGCATATTCATTCAAGAATCGCTATGTAGTCAATGCCAATGTACGAAATGATGCCTCCAACGTTTTCGGGCAGGATATAAACCATCGTATCGACCCGACTTATTCATTCGGTCTCTCCTGGAGAGCATCAGAAGAGGCTTTCTTTCAAAAACATTTGAAATGGATCACTACACTTAATTTCAGAGGAACATTCGGTATTCAGGGAAATGCTTTAACACGAGAAAGTCCTGAACTAATCTTAAGCCAACAGGGAGTACAACCCGGATATAATCGCTACTTCTCCACTATCGGCCAGATACCTAATCCATATCTCTCCTGGGAACGTACCAGAAACTGGAACTTCGGCGTGGATCTGGAACTGTTCCGTATGTTCTATATGAATCTGGAATATTATACCAGACGTTCCAATGCGGTAATCACCGTAGATTTGCCATTCGAATACGGAATTGATGATATGAAACGTAACGGTGGAATTATTTACAATCGGGGAATTGAATACACATTATCATTCACGCCTATCCAAAAGCGCGATTTCAGCCTGAACATCAACCTGAATGCCTCTAAAAACTGGAACAAAGGTGGAGAAACCAAAATTGACAGAAACACAGCAATGTACTTGAGAGGAGGTAGTACACAGATATTAAAAGAAGGTTATCCGCTGAGTGCATTCTGGTCATACTCTTTTGCTGGTCTTGACGGAAGTAATGGTAAACCAATGTTCAACTACGTTGAGGTCCCAGATGAAGAAAAGAGCAAAAGTATCGATCCGACTACTTACTTGGTATATTCCGGAGAAACAGAGCCGTACTTCACCGGAGGTCTCGGTTTTAGTTTCCGTTACAAATCTTTGTCATTAAATACCAGTTTCTCCCTTTTATTAGGTAGTAAAAAACGCTTGCCGTCACCTTACAGTGATTTTCAAGGAAGCGGCAGTATGATGCCGGATCCAACCAAAAATGTAAACCGCGATTTACTAAACCGTTGGCAAAAGCCCGGAGATGAGGTCTACACAAATATTCCCGGACTTCCGACATGGCCGATAGAAATAGGGTGGACCCTGCCTAATACAGATAGTGCAGAATCAGCTATTGAAATGTGGGAGAAATCAGATGCTATGGTAGTCAGTGGTTCATTCCTACGTTGTCGTAACATCGGATTATCATGGCAAATGAAAAAAGAATGGTGTGACAAGATCCATGCAAAAAACCTAGCTATCAATTTTAATATGGATAACATATTTGTAATAGCCAGCAAACGTTTCAATGGCTTCGACCCGGAATTAGAAAACAGTATCATGCCACGATCTTTCTCACTGGGACTTAATATCGGATTTTAAACTATAAACAAAGAAAGATATGAAACTTAAATATTTAATCTATACAATTACATTGACAAGTCTCACTGCCTGCAGTGATTTCTTAGAGCCCAAGTCACAAAGCAAATACATCCCCAAGGATGCCAATGCATTACAGGAGATGCTTATTGGAGAGGCTTATCCCCAACAAGGGAATACCAAATTTCTAGCCTATTTGGAAATACTTGCAGATGATATCGATCAAAATCAAGTGGAGGGTTACGAATTCCCTGAAAATGAACAGGGAAAAATGGAAACATTCGAGGTACTGTACAGTTGGCAACCCAATATGTTCGAAATGCAACAAAAATTAGGACAAGAGCCGAGCAATACATGGGGAAACCTTTATGAATATATTTTAGGAGCCAATGCTGCACTTGATTATACTGACGAAGTGTCCGGTACAGAAGCTGAAAAAAATTACATCAAGGCACAATCCTATGCTTTGAGGGCTTTCTTCTATTATATGCTGGTTAATCAATACGGACTTCCATATAATTACGACAAAGAATCATTGGGAGTTCCTCTAAAAATTGACAGTAAAATGAGAGATGAAGGTGAGGTACTGATGAAACGAAATACGGTAGAGGAAGTATATCTACAGATTGTTGCCGACCTAAACGAAGCAGAACGTTTATTCTTGACTCTCTCCGCCGCACAACAATATGAGCCAAACTACCTCGTTAGCCTACCTATGGTGCAATTATTAAAATCACGTGTGGCTCTCTATATGGAAAATTGGAAAGAGGCAAAAACGTATGCAGAAAAAGTTATCAAAGATTGGAACTTTTCACTGCGCGATCTGAATACAATCCCTGCACCGGAAGCGGGTATGAAAGAACCTTATTATACATTCAACACCTATGATTCTCCAGAAGTTATCTGGAGTTATGGAACCATAAGAGATTTGACAGGTGAATACGAAGGTTATATTGAAAAGGAAGGTAAGAATAATAACGATACCAGAAGAAAATTCAAAGCAGCAGATGAGTTGATTAACAGTTTCTCGGAAGGTGACTTACGCAAAGATCGTTATATTACTCGGGAGATACAGTATAATGAAGATGTCCCAGAGAGCAGTACATTTTATAATACGTATCTTCCCTATGGCAAATATAAGACGCTCCGTTCTGTCCCCACTTCCGGAAGCAGTGATTATTTCGCACTCTCTTTCCGGGTAGCAGAAGCTTATCTGAATTATGCTGAAGCTGCTGCCATGAGTCAAGCAGAAGGAGAAGCTATCACCACTATGAACGCACTACTGGAAAAACGATATGACGAAGGAAACATACCATCCTTTTCGGGATTGAGTGGAGATGATCTTATTACCAAGATACGTGAAGAACGCAGAAAAGAACTTTGTTACGAAGGCCAACGCTGGTTTGACTTACGTCGATATGGCATGCCTTCCATACAGCACAAATGGGAAGGAAAAATTTACACATTAACAAAAAATGATCCTTCATACGTATTACCTATACCTCCAAATGTATTGCAAAGAAACTTACTATTGGAACAAAATCCGTTCGGTCCGGAACGGGTTGGAGTTTCCATAACAAACTAACTATAAATTATAAAAATAATGATCGTTAATCCTAAACAACAGAAAATTATGAAGCCAATATATAACGTATGGATATTATTGTTCTGTCTCACATTCACGTCTTGCTACGAAGATGATTCAATTATCCCGACACCAGACCCACTTGCACAGGCCGGAGGATTTGAGTTTCCCCAAGGAGATAATTCTTGGGACAATGATGCCATGAAAATCTACCAAGACTTCGGAGTGAAAATAATATATAAAGATATCACAGAAAAAGACCTCAATAAAAATTGGACAGGTGGTGGTATCGGTGGCTCTACAAGAGTGTTCGAAAATTGTCTCAATGAGGAGATGGCGGCATTCTATATTACTTTTATGAAAAATCATATATTCCCTTATCTTAATCGGGAAGTTACGGACAGAGTATTTCCCATGTATTGGTATGTGGGATACAATTACTCGGTATTTGCCTCCATTGTACCGGGAGTGTTAGAATATTATGTAGCATTATCCGAACATGAAGAAAGCCAAACTGACTGCTGGGTAACTTGCTTCTGGGGAGATGCAGCTCACAGCACCTATGATGATCCAATCTCTGGATTGAAAACCCCTATTGCCGGCAACAAGGACAGTTTTACTGTGCGTCGCTTCAAAATAATTGATGAAGTTATAAACACAGCCATCACCAGAGGTAACATTATCGTACCCGAAGATGAATTTGATGCAGGATTCGACCATTCAACTAAGATTGTCAGAAATGAAGATATTGAAAGCAAAGCTGATCCTAATTATTATCTTAGAAGAGGCTATCCCGGTGATGTAAATTCATTATCAGCAAAATATAGTAAACCACATTCTGATAATCCTCCAACAGCCAAAGAAACATTTATCGGTTACATGCAAATAGCCATGCGTCTTACTAAGGAAGAACGGGAAGCAATGTGGCCTTCGGCAACCTATCCATTTATGAGTAGTAAGTTCGAGTTTGTAACCAATTATCTAAAAAAATACAATATTGACCTGGAAGCTATCGCTCAAGGACCGGAAGAATGGGATATCAAACCTTATCCGGAACTACCAGAAGCTGATGCAGGAGATGACGATGATGATCCTTGGGGAGACTGGTAGAACTTTTTTCTTTATCCAGTAGTAACCAAGTTATTAAAATAGATACGGATAACGACAAAGCTATTCGTTGCTTTACGATATATTATAAAACTCAATATTATGGAATTAATAAAAAGACTCTCACTAATACTATTGCTTTTATGCACCACCTCCTCCCTATGGAGCAACGGCGGACTGCAGTTTAAGGGAAAGTTAAGGATACTTAGACCTACTACCTTACAAGTAAAAGATTTGAATGGAAACCTTGTTTTGACTTGTTCCATCAGCCAGAACGGAGTATTCGAAACAGAAAAGAAAGAGATCCAGCCCGACGTATATACGCTATGTATCGGGAAAACGGAACAAAACATTTACTTTGAAAATACTTCTGTTAGTATCAATGGCTTTTTCGATGAAAAGAATCCCGAACAAAGCTCACTTTCATTCACCGGCATTGATCCGTTTCTGACTTTACAAAACTATATGCCGGCCGAAAGAGATCCGGATAAAGCAACAATCTCGACTTCTGCCAAAGAAAAACTGACGCCTGCCATGGCGTCAGCATTAGCTTATCTGGCAGATGTGAATGATTACCCATCCAACAAAATGTTATTGGATATGATACCGGAACAAGATAGGAATTCTTTGTCTGCCAAATGGTTAATCAACAAAGTAGAAGTTCTCTCCCACCAGATCATCGGTGCAGAATGTCCTGGTTTTACGTTCATTGACAGCAATGGAAAGAGTGTAAGTTTAAAAGACTTCCGTGGAAAAATTGTCGTACTGGATTTCTGTGCTTCCTGGTGTGGTCCTTGCCGCAAAGAGATGCGCAGTATGCTGACAATATATAATGATCTGAAAGCGGATGATTTAGAATTCATCAGTGTTTCGTTGGATGACAGCGAAGCAAAATGGAGAAAAATGCTGGATGAAGAAAAACTGCCGTGGGTGATGTTGTGGGATAAAACAGGATTTCCCAAAAACAGCAAGACTCCAAGCGCTATTCAGGCTGCTTACGGTTTCTACTCCATCCCTTTCCTCGTTGTCATTGACAAAGAAGGCAAACTCGCTGCACGTAATGTCCGGGGTGAACAGGTGCGTGAAGCCATTTTAAAAATAAGAAAATAACTAGATTGTATAAATTATAACTCATCAACAATGAAGAAACTTATATTTCCTATCGTATGCTGTTTTATCAGCATTACAGTATCGGCTCAGTTAGTCAAACAAGAAGCAGAAACACAAAAGAAACAATCCGAACTGGACTGGTTTAACTGTTCTTTCGACAAAGACAGTGTATATGGTGCCGAAGTAAACAAGGCTTACGAGTATCTGAAAGCTAACAAAAAGAAAGCTAAAAAAAGACCGGTTGTTGCATTGATCGGAACAGGAATGGACGTAGAACACGAAGACCTGAAACATGCAATCTGGATGAACCCGAAAGAAAAACTAAACCAAAAAGATGATGATAAAAACGGGCTTGTTGACGATATCAATGGCTGGAACTTCATCGGAGGTAAAGACGGTCAAGTAATGGAAGCTCTGACGCGCGAAGGAGAACGTGAATTTTTCCGCCTAAAAGATAAATATGCTGACTATATTTTCGATGGAAAAAAGTACTATAAGATTGTCAATGGAAAACGCCAAGAAGTTCCCGTACCGGAAAATATGGAAGAATATAACTACTATCGCTATAAAGTCATGCCGGAATCAAGAATCGGAGGAACCTATGGTGGTCTCCAACTTTCTTATGTAATAGAAGAATATGTTGAAAAGTTCGATAAGGACATGAAAAAACGCTTCCCCGGAAAAGAGTTAACCGTTGAGGACTTCCAAAGTTGTTATGATCCCAAAGCAGAAAGAGACAGTCTTTCAGAAGTTGCCTTTGTGTTTACTGCCTACTATTTCAGTATCTATAATACGGATAAATGGGAACCCGTATATCAAAATATGGGAAAGAAAAGTGTAGCAACAGCCAAAACGTCCTATGAAGATGCTTTAAAGAAATACGGAACTGATAACCGGAAAGAAATTGTAGGTGATAATCCCTTGGATATTAACGACACACAATATGGCAATAATGTACTGTTGACGTCTGACGCAGCAACAGGAGTTATGAAAGCGGGAGTGATCGCAGCCAAACGCGACAACGGTGTCGGAAGTAACGGTATTGCCGATAATGCAGAAATTATGACTTTACGTATTCATCCGGGAGAAGGAGAACCTTATTTAAAAGATATGGCACTGGCCATCCGGTATGCAGTAAACCACGGAGCGGATATTATTTTATTGCCGGAACAAAATTCGTTATACCCGGAAGAACAGAGACAATGGGTAGCAGATGCGCTGAAAGAAGCTGAAAAGAAAGGAGCATTGGTAATAGTTCCGGTTTGGGATCTGTCAGTAGATATGGATAAAGATGAATTCTTCCCTAACCGGAAGATGAGAAAAGACGGAGAACTTACCAATTTTATGGTGGTTGCTTCTTCTGATAAGAATGGAAATCCGGTACTAAACACCAATTACGGTGCAACTACTCTCGATCTTTATGCACCGGGAACAGATATTTATTCATCCTATATGGGTGATACGTACCAAAAAGGTACAGGTGAAGGAATGGCTTCGGCTACTGTAGCCGGTGTAGCTGCCTTAGTGAAATCATATTTCCCTAAATTAACCGGCTCGCAAATCCGTGACATACTACTGAAGAGCGTCACTTCACGCAAAGGGGTGGAAGTGGAAAAAGGAATCCGCGTAAACGACAGTCCTTCACAAGACTTGTTCCTTTTCGATGATTTGTGTATTTCCGGAGGTATTGTAAACGCTTATCAGGCAATTTTGGAAGCAGAAAAAGTCAGCAAATAAAATTAACTTATGAAGTATACGACTCGTATGATAGGAACCGTTGTCGCCTTTTGCATGGCGGTTCCTGTATTCGCCCAACAATATAAGGCAACTATACCTTACCGGATGGTAGGTGAAAAGATGATTATCGAAATGAAAGTGAACGGCACGGCACGTCCTTTCATTTTTGATACAGGAGGACGTACGGCACTCACGACTCAAGCCTGCCAGGCACTGCAAATGGCAGCCACCGACTCGGCTAAAGTAACGGATGTGAATAACGTGGAAAGCTATTACAAGACTACCCGGATAGAGAACCTGACTACCCCCGACCATGTTATTAATTTCAAAAATGCTCCGTCACTGGTCATTGATGAAGTAAAAGGCTGGGAATGTTTTGGAGTAGATGGCATCATCGGCAGTGATTTATTCGCCAACACCATTGTCACTATTGATTCACAAGCCAAAAATATTATAGTTACCTCTGCTGAAAAGCCATCGACAGTGTCTTTACGAAAGATGTTGAATTTCACCAAAGGGGGCGGTATGCCGATCGTCAGCATACAAATAGCTCCGGTTAGCAATATAAATGTATTATTCGATACAGGTAGTCCCAGTCTGTTATCACTTATCGAAAGTGATTTTGAAAAAATCAAACTGGAAGCCTCTATGGAAGTGGTTTCCGAAGGGTATGGAGAAGGGAGTATCGGAGTATCTGGCCAGGCGGACAAAGCTTCTTCTTACAGGGTTCGTATTCCATTGCTATCAGTCGGAGCCACCAAATTCCGTAACGTAACAACCAGCACCAACAATCACCCTTACACATTATTGGGCGTCAAACTGTTGCAATACGGTAAAGTGACCATTGACTATCCACGCGGAAGATTCTATTTCGAAGCATTTCAACCGGACAATGAAATAAACAATCAAGGTAACAACTTTGACTTAACGGTCAAAGACGGAGATTTGTTTGTATCTACCGTATGGAGCAGTACGAAAGGTAAGATAGCAGTCGGAGACAAGGTAGTTAAAATCAATGGCAAACCTGCTAAGAAATATGACTTCTGCGAAAGTATTCTGAACGGAATACCGGAATTAAAAGAGAAAAAGAAGACGAAACTGACGATTGAGACAGCTTCCGGAGTAAAGGATATTATCTATGAAAAAGAATAATATGAAAAGTATAGGAATACTGACCGGCTTATGGCTGCTATTATTTCTAAACTGCGGACAAAGAATGGCAGCGCAAATCCGGAATAAGGTTTGCGACACCATTCCTTATGAGTTTATACAAGAGAAAATCATTATCCCCGTCACTGTTAACGGTATAAAAGTGAAATATATCGTCGATACGGGAGGAAGAACCGGAACGATGTATGATGCCGCAACGGAAATGAAAGCTACTGCCGCAGGATATATGCGTATCTCCGATGTGAATGCACAAGGCTCCAATTATCAGGAAGCGCACGTACAGAATGTTTCTATCGGGGAAAACTATAAAATCAAGCAGTTGAAGACGATGGTACTGCCTAAGAATCCATTCTTCACCGGACTAGGGGTTGTCGGTATTCTTGGAGGAGACGCTTTCGCACAGTCGGTAGTCACATTCGATTCCCGTTCTAAAATAATGGTTATCAATTATCCGTATCGTCCCGAAGGACTAAAAGTAACGGATGGGATTCCGCTGTTGGATGAGACGGATCATCACTCCATTGTCAATGTCCGCTTAGGGGACAATGACTTCAAGGTTCTGTTCGATACAGGTGCGGGAGGCTTTCTGCTTTATTCTACAGAAGATTATGAAAGGCTGTCTGACATTTCGAAAGTTACTAACCATGGATATGGTATCGTAGCTGCCGGAATAACAGGTCTAGGCAAGCCGGTGGATATAAAGAAGGTGACTGTTCCTCCTATCAACATCATGGGGAAAGAATTCACGAACGTGGGTAGTACGACCACAGTGATGAATGGAAGCATCATCGGGGTGGATTTACTGGAATACGGTAAAGTAATTATCGATTATATGCGCAGACGATTCTACTTTTTCCCGTTTGAAGAAGGAAAAACCGACATGGGCGGTGCTCCCGCTCTCTGGAACGTGAGTATTCTGCCACGCAATGACAGATTCGAAATTACAACGATCTGGGACAGCATGAAAGATAAAGTTGCTTTCGGCGACCAGGTGATTAATATCAACGGTACTTCTTTGGACGATTGTCCCATGAGCCAAATGGCTGTGGAAGATATCATGAACGCCATCCCCGGTGATACCGGTTATATTATTGTCAAGAAAGACAATCAAGAGAAAAAGATTGAAATCAGGAAAGAGAAATGAACTTTAAACAGAAAAAAGATATGAAGCGAATAATAACAAAGATGTATCTCTGTCTACTTGCATTTTGTATTGCCGGAGGAATCAGTGCACAGACACAGAACAGTATGACAGAGGTCATTCCATTCAAAACCATTGATGGAAAGATTATCGTAGAAGCCGCCATTAATGGCGAAGTGGCAGACTTCGTCCTCGATCTGTCAGGACATAACGCCCTGCTTCCTGAGGCTCTCAAGAAGTTACGCATCGACACGGGGAAGAACGGTACTTTTAGTGCTTATCAGGATTTTGTATTCAAACAAGTACCTGTTGGAAAAGTATATGAAATGGCAACAGTTGCTATTGGCAACAACACGTTTAACAACGATCTGCCTGCTTTCACTCTGGAAGACGAACCATATCTGCGCAAGCTGGGAGTGATGGGTGTATTAAGCGGTGCTATTTTCCGCACTTCCGTTCTGACTATTGATATGCAGCGGAAAAAACTCACAATTACGCAGCCCTATCGTCCTTCTTACATGAAATTAAACTACCGGGAGAACTTTGAGCTAATTACAGGATTAGGAATCGTATGTCCGATATCCATTCAGGGAAAACCCGTTTCTCTTGTTCTGGATACATGGAGCGAAGGATTAGTGAATCTTACCGAAAAAGATTTCAATACATGGAGCACACAATATACCAAAGGAACCAACCAAAAAGTTTCCAATGGATATAAAGAAGCGACTCAAGAAGAGGAAAGCCTCATCTTACCTGAAACCATGTTTGTAAAAACAAAGATTGAGGATGCCATGGCAGTGAAGAATCCATACCTGAAACGCTCCGTATTAGGCAAAAAGATATTGGACTACGGAATCATATCCATTGACTATATTCATCAGAAAATTTATTTCCAGCCGTTTGACATGGTTCCTATACCGGAAGCGGAAGCTAAAGTAACGGAAACTAAAGTTGAAGACGGTAAACTGAATCCGATTACCCGCCAATTCTTCCTCGAACACATCTTCGACTACAGAAAAGGGAACGATTTCGTTTATAATGGCGACAAACCGGTTGTAATTGATTTCTGGGCAACTTGGTGTGGACCTTGCATGCGCTTACTTCCGGAAATGGAAAAGCTGGCTGAAAAGTATAAAGGTAAAGTTGTATTCTACAAGGTTAATGCGGACAAAGAAAAGGATTTATGCAATCACTTCGGTGTACAGGCATTGCCTACCTTATTCTTCATACCTGCAGGCGGCAAACCGATTATTGAAGTCGGAGCTACTCCGGAGAAGTACGTACAAATCATCGAAGAGCAACTACTGAAATAAAAACTCTCTCTTAATTATATAACTACATTAATCTGAAACTTTAGCTAAAAGCCGGACATCATTCCGGCTTTTTTATTTCCATATTATTGGAACTAATCATATAAACAAGTACATTTGCCCTGTCAAATCTATTTATAACTTAACACACATTTTGACCATGAAGAAAAGTATTTCTCTTCTTCTTTTGTCCTTGCTAATGATTACCCCCAGTTGCCAGAAGACAAAAGAAGCGGTGAACGAGTACAACATCGTTCCCAAACCCAACCAGATTCTTCCACAGGAAGGACGCTTTGAACTAAACAACAAAGTCTGCCTCGTAGTTCCCTCGGATGCTCCGGAAGTAAAAAGCATTGCCGACAGCCTGGCCGAACAACTAAAACTGACAGCAGGAATCTCCTTGAAAGAAGCTGAAAGTGCAGATGGAAAAACGGCGATCTCTTTTGTTGTACAAGAAGGTATGCCGAAAGAAGGTTATAAATTATCGGTCACTCCCAGTCTCATTACACTCACCGCTTCCCAGCCAAACGGATTCTTTTATGGAGTGCAGACTCTTTATCAGTTACTCCCTCCGGCAATTTACGGAAAGCAGTTGGATAAGAAAGCTGACTGGTCGGTTCCTGCCGTAGAAATTGAAGATTCACCCCGTTTTGTTCATCGCGGACTCATGTTGGATGTTTGCCGCCATTATGTACCGATTGACTACATTTACAAGTTTATCGACTTACTGGCTATGAACAAGATGAATGTCTTCCACTGGCATTTGACAGACGATCAGGGATGGAGAATCGAGATCAAGAAATATCCCAAATTGACGGAAATCGGTTCCAAACGTGAAAAGACATTAGTAGACTATTACTATGTAAACTATCCGCAAGTATTCGACGGAAAAGAACATGGAGGTTATTATACACAGGAGCAAATCAAAGATGTAGTGGCTTATGCTGCAAGTAAATATATCAATGTTGTTCCCGAAATAGAAATGCCGGGACATGCATTGGCTGCACTTGCCGCCTATCCGGAATTGTCATGCGACTCTACACAGACTTACAAGGTATCTCCTACCTGGGGAGTATTCGAACAGGTATTCTGTCCGAGTGAAACGACTTTCAAATTCTTTGAAGGAGTGATGGATGAAGTAATAGAATTATTCCCCAGCGAATACATTCACATCGGTGGCGACGAATGTCCCAAGACAGCATGGAAGAACAGTGCTTTCTGCCAGCAGTTAATCCGCCAGTTAGGATTGAAAGATGATACGACTCCCAGTAAGATAGACGGAATAAAGCACAGCAAAGAGGATAAGTTGCAGAGCTATTTCGTTACCCGTATGGAGAAATACCTGAATAGCAAAGGCAAAAGCATCATCGGCTGGGATGAAATTCTCGAAGGTGGTCTGGCTCCCAATGCGACTGTTATGTCATGGCGCGGTGTAGAAGGCGGTATGAACGCAGCCAAAGCAGGGCATAATGCCATCATGACTCCGAATCCTTATGTATACCTGGACTACTATCAGGAAGAGCCGGAAATTGCTCCGACTACTATTGGCGGATACAATACCTTGAAGAAAACATATAGCTACAACCCTGTTCCGGACGACGCTGACGAGCTTGCCAAGAAGCATATCATCGGAATACAAGGTAATATCTGGAGAGAGTATATGCAGAATTCAGAGCGTACAGACTACCAGGCTTTCCCGCGTGCAATGGCTATCGCCGAAACGGCCTGGACACAAAACGCAAACAAAGACTGGAAGAATTTCTGCGAACGGATGGTGACTGAATTTGAACGTTTGAAAGTTATGAACACCCAACCTTGTCTCAACTTCTACGACGTAAATATAAATACGCATGCAGATGAGAACGGTCCTTTAATGGTATTGCTGGAAAGTTTCTACCCGAATGCGGAAATCCGATATACAACGGACGGGAGCGAACCGACCAAAGCGTCCGTCTTATATGAAAAGCCTTTCGTTCTTGAAGGTAATATCGACCTGAAAGCCGCTGCTTTCAAAGACGGAAAGATGTTGGGTAAAGTAGCTCACAAACCACTGTATGGCAATTTATTAACAGGAAAGCCCTATACGGTTAATTATACGATGGGATGGACAGGCGATATATTCGATGAAAACGATGTATTAGGAGCTGACAAAACCACTTTCGGACTAACCAACGGCAAACGAGGCAATAACGCTTCTTATACTCCGTGGTGTAGCTTCGGTATCGTGGAGGGTAAGGACTTGGAATTTATCGTTCATCTGGATAAACCGACACAAGTCAGCAAAGTTATTTTCGGTTCTTTATTCAATCCTGCCATGAGAATTCTTCCTGCAGGAGGAGTTGCCGTAGAAGTATCAGCAGACGGCAAGCAATACACACGGATAGCCGAAAAAGCTTTGAAACACGATTATCCGGAAACAGGAAGAATTGCATTCACCGATTCCATTGAATTTGAACCGGCACAGGCTACGTTCTTGAAAGTCAAAATCAAGAATGGTGGCACACTGCGTAATGGTATCAACTTTGAAAAGAATAACGGGCCGGAAGTCATTCCTGCCGAATTATGGATAGATGAAATAGAAGCGTATTAACCAAAGACAATCGACAAATATTGTTCGAAAAGCTTTGAGTTTATAAAATAAGAGTGTGTCAAAACGCAGATTAACGCAAATTATCGCAGATTATTTTAATTATATTGATATATTAATCAACGACTTATAAAATTATTTCTGCGATAATTTGCGTTAATCTGCGTTTTATTATTCATTATGGCACACCTTCCTATGATCGGATATAAACCGGATTAAATGAGTCCTTTGGCAGAAAGATAACGTTCTGCTTCCAAAGCAGCTTTGCAACCACTTCCCGCAGCCGTAATAGCCTGACGATAATGCGGATCGGCAACATCTCCTGCCGCAAAAACTCCGGGAACTTTTGTACGGGGACTATCACCTTCCGTGATGATATAACCCACTTCGTCCGTATCAACATATTCTTTAAATATTTCAGTATTCGGTTGATGTCCGATAGCCAGGAAGAAACCGTCGATAGGCAAGCTGTAACGTTCTTCATCCGGTTCGCCCCAACGTTTCACCAGGTTTACACCTTCTACCCCATTGTCGCCAAACAAACCAACTGCGTTATGTTCAAAAAGAACTTCTATTTTCTCGTGGTTCATTACTCGTTCCTGCATAATCTTCGATGCGCGCAGGAAAGGTTTACGGACAATCAGATATACTTTGGATGCAAGTCCGGCAAGATAAACAGCTTCTTCACAAGCCGTATCACCGCCACCGACTACGGCAACTACTTTCTTACGATAGAAAAATCCGTCACAAGTGGCGCAAGCGCTTACACCCATTCCGGCATATTTTTTTTCATCTTCCAGTCCCAGATATTTAGCAGTGGCTCCGGTAGCAATAATCAATGATTCTGTTTCAATAACCTTGTCACCGTCGATTGTTATTTTATAAGGGGCTTTGCTCAAATCGGCCGCCGTAGCAATACCGAAACGAACATCTGTTCCGAAACGGCTTGCCTGTGCACGCAAGTCTTCCATCAACTGCGGACCACTGATTCCTTCCGGATAACCGGGGAAGTTCTCCACATCCGTAGTGGTAGTCAACTGGCCACCCGGTTGCAATCCTTCATAAAGCACCGGACATAAATTTGCACGTCCTGCATAAATCGCTGCCGTATATCCGGCAGGTCCTGAACCTATAATCAGGCATTTTACTTTTTCTATTTCTGCCATTTTAATTTATCTTTATCGTTTTGTTATAAACGTATATTATCTCAAATCTATTACCTCCGCATTGGGGTATTGTTTCTTATCAAACGTAAAAACCTGATCCGCATAATTCTGCTTAGTCTGATAACTTGTAATGGTTATCTCATTACGCGTCTGCTGACCACGCTGTTGAAGCAAAATATACAAAGGTTCATAAGTATCCTTCGCCACAAAAAGAGTGATACGTTCCAACTCCTGTTTCTTATCTCTGGCAGTCAAAACGACTTCCCAAACGGCTTTTCCACGATACGACCCGGTTGCTCCCAGCTTATAAGAGAATCCTTTCTGATACATATATAGAAACGTATACGGATTAATCTGCTGCAACTCTTCCTGTGTCGGATTGCTGACGTTCACTTCATCATTCTTTGTCACATAACTCCACTGCGTTTTTCCATCAAACCAAGTGATGATATCCGATGTTTTCAGTACGAATTTCTCTCCTTTCAACTGAATCGTTCCATTTTCTGCACCTTCTACCAGACCGTTCGTCACAGCCTTTACAGTAAAATCAGCCTTTACACCACCTGCTTTACGAAACGCTTCTGCCGTCTTGTCAAGAATGGCTTTAGCCTGCGACTGCTGTTGTTGGGCAATCACAGGCAAAGACAGTAAAGCTATTAAAACACTAAAAATGTACTTTCTCATTTGATTAATAAACGAACGGTTACTGTAAATTGTTCAATCGCATTTCAAGATCGTTATCATCCATGCACAATACATCGCGCGCCTTGCTTCCCTGGGTAGGGCCTACGATTCCCGCTTTTTCGAGTTGGTCCATAATACGTCCGGCACGGTTGTAACCGATAGCGAATTTACGCTGAATTAACGAAGTGGAACCTTGCTGATGAATCACCACCAGTCGGGCTGCATCTTCGAACAACGGATCGAGCCGTCCCATATCAATATCTCCTACTTCACTGCCACCATCTTCGCTCACGAACTCTGGCAGGAAGAACGGAGTAGGATAACTTTGCTGACGGGCAATAAACTTCGTAATTTCTTCCACTTCCGGCGTATCGATAAAGGCACACTGCACACGCACCGGATCGGCTCCCTGCAAGAAGAGCATATCACCCTTACCAATCAAACGGTTAGCACCCGGACGGTCGAGAATGGTACGGGAGTCCATCATGGCAGATACACGGAATGCGATACGTGCCGGGAAGTTGGCTTTGATCGTACCTGTAATAATATTAGTAGTCGGACGCTGTGTAGCGATAATCATGTGGATGCCGACAGCACGCGCCAACTGTGCAATACGGGCAATCGGAAGTTCCACTTCCTTACCGGCAGTCATAATCAAATCTCCGAACTCGTCAATCACCACTACGATATACGGCATAAACTTATGTCCCTTTTCCGGATTCAGGCGGCGGTTGATAAATTTCTCGTTATATTCTTTGATATTACGCACATGTGCCATCTTCAAAAGGTCATAACGGGTATCCATCTCCACACAAACAGAGTTCAGGGTTTGCACTACTTTCGTTACGTCCGTAATAATCGGTTCGCCTCCATCAGGAAGTTTGGCAAGGAAGTGATTTTCAATCACCGAATAGATACTGAATTCCACTTTCTTCGGATCGACCAGCACAAACTTCAATTCTGCCGGATGCTTCTTATATAATAAGGAAGTGATAATGGCATTCAAACCGACTGATTTACCCTGACCGGTTGCACCTGCCACCAATACGTGCGGCATCTTGCAAAGGTCGAACATAAAGACTTCGTTCGTGATCGTCTTACCCAATACAATAGGCAAGTCATATTTGGATTCCTGGAATTTCTTGCTTCCGATCACACTCTGTCCGGAAACAATCTTCGGATTCTTGTTCGGTACTTCAATACCGATGGTTCCTTTACCCGGTATCGGAGCAATAATACGGATACCATCAGCGGAAAGGCTCAATGCAATATCATCTTCCAAACCACGGATTTTAGAAATACGTACTCCCTGCTCCGGAGTAATTTCATATAGAGTTACTGTAGGTCCCACGGTTGCTTTAATCGTACTGATTTCGATTCCGAAGCTACGCAATGTATTGATGATGCGGTCTTTATTTGCATTCTGCTCGTCCATGTCAATCGTCGGATCATCATTTTCAAAATGCTTCATCAAATCGATAGTCGGGAAACGGTAGTTTTCCAAGTCCTTAGTAGGATTGTACGGTTCGAGTTCAGGTCCCTGGTATTCTTCTTCCGAAGCTGCCGGTTCCACCTCAAATCCGGGTTCCGCCTCTTCCAAAGAGTCTTCCTGCACAATAGGAGCAGGATTGGAAACAGTCGGTTCAAATACCATAGTCACTCCTTCACTTTCGTCAGATACGGAAATATCTTCCTTTTCCGGTTTATTAATAGGAAAGTCGTCTTCAGGTTCTTCAGCCTGAATATCCATCACTGGTGCCGGAGGAGGTGTCTGTTTATACGTCCGTTTCAAATTGAACTCCACTTCTTGCGGTTGGGAAGTCGTAAATTCCGGATCTCCTTCTCCTTCCGGAACATTCTCCTTTTCTTCTTTCTTTTCGCGTTTCAGGAAACTCAATGCGAAGAGTTTACGCAACCAGATGACGGTACGTGCACTTATATATATGAAGAAGCAGATAGCGGTTATCAACAGGATCATCCACACACCGGGTACTCCAACTTGCGAAATCAGCCAACGACTGACATTATATCCGTGCATACCTCCCAAATAAATGAAGGAATCCTGATAATGATCCATAAAGGCAAATCCGAAGAATACGGAGAACCAGACCAGCAAGAGTGTGCAGCCGATAAACCACTTCCACAGACGTACAACACGTACACGCATTAACTTCAATCCTGCCACTGCCAAGAAAACAAGTATGAAGAAAGAAGAAACACCGAAACAGTCATTAATCAGATAACTGGCCAACTGCGCTCCACGTGAACCTGCATAATTCTTCACCTGATTATTAACAGCCGCCAAATCTGCCGAACTGCCACTATCAATAATACTTTGATCGGCAGCCCCCGTGAAGAAGAAGGAAGAAAAAGCCAACAACAGGTAAACAGAAAAGATGACCAGCATCAATCCGATTACAAAATGAACAGTTTCATTCTTACATACAGCCACAATTTTACTGGGGGAAGAGGGAGTGCGTTCCGCCTCCTTATCTAATTTCTTCTTTGCCATGAGTCTTTAATTCTTTTTTATAAAACAGGAATGAGATTCTAAGCTGCAAAAATAATAAAAAAATAACGAGCACTACGCTCATTCAATCCTTTTTCTTACCTTTGCGTTTCAAATCAATATAGATCATGGAAAAAGAAAGCCAAACGATATTTGATAAAAACGTAATTGAGTTCGTAACGGTAGCTGCCGAATTTTGTGCATTTCTCGAACGTGCCGAACGCATGAAGCGCAGCACTTTCGTTGATACATCATTAAAAATACTTCCCCTGCTCTATCTCAAAGCATCTATGCTGCCCAAATGTGAGACTATCGGGGACGAAGCACTTGAAACGTATGTCACAGAAGAGATTTACGAAATTCTGCGTATCAACCTTTCCGGATTGATGGCTGACAAGGATGATTATCTGGACGTATTCGTGCAAGATATGGTGTATAGCGACCAGCCTATCAAGAAGTCTATATCGGAAGACCTGGCCGACATTTATCAGGATATTAAAGATTTCATATTTGTCTTCCAACTGGGACTGAACGAAACAATGAATGATTCATTGGCCATCTGCCAGGAAAACTTCGGTACACTGTGGGGACAGAAACTGGTAAACACACTTCGTGCCCTTCATGACGTGAAATACAACCAGGAAGAAGAAGAGGAAGTAGGTAATGAAGAAGGATTTTACGAACCAAGCGACGACAACGATTGTTGTGAAGAAGATGGCTGTCATTGCCACGATGATGATTGCCACTGTCACGAAGACGGTTGCCATTGCCACGATGATGAATTAAAATAAAAATGATTGTAAGAAGAACCATAGATAAAGATGAACTAAAAGAACTCCCGAAAACAGTCTTTCCGGGACGTATTTATGTTATCCAGTCGGAAGCTGAAACGGAAAAAGCTGTAGCTTACCTCCAATCCAGACCAGTGATAGGTATCGACAGCGAAACTCGCCCTTCCTTTACCAAAGGACAATCGCACAAAGTAGCACTTCTCCAGATTTCTTCCGAAGAATGTTGTTTCTTATTCCGGCTCAATATGACGGGATTGACCCAGCCATTGGTTGACTTGTTAGAAAATCCGGCTGTAATCAAAGTGGGACTTTCACTGAAAGACGACTTTATGATGCTGCACAAACGTGCACCTTTCACCCAACAAAGCTGTATCGAATTACAGGACTATGTGCGTCAATTCGGAATACAGGACAAAAGTCTGCAAAAGATTTACGCCATCTTATTCAAAGAAAAAATATCCAAATCACAACGCTTGTCCAACTGGGAAGCTGATGTATTAAGTGACGGACAGAAACAATACGCTGCTACCGATGCATGGGCATGCCTCAATATCTACAATCTGTTGCAAGAACTGAAACAGACGGGAGATTGGGAGGTTTCTCCGCTGACAGCTACTGTCTCTCCCGCGGAAGAAGTGATAAGTAATAAAATAAGTGATTAATAACCAATAATAAAACGATCTGAAGCCCTCCCCCTTGGGAGAGGGTTGAGGAAAGACTACATTATGCATAAAGTATATCTCAAACCTGGTAAAGAAGATTCTCTTAAGAGATTCCACCCCTGGATTTTTTCCGGTGCTATCGCTCGTTTTGACGGAGAGCCCGATGAAGGTGAAGTTGTAGAAGTGTACACCTCAAAAAAAGAATTTATTGCCGAAGGACATTTCCAGATCGGAAGTATTGCTGTGCGCGTACTGTCTTTCCGCCAGGAACCTATCGATCACGATTTTTGGAAACGCAAACTGGAAATTGCATACGATATGCGCCGCAGTATCGGCATCGCCACTAATCCGACCAACAACACCTACCGTCTCGTTCACGGTGAAGGAGACAATCTCCCCGGACTGGTGATTGACGTTTATGCCAAAACCGCTGTTATGCAGGCACACTCTGCAGGAATGCACGTAGACCGTATGACAATTGCCGAAGCTTTATCCGAAGTAATGGGTGACAAAATTGAAAATATCTATTATAAATCAGAAACAACTCTTCCTTTTAAGGCAGACCTTTTCCCCGAAAACGGTTTTCTGAAAGGAGGAAGCAGTGATAATATCGCACAAGAATATGGCTTGAAGTTCCATGTGGACTGGCTGAAAGGTCAGAAGACCGGATTCTTTGTAGATCAGCGTGAAAACCGTTCTTTGCTGGAACATTACGCCAAAGACCGTTCGGTACTGAATATGTTCTGCTACACCGGTGGATTCTCATTCTACGCCATGCGCGGAGGTGCGAAACTCGTGCACTCTGTCGACAGTTCAGCCAAAGCGATTGATCTGACTAACAAAAACGTGGAATTAAACTTCCCCGGTAATTCCCGCCACGAGGCGTTTGCCGAGGATGCTTTCAAATATCTCGACCGCATGGGCGACCAATATGATTTAATCATCCTTGATCCGCCCGCATTCGCCAAACATAAAGATGCACTGCGGAATGCTTTGCAAGGTTACCGTAAACTGAACGCCAAAGCATTCGAGAAAATCAAACCGGGCGGTATCCTGTTTACTTTCTCTTGTTCGCAAGTGGTAAGCAAAGACAATTTCCGTACTGCCGTATTTACCGCAGCAGCCATGTCAGGGCGTAGCGTACGCATTCTACACCAGCTGACTCAACCGGCCGACCATCCGGTAAACATCTATCATCCCGAAGGAGAATATCTGAAAGGATTGGTACTCTACGTAGAATAACCGGCAAGGTGCCGGAGTCAAGTTTCCATTCGGATATCAGACATTTCTCCGGAAGTATGGCTGATTAGAGAGGGCAGTAACAGAAAAACGGAAGATTCAAAGTTAATTAGAGTTAACAAATAGAAGATTTTCGAGAAAACATTATGTTGTATAACATAAACCCTATATCTTTGCACTGTGTTTTTCATGGTATTAGATTTAAGGTTAACAAAGATTGGCTGTCTGGGATAGATAGCCTTCTTTTTTTATACCCCCTTCATTTGTTTTTTCACACCCAAATCTCATCTTTTCTTCGCATTTATGCCATTTTTATCCCCTTTTTATCAAATTACTTATCCACCTATTCAACGAAAATATTATATTTGCAAGGTTTATGAATGTGAAGAGAAACACAAATTAAAAAAGTCATGAGTATAAAAGTTCGTTTGATTATTATGAACTTCCTGCAATTCTTTGTATGGGGGTCATGGTTAATATCATTAGGTGGTTATATGGGAAGAGAACTTCATTTTGAAGGAGGACAAATCGGAGCCATTTTCGCCACCATGGGGATTGCCTCTTTGGTAATGCCGGGTATTATCGGTATTATTGCCGATAAATGGTTTAATGCAGAACGTTTATACGGACTTTGCCATATTGCAGGAGCAGGATGTCTCTTCTACGCTTCCACCGCAACGGGATACGACCAGATGTATTGGGCCATGTTACTCAACCTGTTGGTATATATGCCCACTTTATCCCTCGCCAACACGGTATCGTACAATGCACTGGAGCAATACAAATGTGACCTGATTAAAGACTTCCCTCCTATCCGCGTATGGGGAACAATCGGTTTTATTTGTGCCATGTGGGCTGTCGACCTTACCGGATTCAAGAATTCAAGTGCACAACTTTATGTAGGAGGTGCTTCCGCATTGCTACTCGGACTTTATTCATTTACGCTCCCGGCCTGTCGACCGGCTAAATCTGAAAACAAATCATGGCTCTCCGCTTTCGGACTGGATGCGCTGGTGTTATTCAAGAAAAAGAAAATGGCTATTTTCTTCCTTTTCTCCATGCTTCTAGGTGCAGCATTGCAGATTACGAATACTTACGGCGACCTTTTCCTAGGCAGTTTTGCCAGCATCCCTGAATATGCAGATTCTTTCGGAGTGAAACATTCAGTCATCCTGTTATCCATTTCACAGATGTCCGAAACATTGTTTATTCTTGCCATACCTTTCTTCCTGCGTCATTTCGGAATCAAACAAGTCATGCTAATCAGTATGTTCGCTTGGGTGTTCCGGTTCGGCCTGTTCGGTTTTGGAGATCCGGGATCGGGACTATGGATGCTAATCCTTTCCATGATCGTTTATGGTATGGCCTTTGATTTCTTCAACATTTCCGGTTCGTTGTTTGTTGAACAAGAAGCCAATTCTTCTATCCGTGCCAGTGCACAGGGCTTGTTCTTTATGATGACTAACGGATTGGGAGCCATCATGGGCGGATATGCCAGCGGTGCGGTAGTTGATGCATTCTCTGTATATGCCGACGGCAGACTGGTGAGCCGCGAATGGATGGACATCTGGCTGATCTTTGCCGCTTATGCGCTGGTGATCGGCATTCTGTTTGCCTTGGTATTCAAGTACAAACACCAGCAAGAGAATAAAACAAATTAAGTAAAAGAGAACGATGGACAAAAAGGTAGAATTACAAGTTATAAATATCACGAACAGCCAGGCGCAAGTAGGCGCGTTTGCAATGCTATTAGGCGAGGTGGACGGTGAAAGGCAACTGCCTATCATCATCGGTCCAGCGGAAGCCCAGGCTACCGCTCTATATCTGAAAGGAGTGAAAACTCCCCGTCCGTTGACACATGATTTATTTATAACAAGTCTTACTATACTGGGAGCCAGCCTGATACGTGTATTAATTTACAAAGCAAAGGATGGTATTTTCTACTCCTATATTTACCTCAAAAAAGACGAAGAAATTATACGTATCGACGCACGGACTTCAGACGCAGTTGCCCTGGCAGTGCGTGCCGACTGCCCGATTCTGATTTATGATTCTATTCTTGAACAGGAATGTCTTCACATGTCGTCAGAAGAAAGAACCCGTTCTGAAGAAACGGACAACGACGAAGGGGATGAAGAAGAACATGATTTGCCCGGTACTACTTCCAGAACGCTCGAAGAAGCATTGGAACAGGCTATTAAAGATGAGAATTACGAGTTAGCCGCACAGATACGCGATCAAATCAATTCAAGAAATAAAAATCAGTAAGTAATATTATGCACGTATTTTATACTCCCGATATACAGAAAAGCAACGAGCTTCCCGAAGAGGAAGCGCAACACTGTATCCGTGTTCTGCGGCTAAGTATCGGAGACGAAATCACGCTTACCGACGGTAAGGGTAACTTCTACAAAGCTGAAATTACTGTTGCAACCAACAAACGTTGTTTCGTAAACATCAAAGAAACCATTTTTCAGGAACCGTTATGGCCGTGCCATTTACACATTGCCATGGCACCGACGAAGAATATGGACCGCAACGAATGGTTTGCAGAGAAAGCTACCGAAATAGGTTTTGATGAACTGACTTTCCTCAACTGCCGTTTCTCGGAACGTAAAGTCATCAAGACCGAACGGATTGAAAAGATTCTGGTATCAGCCATCAAACAATCTCTCAAGGCACGACTGCCAAAGTTGAACGAAATGATTGAGTTCGATCAGTTCATCAGGCAGGAGTTTAAAGGACAGAAGTTTATCGCCCACTGTTATGAAGGGGAGAAACCTCTATTGAAGAATGTTCTGAAACCAGGAGAAGACGCCCTTGTCCTGATAGGTCCCGAGGGGGATTTCAGTGAAGAAGAAGTGAAGAAGGCCATCGAACGGGGATTCGTTCCGATTAGTCTCGGCAAATCACGGCTCCGTACAGAAACAGCGGCATTGGTGGCCTGCCACACGCTGAATCTGCAAAATCAATAACAGCAGTAAATGTCTGAATCAATGATTATACAACTTTTAAATAACATAAGTATGGCAAAGAAAACGATTTCACGACTCTCGGTACTGGCAGTACTGATTGTTTTTCTGGCAGCATGTTCCAAAACATCGGAATATACAAATGTGATACCGGCTGACGCTTCGGTAGTTGCCTCTATCAACCTTAAATCCCTCGCAAGCAAAGCGGGATTGGATGATAAAGAGAATGAAGCTGCTAAACAAAAAGTACTGGAAGCACTGAAAAGCGGAATGAATGCGGCCACATTCCAACAACTGGAAAAGGTTATGAAGAATCCGGGCGAATCGGGAATCGATGTTGAATCTCCATTCTATGTGTTCTCTTCATCTTCTTTCCCTTATCCTACTGTTGTAGGTAAAGTGAACAATGAAGATAAGTTGCATGCTTCACTCGACGTGATGGCAAAAGAACAGATCTGCCAACCGGTAGGCGAAGCTGACGGTTACAGTTTTACAACGATGAACAGCGGTTTGCTTGTTTTCAATAGTTCTACTATATTGGTAGTCAATGTCAGCGGAACAACTCAAACTGATAAAGCCAAAGAAGCCATTACTAATTTGTTGAAACAGACAGCAAGCAATAGTATCGTGAAATCAGGAGCTTTCCAGAAAATGGAGAAACAGAAAAGTGATATTAACTTCTTTGCTTCCATGACAGCTATTCCTTCAACCTACCGCGATCAGATAACCATGGGATTACCTACTGAAGTGAAAGCGGAAGACATCACTCTGATAGGAGGACTGAACTTTGAAAAAGGAAAGATTGCCCTCAAAACAGAAAACTATACTGAAAACGAAGCAGTGAAAGCTCTCCTAAAAAAACAAATGGAATCTGTTGGAAAAGCGAACAATACTTTCGTTAAATACTTCCCGGCTTCTACCCTGATGTTCTTCAACGTAGGTGTAAAAGGAGGCGAACTGTATAACCTGTTGAGCGAAAACAAGGAATTCCGCAACACAGTATCTATCGCTAAGGCAGACGAAGTAAAAGAGTTGTTCAGTTCGTTCAATGGTGATATTTCTGCAGGATTAATCAACGTAACGATGAGCAGTGCTCCCACTTTCATGATGTACGCTGACGTGAAGAACGGCAATGCTCTTGAAATGATTTACAAGAACAAGGAATCATTGGGATTGAAGAGAGGGGAAGATATCATGCAACTTGGCAAAGACGAATATGTCTACAAGACAAGAGGCATGAATATATTCTTCGGCATCAAGGATAAACAAATGTATGCAACCAATGATGAGTTACTCTACAAAAACGTAGGTAAAACTGCCGACAAATCAGTCAAAGATGCTCCTTATGCATCGGATATGAAGGGAAAGAGCCTATTTATAGCAATCAATGCCGAAGCAATCCTCGATCTGCCTATCGTTAAAATGGTAGCAGGTTTCGGAGGACAGGAAGCTAAGACATATATCGAACTGGCCAACAAGGTTTCTTACCTGTCCATGAGTTCGGAAAGGGAAGTCAGCGAGATCGACCTCTGCCTGAAAGACAAAGATGTAAATGCCCTCAAACAAATTGTAGACTTTGCCAAGCAATTTGCCGGCATGTAATAAATGTATAAACCAACGGTATGAATAGTATTCACTTACAGCAAACACTTCCCCAAGTGTTTGCTGACCGTAATTCGGTAACTTCGGACGTATGGCATCAGGATCTTTTCTTCCGGAAAGGAGAAATGTATCTGATTGAAGCTGCTTCCGGCACCGGCAAATCTTCGTTGTGCAGCTATATCTATGGCTACCGCAACGACTATCAGGGGATTATTAATTTCGATGAAACCAATATCAAAGCATACTCCGTGAAGCAATGGGTCGACCTGCGAAAGCATTCACTAAGTATGCTTTTTCAGGATTTACGCATCTTCACCGAACTTAGCGCTCTTGAAAATGTGCAATTGAAGAATAACCTCACCGGATGCAAAAAGAAAAAAGAAATCTTATCGTTCTTCGAACAACTGGGGATCGCAGATAAAATAAATGTGAAAGCCGGCAAGCTATCTTTCGGACAGCAACAGCGCGTCGCCTTTATCCGGGCGCTCTGCCAGCCGTTCGACTTTTTATTTCTGGATGAACCGATCAGCCACCTGGACGATGATAACAGCCGCATCATGGGTGAACTTATCATCGCCGAAGCAAAGGCACAAGGAGCCGGAGTGATCGCCACTTCCATCGGTAAACATATCGAGTTGCCTTACAACCATACACTTCAACTGTAGTAAGCTGGTTAATAACAGGTAGCAGGTAATGAACAACCTCTTTTCACAGCATCATTTCAAATCGTAAATCGTAAATTGTAAAATCGTAAATAAAATGCCAACTCTTGTCTGGAAGCTTCTCCGCCAACATATCAGTATCGGTCAATTAGCCGGTTTCTTTTTAGCCAACCTATTCGGCATGATGATTGTATTGCTTAGCGTACAGTTTTATAAAGATGTCATTCCGGTATTCACCGAAGGAGACAGCTTTATGAAAAAGGATTTCATCATAGCTACAAAGAAAATCAGTGCTCTCGGTTCTTTTGCAGGAAAGAGTAATACATTCTCTGCCGAAGAAATTGCGGATCTGAAAAAGCAACCGTTTACCAAAACAATAGGAGCTTTCACTCCTTCTCAATTCAAAGTTTCAGCAGGATTGGGAATGAAGGAAGCCGGTATTCATCTTTCCACAGATATGTTTTTTGAGTCTGTTCCCGATGAGTTTGTCGACATCAAACTCGATAAATGGCATTTCGATGAAAACACACATACCATACCCATTATCATTCCGCGCAACTATCTGAACCTTTATAACTTCGGTTTTGCGCAAAGCCGCAGCCTCCCCAAACTATCGGAAGGGTTAATGAGTCTGATTCAAATGGACATTATGATGCGTGGCAACGGACGGGTGGAACAGTACAAAGGAAACATTGTCGGTTTCTCCAATCGTCTGAATACGATTCTTGTTCCCCAGTCCTTTATGAAATGGGCTAATGAGAATTTCGCACCGAATGCAGAAGCCCAACCGGCACGATTGATTATCGAGGTTAGCAATCCGGCAGATTCCGCCATCGCCAGTTATTTTCAGAAGAAAGGATATGAAACGGAAGATGGTAAGCTGGATGCCGGAAAAACAACTTATTTCCTCCGTCTTATCGTAGGTATTGTATTGGGAGTGGGTTTATTTATCAGTATCCTTTCATTCTATATACTGATGTTGAGCATCTTCCTGCTTTTACAAAAGAATACAACCAAGCTGGAAAGTCTATTACTAATCGGATACAGTCCCAACAAGGTAGCATTGCCTTATCAGTTGCTCACGGTAGGATTGAACGTTATTGTGCTTGTATTATCCATCGGATTAGTCTCCTGGTTGCGCAGTTATTACATAGACAGTATCCGCATCCTATTTCCACAGCTGGAAACCGGATCATTATGGGCAGCAATCAGTATGGGTATTCTATTATTTATCGTTGTATCGGTGATTAACATACTGGCAGTAAAAAAGAAAGTGCTTTCGATCTGGATGCACAAATCATAGATGTAGAATCAAACACATAACGTATGAAAAACAAAACTACATTTTCTATCCATAGAGGCTTAATAGCTTTCTTTTTCGGAATACTGTCCTGTTTTGCCCCATTGTCAGGGCAAAACGTACAAGATACAATTATTGCGTATTTTAATCTACTGGAAAAAGTCCCACAGGAGAAACTCTACTTACATCTGGACAAGCCCTTTTATGGGGCAGGAGAAAAAATATGGTTCAAGGGATATCTGGTAAACTCTGTTACACATCAAGATAATACACAAAGCAACTTCATCATTACAGAGCTTGTCAACCGTTCCGACTCTATTGTAGAACGGAAAAAGATCCGTAGAGATTCATTGGGTTTTCATAATGCTTTCACCCTCCCTCCCACTCTCCCTGCAGGTGATTATTATTTGCGGGGATATAGCAACTGGATGCTTAATCAGGAACCGGAATTCTTTTATTCACGCAATCTGAAAATCGGTAATTCGATTGATAATACGATTGTTTCAAATATTGAGTATCAGCAAGAAGACGAATCACATTATACAGCCAAGGTAAGATTTACCAGCAATACCCAAGAGGCTTTCGGAAATACTGCCATCCGCTACCGCTACATTGAAAACGGAAAGATTAAAGATAAAGGTAAAAGAAAGACAGACGAGAATGGGTTGATTTCTATTTCCCTGCCGGATTTGAAGCCTATTGCCACACGCCACATTGAAGTAGAGTTCGATGATCCCCAATATATTTATAAAAAGACTTTCTATCTGCCTTCGTTTACAAAAGACTTTGATGTTAAGTTCTTCCCGGAAGGAGGTGCTCTCCTGACCGTTGCTCATCAGAATATAGCTTTCAAGGCTCAAGGATCGGATGGCTTTTCTACAGAAATAGAAGGATTCCTGTTCGATGCCAACGGAGACACATTGACAGCTTTCCGCTCGGAGCATGACGGCATGGGAGTTTTCACACTGAATCCGACTGTGGGAAACTCTTACTATGTGATTGCCAAATCCGGTGACGGTATCAGTAAACGATTCGACCTCCCAGCTGTAGAAGAAAAAGGAATCACACTTTCCATGACACATTATAAAAAGGAAATCCGTTACGAAATCCAGAAAACAGAAGCTACCGAATGGCCTCAAAAGTTATTCTTGATTGCGCACACTCGTGGAAAGCTGGTCATCCTGCAGCCAGTCAGTATCGACAGGACTTTTGGAAGAATGAACGACAGTTTATTCAACGCAGGCATCACCCATTTCATGCTGATCGACCAACAGGGCAACGCACTTAGCGAACGCCTGGTTTTCATACCCGACCGGAATCCGCATCAATGGCAAATTCTTGCAGATAAGCCGACATACGGAAAAAGAGAAAAGGTATCCCTGCAAATTTCAGCAAAAGACGATAACGGTACTCCGGTAGAAGGTAGTTTTTCCATCAGCATTACCGACAGAAAGAGTATCCGCCCGGATTCGCTTGCTGACAATATCGTATCGAATTTTCTATTGACCTCCGACTTAAAAGGATATGTAGAAAATCCCGGATATTATTTTTTGCAGCAAGACCTCCGGACTCTCCGCACGGTAGACTTCCTGATGATGACGCACGGATGGCGCAGACACCATATCCAGAATGTACTGACTGCACCTTCAATGAACCTCACCAACTATATGGAAAAGGGGCAAACTATCAGCGGACGTATCAAAGGTTTCTTTGGAGGTAACGTTAAGAAAGGACCTATTTGTATTCTGGCTCCCAAACAGAACATCATCGCCACTACCACCACAGACGAAAAAGGAGAGTTTATCGTGAACACATCTTTCAGAGATAGCACGACTTTCCTTGTTCAGGCACGTACCAAAAGAGGATTTGCTGGAGTGGACATCGTGATTGACACTCCTCAATACCCGGCAACTTCGCACAAGTCTCCTTTCCATGATGGAACAGCAACGTTTATGGAAGATTATTTGCTCAACACCCGCGACCAATATTACATGGAAGGTGGAATGAGAGTGTACAATCTGAAAGAAGTGGTAGTCACTGGAAGTCGTAAAAAGGCCAGTTCAGAAAGTATTTACACAGGAGGTATCAACACCTACACGATCGAAGGGGACAGACTGGAAGGATTCGGTGCACAAACAGCTTTTGATGCAGTCACCAGACTTCCGGGCATTAGCGTGACAAATGGAAATGAAATACATATCCGCAACAATCCCGAGCAACCTGTCATTGTTGTTGACGACGTGGTGTATGAAGACGATAACGACATCCTGACCATGATACAAACCAGTGATATGTCGAGCTTGAGCCTTCTTCGCGGTGCCGATGCAGCGATCTTAGGTTCCCGCGGTTCGGCAGGTGCTATCGTTATTACGCTGAAAGACGGCAAAGATATCCCGGCAAGACCGGCACAGGGCATTATCACATGTACTCCACTGGGGTACAGCGACTCGGTCGAGTTCTATCATCCTACTTATGATACGCCTGAAAAGAAGAATGACCAACGCTCGGATTTACGAAGTACGATCTATTGGAATCCTACCCTTCAACTGGATGCTAATGGAAAAGCAACCATCGAATACTATACTCCGGACAGCACTGCACCGGAAGATATAACCATAGAAGGCGTGGATAAAAACGGAAAGGTATGCCGGATAGTACAAACGATCAACAACAGATAAATGTGGAAAAGATTTTGAATGTCAGGTTTATAGACTTACGCAAGTAAGCACAACTCTATTAAGGCACCTTTATCTTTATTCTATCAAGCAGGTATACATCTGTTAAGCTACCGATATCATTCATTCACCACGGCCGTGGTGAGATCTTCCCACGGCCGTGGAGAACTAACAAGAGTGGTACTTTAGCTGAACAATAAAGGCACTCTAGCTGAACAATGCCAGTATCTTTAAGCTACTTTACCCGTATCTCCGTGTTATTCTATCAGCATACTAGAGTTATCACACCTGATTTTTCAACACAACCTTAGTGGTAATATAACGTAAAAACATACAGATATACAGAAGTTATCACAAAAATAGCATCATGATAAAAAAGGAGATAAACAACTGTTTATCAAATAGCTATACTATTTAATCAGCAAAAACAAAGCTGACAATAAAAAACAAGACCTTTATTGTCAGCCTATTGTCAGCTCCTATCATCAGCCATATTCCGCTAAAAATCAAAAGATTAGCCACTACCCTGACAGATTGACAATAAAAACAACACAAATATTATAGTAGATAATATCAGATGGCGGTATTCTCATACACTTCATTATTATTAGATTGAATACCACCAATTAGAGGTTAAAATGCAAATTAACCTTCCCTATCCCCTTATTAATCTTGATAAAAAAGCGATTGAATACCAAACAGGTTAAAAATATTTCGTAATTTTGCAGATATAAAAGAATGAAGCTATGCCGGACTATGATTTAATCGCCATACTCGGACCTACAGCCTCGGGTAAAACTCCCTTTGCCGCTGCCTTGGCCTATGAACTCAACACAGAAATTATCAGTGCCGATTCCCGTCAGATATATAGAGGAATGGATCTCGGTACAGGAAAAGATTTGGCCGACTATACCGTAAACGGACGTACAATCCCCTATCATCTGATTGACATTGCAGACCCCGGATATAAATACAATGTGTTTGAATATCAACGTGATTTCTTGAATTCTTACGAAAGCATCAAACAAAAAGGCTGTCTTCCCGTTTTATGTGGAGGGACAGGTATGTATCTGGAATCCGTGTTGAAAGGATATAAACTGATGCCCGTACCGGAAAATCCGGAATTGCGTAACCGTTTGGCAAATCATTCGCTGGAAGAGTTGACGGAAATGCTAAGTCAATACAAGGCTTTGCATAACTCCACCGATGTGGATACCGTGAAACGGGCGATACGGGCGATAGAAATTGAAGAGTATTATGCAGCCCATCCGGTTCCCGAAAGGGAATTCCCGGAACTGAACAGTCTCATCATCGGAGTGGACATTGACCGGGAACTGCGCCGTGAAAAGATCCCCCGCCGATTGAAACAACGATTGGATGAAGGAATGGTGGACGAGGTAAGACGATTGATCGAACTGGGAATTGCACCGGACGATCTCATCTACTATGGACTGGAATACAAATACCTGACATTATACGTCATAGGCAAACTGACTTATGAAGAAATGTTCAACGGTTTGGAGATAGCCATCCATCAGTTTGCCAAGCGACAAATGACCTGGTTCCGCGGCATGGAAAGAAGAGGATTTACGATCCATTGGATGAATGCAGAGCTGCCGATGGAAGAAAAGATAGCTTTTGTAAAAGAGAAACTGCAAGGGAATTAGTATCTTTGGCAGTTATTATAGTGCGATTTTTAATACACAATAGGATAGATAAACAAATATGAGTGTAGAACCGAAGAAATGGGGAGTGATTTACAACCCCAAAGCTGGTACCCGAAAGGTAAAGAAGCGCTGGAAAGAAATTAAGGAGTACATGGACAGTAAAGGTGTAGACTATGACTATGTACAATCCGAAGGTTTCGGTTCGGTAGAGCGTCTCGCTAAAATCTTGGCCAACAATGGTTATCGCACGATTGTCATTGTGGGAGGTGATGGGGCATTGAACGATGCCATCAATGGCATTATGCTATCCGATGCCGAAGACAAAGAGAACATCGCCCTCGGCATGATTCCGAACGGTATCGGAAATGACTTCGCCAAATATTGGGGACTTAGTACCGAATACAAGCCGGCTGTCGACTGTATCATCAATCATCGGTTGAAGAAAATAGACGTAGGCTACTGCAACTTCTACGACGGAAACGAACACCAGCGCCGCTATTTCCTCAATGCCGTTAATATCGGACTGGGAGCACGAATCGTCAAAATCACCGATCAGACCAAACGTTTCTGGGGTGTGAAGTTCCTTTCATACGTTGCCGCCCTGTTCTCCCTCATCTTCGAACGGAAACTTTACAGAATGCATCTCCGCATCAATGATGAACATATCCGCGGACGCATCATGACCGTATGTATAGGAAGTGCCTGGGGATGGGGACAAACTCCCAGTGCCGTTCCATACAACGGATGGCTGGATGTATCTGTAATCTACCGCCCGGAATTCCTGCAAATTATTTCCGGGCTATGGATGCTGATTCAGGGAAGAATCCTGAATCACAAAGTGGTGAAAAGCTACCGGACGAGAAAAGTAAAGGTACTCCGGGCACAGAATGCAGCGGTGGATTTGGACGGGCGTTTGTTGCCTAAACATTTTCCTTTAGAAGTAGGCGTGCTCCCGGAAAAGACAACGCTTATCATCCCCAACTAATCAGGATCACTCCACCCAAGGAGAGAAACATATACTCACAATCTAATTGATAATTTGTAATTGGTAAATAATAAAATGATAGAACTTAAGAACAACCCCGCCGGCAACTTTTTCCTGTTGGCCGGTCCGTGTGTGATAGAAGGTGAAGAAATGGCAATGCGCATTGCCGAACGAGTAGTAAAGATCACCGAAGCACTGCAAATACCTTATGTATTCAAAGGTTCTTACCGTAAGGCAAACCGCTCACGTCTGGATTCGTTTACCGGCATTGGCGATGAGAAAGCACTCAAAGTATTGAGAAAGGTACATGAGACTTTCGGAGTCCCCACCGTAACCGATATCCATACTGCAGATGAAGCTGCAATGGCAGCCGAATACGTGGACATACTTCAAATCCCAGCTTTTCTTTGTCGCCAGACCGACTTGTTGGTTGCCGCAGCCAAAACCGGAAAAACGATTAACATCAAGAAAGGACAGTTCCTTTCACCGCAGGCAATGCAGTTTGCTGCCGACAAAGTGGTGGAAGCCGGAAACAAGAATGTGATGCTTACCGAACGTGGAACAACTTTCGGCTATCAAGATCTTGTTGTAGACTACCGTGGTATCCCCGAAATGCAGTCATTTGGCTATCCGGTGATTCTGGATGTCACTCACTCCTTGCAGCAACCCAACCAAACCAGTGGGGTAACGGGAGGAATGCCGCAGTTGATAGAGACTGTCGCCAAAGCAGGTATCGCCGTAGGTGCCGACGGAATATTCATCGAAACACATGAAAACCCTGCCGTAGCCAAAAGCGATGGTGCCAATATGTTAAAGTTAGACCTTCTGGAAGGACTGTTAACTAAGCTAGTCAGGATACGGGAAGCTATAAAATAACTCTTTTCCCTGTCTATTTGTGATTTACAACCAAGCACAACGACAAATAACACAGAAATATTTATTTAAACTAAATAGAACATGAAACATTTATTACGTGGATTATTTATTGCAGTCCTTTTTATATGCTGCAATTTCCAGCTCGTACTTGCACAACCCATGCAAGAATTACCTGTGGACAAGAATGTTCGCATCGGTAAACTAGACAACGGGCTTACCTATTACATTCGCCACAACGCCCTTCCCGAAAAACGAGTTGAATTCTACATCGCCCAGAAAGTAGGTTCCATTCTTGAGGAACCGCAACAACGTGGTCTGGCTCACTTTCTGGAGCACATGGCTTTCAACGGAACAAAGCACTTCCCAGGTGATGAAACCGGACTTGGCATCGTGCCCTGGTGTGAAACAAAAGGTATCAAATTCGGCACGAACCTGAATGCATATACCAGTGTCGACCAGACGGTGTACAACATCAGCAACGTACCAACTGAAAATATAAACGTGGTAGACTCTTGTCTGCTGATTCTTCACGACTGGTCGAGCGCTATCAACCTTGCCGACAAGGAAATTGACAAAGAGCGTGGCGTTATCCGCGAAGAATGGAGAAGCCGCAACAGTGGTATGCTTCGCATCATGACTGATGCACAGTCGACTCTGTATCCGGATTCTAAATATTCAGACTGTATGCCTATCGGAAGTATTGATGTTATCAACAACTTCCCTTATCAGGATATCCGCGATTATTATGCGAAATGGTATCGTCCGGACTTACAAGGAATCGTTATTGTAGGTGATATCAATGTAGATGAAATTGAAGCTAAACTGAAAAAGGTATTTGCAGATGTAAAAGCTCCGGTAAACCCGGCCGAACGTATCTACTATCCAGTGGCAGATAATCAGGAACCGCTGATCTATATCGGTACAGACAAGGAAGTGAAGAATCCTTATGTGAACATCTTCTTCAAACAAGACGCTACACCGGATTCTTTGAAAAACACCATTGCTTATTATGCTACTCAATATATGGTCAGCATGGCTATGAATATGCTGAACAACCGTTTGAATGAACTCCGTCAAACCGCTAATCCTCCTTTCACTAGCGCAAGCGCAGAATATGGAAACTATTTCCTTGCCAAGACTAAAGAAGCACTCGCACTTGATGCAAGCAGCAAAATAGACGGTATCGATTTAGCAATGAAAACTGTTTTGGAAGAAGCGGAACGTGCACGCCGCTTCGGATTTACCGCATCAGAATATGAACGCGCACGCGCCAACTATTTGCAAGCCGTAGAATCTGCTTACAACGAACGTGAAAAGACTAAAAGTGGTTCTTACGTCAACGAATACGTTAACAATTTCCTTGAAAAAGAACCGATTCCGGGAATAGAAGTTGAATATACACTGGTAAACAAACTGGCTCCGAATATCCCTGTAGAAGCTGTCAATCAGGTGATGCAACAACTAATCACTGACAACAATCAGGTGGTTTTGCTGGCCGGTCCGGAAAAAGAAGGAGCAAAATACCCTACTAAAGAAGAAATTGCTGCTTTATTGAAACAAATGAAGTCATTCGATCTGAAACCTTATGAAGATAAAGTTTCTAACGAACCGCTGATCTCTGAAGATATTAAAGGCGGCAAGATTGTTTCTGAAAAAGCTGGTGAAATCTATGGTACGACTAAGTTGGTACTTTCCAACGGCGTAACCGTATATGTGAAACCAACTGATTTCAAGGCTGACCAGATTGTAATGAAAGGTGTAAGCTTTGGTGGTACCAGCGTATTCCCGAACGAAGAAATTATCAATATCTCTCAATTAAACGGAGTAGCTCTAGTAGGTGGAATCGGTAATTTCAGCAAAGTAGATCTGGGTAAAGCTTTGGCTGGCAAACGTGCAAACGTAGGTGCGGGTATCGGCAACACTACGGAAACTGTTTCCGGTAGCTGTGCCCCGAAAGACTTTGAGACAATGATGCAGCTTACTTATCTGACTTTCACATCTCCGCGTAAGGATAACGAAGCATTCGAATCTTACAAGAACCGTTTGAAAGCTGAACTTCAAAATGCGGACGCTAACCCGATGACTGCTTTCAGTGACACTATTACAAGCGTACTATACGGTCACCATCCACGTGCTATCAGAATGAAAGAAAACATGGTAGACCAGATCGACTATGACCGTATTCTTGAAATGTACAAAGACCGCTACAAAGATGCAAGTGACTTCACTTTCTTCCTGGTAGGAAACGTAGACTTGGCTACAATGAAACCGTTAATCGCTAAATATCTGGGAGGTCTGCCATCTATCAACCGTAAAGAGACTTTCAAAGATAACAAGATGGATATCCGCAAGGGAGAGATCAAAAATGTATTTGCAAAGGCACAGGAAACTCCGATGGCTACCATCATGTTCCTTTATAGCGGCACTTGCAAATATGACTTGCGCAACAATGTCCTGCTTAGCTTCTTAGATCAGGCTCTGGATTTGGTTTACACTGCTGAAATCCGTGAAAAAGAAGGAGGTACATACGGTGTAAGCTGTAACGGAAGTCTTGGTAAATACCCGAAAGAGGAACTTGTTCTTCAGATTGTATTCCAAACTGACCCTGCCAAGAAAGATAAATTGTCTGCTGTTGTTGTAGAACAACTTCACAAAATGGCAAAAGAAGGTCCGTCTGCCGAACACATGCAGAAGATCAAAGAATATATGCTGAAGAAGTATAAAGACGCCCAGAAAGAAAACGGCTACTGGCTTAATAATATGGACGAATACCTCTACACGGGTGTGGATAATACAAAAGACTATGAAAAGTTGGTCAACAGCATCACAGCAAAAGAAGTGCAAGACTTCCTCGCCAAATTGCTGAAACAGAACAACGAAATTCAAGTCATCATGACCGTGCCGGAAGAAAACAAATAAAAATTCTCTAGTATATCTACTGAATGATGATATTCAACGAATTACGCAAACATGGAAGGCTTGCCGCCAAACGGCATCCGATGTATGAAAAGAACAAAGTTGCTAAAATATTCGGTTATGTCATGGGCGCATTCTGGGCCGGTTACCTGATATTCTTTGGTACGACGTTCGCGTTCGGATTTTCTGATATGGTTCCCAACCGGGAACCATATCATGTGATGAACGCAGTGGTTCTGATCTTTATCCTGGCACTGGACTTTCTGTTGCGTGTTCCGTTTCAAAAAACACCGACGCAGGAGGTAAAACCTTACCTCCTGCTGCCGGTTAAACGAATTCGTGTCATCGACTTCTTACTGATCCGCTCGGGACTAAGCCTGTTCAACTTGTTCTGGTTGTTTCTGTTTGTCCCTTTTTCCTTCATCACTATTACCAAGTTTTTCGGTATCCCCGGTGTCATCACCTATCTTATCGGTATCTTGCTATTGATTATTGCCAATAATTACTGGTACTTGCTTTGCCGCACTCTTATCAACGAACGTATTTGGTGGATTCTATTACCTATCGCTTTCTACGGTGGAATAGGCTGCCTTCTTTTTATTCCCGAAGATAGTCCTCTCTTCTATTTCTTCATGGATCTGGGAGACGGATACATACAGGGCAACATTCTCTATTTTCTCGGCACCATACTTGTGATTGCCATTTTATGGTTGATTAACCGCAAGATCATGTCCGGACTTATCTATGTAGAGCTGGCAAAAGTAGAAGATAGCCAGATTAAACATGTCTCCGAATATAAATTCTTCGAACGCTACGGGGAAGTTGGCGAATATATGAGGCTGGAACTGAAAATGCTTTTACGCAACCGCCGCTGCAAAGGTGCATTACGCAATATCGCAATTGTAGTGGTGGCTTTCTCCGTCGCACTTAGCTTTTCCAGTGTCTACGACGGGAATTTCATGACTTCTTTCATCTGTGTATACAACTTTGCCGTATTCGGAATGATTATCCTTTCACAGATTATGTCATTCGAAGGTAATTACATTGATGGCCTGATGTCTCGTAAAGAATCAATTATGAGTCTACTGAAAGCCAAATATTACACATACAGCATTGGCGAAATCATACCTTTCATACTCATGATTCCCGCCATCATCATGAATAAACTCACTTTACTGGGCGCCTTCGCCTGGTTTTTCTATACCATCGGCTTTATTTATTTCTGTTTTTTCCAACTGGCTGTCTACAACAAACAGACGGTCCCCTTAAACGAGAAAGTGGCAAGCCGACAAACGAATAGCGCTATACAGATGGTGGTTAATTTCGCTGCTTTCGGTGTGCCTCTCATCTTATACAGTCTATTAAATGCATTTTTAGGTGAAACAATCACTTACATTATTCTGTTAGTTGTCGGTCTCGGATTTACCCTGACTTCTCCTTTATGGATTAAAAATGTATATCATCGTTTCATGAAACGGCGATACGAAAACATGGAAAGCTTCAGAGACAGCCGCCAATAAACGCTCATGAATCATTAACCATATAAACATTGAAGATCATGATTATCATTGACAAACTTAAAAAGAATTTCGGTGAGAAGATTGCCGTAGACATAGAACACTACGAAATCAATCAAGGCGATATGCTCGGATTGGTGGGAAACAACGGTGCCGGTAAAACAACTCTCTTCCGAATCATGCTGGATCTGTTAAAAGCAGACGATGGTAAGGTGATTATTAATGATATTGATGTCAGCCAAAGCGAAGACTGGAAAAGCATTACCGGTGCTTTCATTGACGATGGTTTTCTGATTGATTATCTCACTCCGGAAGAATATTTCTATTTTATCGGAAAGATGTACGGACTAAAGAAAGAAGAAGTGGACGAACGTCTGATTCCTTTTGAACGTTTTATGAGTGGAGAAGTGATCGGGCACAAGAAGCTAATCCGTAACTACTCCGCAGGTAACAAGCAAAAGATCGGAATTATTTCTGCCATGCTTCATTACCCGCAATTACTGATACTGGACGAACCATTCAACTTTCTCGATCCAAGTTCTCAGTCTATCATCAAACATCTGCTCAAGAAATATAATGAGGAGCATCAAGCTACGGTTATCATATCCAGTCACAATCTCAATCATACCGTAGATGTATGTCCGAGGATTGCTTTATTGGAACACGGTGTCATCATCCGGGATATTATCAACGAGGACAACTCCGCAGAGAAAGAACTGGAGGATTATTTTAATGTAGAAGAAGAGTAAACGGTAAATAGGAAATGATAAAATAATGAAGGGTAAGTATCCATCCTTACTAAAATTATTGCATAAACTAATTATGATGAGATATATAACAGAAAAGTCTGATACCCATAAGTCTAGTATAAAGAAACCTGATAGAAAGAAAAGATACTTCCTGCAATTCATCCTTTTATTAGGACTGATTGCCAGCCTTAGTTCCTGCCGCACTTCCGCACCCCGGCTGGATTATCAAGCATTGGCACGAGCTTCTATATTGTTGGGGGTAGATATTAATATGGAGGATAACCATAAGCTCTATCTGGAAGCAGCCGACTGGATAGGGGTTCCCTATCGTGGTGGAGGTGATTCGAAACGAGGAGCCGACTGTTCGGGATTAGTTTATCAAGTGTACCGTAAGGTATACCGCACCCAAGTGCCGCGTAACACGGAAGATCTAAAAAAAGAAAGTAATAAAGTCGCCAAACGGAATCTCCGGGAAGGAGACTTGGTATTCTTCACCAGCAGTCGTTCAAAAAATAAAGTAGCTCATGTAGGCATTTACCTCAAAAACGGTAAGTTTATTCATTCCAGCACCAGTAAAGGAGTGATCGTCAGCAACTTGAACGAAAACTATTATACCAAACACTGGATAAGCGGCGGCAGGATACGTTAATTATCAACTTCTAATGATATAAAATTATGAAATCATTCATCGGAGCAGTTCTATTTATTTGCGTGGCATTCAGCGCCAATGCACAGCTTTTATGGAAAGTGTCCGGCAACGGACTGAACCAACCTTCCTACATCATAGGCACTCACCATCTAGCACCGTTCAGCATCATGGATAGCATTGCCGGACTTAAAAAGGCTATGAATGAAACTCAACAAGTATATGGAGAGATAAAAATGTCGGAAATGCAATCGCCTGCCACCATGGAAAAGATGCAAAAGGCAATGATGATTGAAAGTGATACCACGCTAAACTCTCTCCTTTCTCCGAAAGACTTTGAGACTGCTAATAAATTCTGCAAAGAAAACCTGATGGTAGATTTAAATATGGCTCCGAAGCTAAAACCTGCCTTCTTATTAAATAATGTAGTGGTGATGGCTTACGTAAAACATATAGGGAAATTCAACCCGCAAGAGCAACTCGACACATTCTTTCAAAGTCAAGCCATCCAAAACGGAAAAAAGGTGGACGGACTGGAAACTGCAGAATTCCAATTCAACCTGCTTTTCAATGGCAGTTCACTACAACGGCAAGCACAACTATTAATGTGCACTCTTAACCATATAGAGACTGAAGTAGAAAACCTGAAAAAGCTCACAAACGCCTACATGAACCAAGATCTGAACACCATGCTTAAAATCAGCGAAGAGCGTAAAGGCGATCAATGTGACGCACTTCCCGGCGAAGAAGATACCATGATTTACAACCGTAATAAAGCATGGGCTGAAAAACTACCGGCAATCATGAAGGCTGCCCCGACTTTTGTTGCAGTAGGCGCCCTGCACCTCCCCGGAGAAAAAGGATTATTAAACTTACTAAAAAGACAAGGATACACAGTAGAAGCTGTGAAATAAGAAAAGTATTTAGTACTTTTGCGGAAAAGTTTTCCCCAATGAACTACAAAACCTATTTATTCGATTTCGACTACACACTAGCCGATTCGTCGCGTGGTATCGTTAAGTGTTTCAGAATTGTGCTTACCCGGCATCAGTATTTAACCGTTACTGATGAAGCTATCAAGCGTACAATCGGCAAAACATTGGAAGAATCATTCAGTATCCTTACCGGAATTACCAACCCGGCACAGCTGGAGGCCTTCCGGCAGGAGTACAGACTGGAAGCTGATGTACACATGAATGTAAATACCCGTCTTTTTCCCGACACATTGTCTACACTGAAAGAATTGAAGAAACGGGGTGCCCGCGTCGGAATTATCTCTACCAAGTATCGTTTCCGGATATTGAGTTATCTGGAAGAATTTCTGCCTAAAGATTTTCTTGATATAGTAGTGGGAGGAGAAGATGTAAAAGCACCGAAACCTTCGCCGGAAGGAGTTAAATTTGCATTGGAACATCTGGGAAGTAGCCCCGAAGAGACATTGTATATTGGAGATAGCACCGTAGATGCCGAAACAGCGCAGAATGCAGGAGTCGATTTTGCAGGTGTGCTGAACGGAATGACAACGGGAGAGGAACTTCGTGTTTATCCACACAAAATCATTATGCAGAATTTAGGAGAATTAGTCCAATAGGCTACAATGAGAGCTAAAATGCTCATTTATTTGCCGTAATCATTTTATCTCCTATAAAAAATAAAAGAAATATTTGTCGGGAACGAATAAAAATAGTACTTTTGTGCCCGATTATTCCGCAACGGGTTCGATAAAGAGTTCTTTAAGTGATTAAAGACCACCCGCCGGAGCTAACTTATACATTTATATATAAGATGTACGCAATTGTAGAGATTAACGGTCAGCAATTTAAAGCAGAAGCTGGTCAAAAGTTGTTCGTTCACCACATCGAAGGTGCAGAAAACGGTTCAACAGTAGAATTTGAAAAAGTTCTTTTGGTAGACAAAGACGGAAACGTAACAGTAGGTGCTCCTACCGTAGAAGGCGCTAAAGTTGTTTGCCAGGTTGTTTCAAACTTGGTTAAAGGCGACAAAGTTCTTGTTTTCCACAAGAAAAGAAGAAAAGGACACAGAAAACTGAACGGCCACCGTCAACAGTTCACTGAATTAACAATTACAGAAGTAGTAGCTTAATCAATTAAAAAGTAAGAAGAAATGGCACATAAGAAAGGTGTCGGTAGTTCTAAGAACGGCCGCGAATCACAAAGTAAAAGATTAGGCGTTAAGATATTTGGTGGCGAAGCTTGCAAAGCAGGTAACATCATCGTTCGTCAAAGAGGTACTGAATTCCACCCGGGTGAAAACATCGGAATGGGTAAAGACCACACTCTTTTCGCTTTAGTAGATGGTACAGTTAGCTTCAAAGTTGGCAAAGAAGACAGAAGATATGTTTCTGTTGTTCCTGCTACTGAGGCATAATTGCACAACTGAAAATATTTAAGAGAAGAGGTTGTGTCAAAACGTTGGCACAACCTCTTTTATATTTTACAGTTCT